>DATBMD010000007.1:0-4812 GCA_036555085.1 Gaiellaceae bacterium
CGACGATCCGCAGCGCCGCCTCGGGCAGCTGGTCCGATCCCCGCACCTGGCGCCCGGCCCGCGTCCCGAGCGCGCGCGACGTCGTCAGCATCGCGGGCGGGACGACGGTGCTGGTCGACGGCGGCAAGGCGCGCGCGCGGACGGTCGGCGTCCAGCGCGGCGGCCGGCTCCGCTTCGCCACCGGCGCGCCGGCGCGTCTGACGGCCGGCACCGTGCTGGTGCTGCCCGGCGGCGCGCTCGAGCTCGGCACGCCGGCCGCTCCGGTCACGGGCCGGGCGGAGCTCGTGATCGCGGGCGAGCCGCTCGACCTGAAACGGGACCCGTATCAGTTCGGCACGGGCCTGCTGGTCGTCGACGGCGAGCTCACCGTCCACGGCGCCCCCAGGACCGCCTTCGCCCGCCTCGCCCGCGAGCCCCGCCGGGGCGACCGGGCGCTCCGCCTCGCGCAGCCGGTGACCGGCTGGCGCGCCGGCGACCGGCTCGTGCTCCCCGACTCGCGGCACTTCGCCGTCGAGACCGTCCCCGAATACGAGCTCCAGGGCGAGCAGGGCACCGTCGCGAGCGTCTCCGCGGACGGCCGGACCGTGACGCTCCGGTCGCCGCTCCGCTTCGACCATCCCGGCGCGCGAGACGGGAACGACCGCCTCGACTTCCTCCCCCACGTCGGCAACCTGACCCGCTCGGTCGTCGTCCGCTCGGCGAAGCCGTCGGGCACGCGCGGCCACGTGCTCGCGACCGGGCGCAGCGCGGTCGACGTCCGCTACGCGGCCTTCCGCAACCTCGGCCGCACCACGGTCGACAAGCTCGACGTGACCCGGCCGGACGACCGGGGTGGGGTCGTCCACGTCGGGACGAACCAGGCCGGCCGCTACCCGCTCCACGTGCACCATCTCGCCGGCCCGCGCGGCGCGGGCGGAGCCGGCTACCAGTACCGGCTCGTCGGCAACGTCGTCGACGACGACGCGCAGCTCAACCGGCGCAAGTGGGCGATCACGATCCACGACAGCCACTACGGGCTCGTCCGCGAGAACGTCGTCCACAACGGCGCCGGCTGGGGGATCGGAACCGAGATCGGCAACGAGAGCTTCAACGTGATCGAGCGGAACCTCGTCGTGCGGGTGCGCGGGCAGGGCGGCGGCGAGCGCTCCGAGGCCGGCCGGGGCTACTGGTTCCGCGGCCCGAACAACGTCGTCCGCGACAACGTCGCCGCCAACGTGATGAGCGACGGGCCGATGGGCGGCGTCGGCTTCGATCTCTACTTCGTCTACCTCGGCGAGATCGCCGTTCCGCGCTTCCGGGGCGCCGACACGGCCGTGGACGGCGAGGCGCGGACGCTGAACGGCAACGCGACCGCGCTGCGCGAGTTCAGTGGCAACGAGGTGTACGGGGCGACGGAGACGGGCCTGCAGATCTACTGGCTCGGGACGGTCGACACCAAGCCGCTCCGGATGCGGGAGAGCGTCGTCCGCGACTTCCGTGCCTGGAACTTCTCCCGCTACGGCTACTACGGCTACCCGGCCAACCACCTGACGTTCGACGGCTTCACCGCGCGCGGCGACCGCAGCGTGATCGAGAACCGGCACGAGTTCGTGCTCGGGATCTGGTTCGGCGACTACATGAACCAGGGCGTCACGATCCGCGACGCCGACATCCAGAACCTCCGCTCGGGGATCGTGACGCCGTCGTTCGGGCGCGGCACGACGACGATCGCAGGGTCGTACCTGCGGAACGCGCGGAACATCGTCGTCCCGTCGATCGGCGCGCCCGGAAGCGCACCGCACGGGCCGTCGATGCCGCCGAAGGCGACGGTGATCCGCGACGTCCGCTTCCGGACGGTGCGCGGACCGACCGGCGGCGGAGGCCAGTGCGCGGTCGACATGGCGTTCTCGACCCAGAACGGCTCCGCGAACCTCGTCCAGCCCGACGTCGTGACCGTGCTGTCGTACAACGGGCGGCGCGGCGACGACTTCAGGGTGTTCTACCGGGAGCAACGGCCGCTCTTCGAGCTGCCGGTCAGCGACGGGAATCTCGCGGGAGCGCCCGTCGCCGGGCTCACGAACGCGGCGGCCTGGGCACGCCACCGGCTCGCGATCGCCGGCGCGGTCGCGACGGGCGCCTCGCCGCGGCGCGGCATCTGCGGCCTCGTGCGGCGGCTTCCCTAGACGACGTCGGCCCGCGCGGCGCCCGCGTGCCCGCTCGGCGCCTCGACCTCCTTGAGGTACTGGTGCACGAACGCGATCGCCATGCTCCCCTCGCCGACCGCGGCGGCGACGCGCTTGACCGGGCCGGAGCGCACGTCGCCGCACGCGAAGATGCCGGGGACGCTCGTCTCGAGCAGGTACGGATCGCGGTCGTGCTCCCAGGCGCCCGCGGCCGTCACGTCGGAGCCGGTGAGCACGTAGTTGTGGCGGTCGAGCGCGATCTCGGGCGGGAGCCACGCCGTCTCGGCGTCGGCGCCGATGAAGATGAACAGCCCCCCGCACGGAAGCCGGGTCGTCCCGGCTGCGTCGCGGACCTCGATCGCCTCGAGCGAGGCCTCGCCGTGGGCCGCCACCACCTCGGCCCGGAACAGCGCGCGGATGTTCGACCGCGCCGCGAGCTGGTCGACGAGGTAGCGGGACATGCTCTTCTCGAGCCCGTCGCCGCGACAGAGGATCGTCACGTTCCGCGCGTGCTCGGAGAAGGAAAGCGCCGCCTGCCCGGCCGAGTTGCCCGCGCCGACGATGTGCACGTCGAGGCCGTGCGTGTGCCTGGCGTCGCCGCGGGCGGCGCCGTACGCGATGCCGTTGCCCGCGAGCCGGTCGAACCCCTCGATCGCGAGGCGCCGCCAGGAGACCCCGCAGGCGAGGATGGTCGTCCGCGCCCGCAGCACGTCGCCGCCGTCGAGGGACAGCTCGCGGGTGGTGGCGTCGATCCCCGTGATCGAGCGCGTGACGAGAATCTCCGCGCCGAGCCGGCGCGCCTGCTGGAGGGCGCGGCTCGCCAGCTCGTCCCCGGAGACACCGGACGGGAAGCCGAGGTAGTTCTCGATCCGCGACGACGTGCCCGCCTGGCCGCCGGGCGCCTCGCGCTCGATCACGAGCGTGCGCAAGCCCTCCGAGGCGCCGTAGACGGCGGCCGCCAGCCCTGCCGGCCCCGCGCCGACGATCACCGTGTCGTACTCCGACGCTGCGGGCTCGGTGCGAAGCCCGAGGAGCTGCGCCACGTGCCGCAGCTGCGGGCGCACCACCGTCGGGCCGTCGACGATGCGAATCGCCGGGCAGTCCGGGTCCGCGGGCGCTGGGTGCCCGAGGACCGCCAACGCGTCGGCGGCATCCGGCGCGAGCGGCACATACCTGATCTGGTTTCGGTCGAGGAAGCGCCGCAGCTCGGCGCAGGCAGGATCCAAGGGGTGCCCGATCACGATCGCGCGCGGCGGCCCCTGCTCGGCGGCGATCCCCTGCAGGCCGGCGGCACCCTCGATCCGGTGGCCGGCGAGCTTGCCGACCTCCTCGACCACCGCCGGCGCCACGGCGGCGACGGCGTGGTAGTCGTGCGGCTCGATGCGGATCACGCGCGACCTCGTCACGGCCCGGAAGCCGACGGGGAACACCGTCCCGAGCGTGATCGGCACCTCCCCGAAGAGGTTCCCCGGCTCGCGCAGGCCGAGGCGGCGGTCGATGCCGTCGACGACCCGGACCGCCTCGATCTGGCCCTCCAGGACGGCGAACAGGGCCCGCTCGTCTCCCTCGTGTGCCGCGTACTCCCCCGGCGCCAGGGTGATGTCGGCCGCCACGCGGGCGAGCCGCTCTCGATCGTCGGAGTCGAGCACCGCGAGGACCGGGATCCGGCCGATCTCCTCAGCCGTCACCATCGCCCGCACCGCTCGCCGGAGTCCGTCACGGCGAGAACGCTAGCTCAGCGCACGCGGAGAAAGCCGTCGAGGCGCAGCGCGCCCGACTCCGCGGTCGTGTCGACCGCGAGCGTGTCGAGCGCCCCCAGCGCGGCGACCAGCCCGTCGCTGCTCTTCTCGTCGCCGACCCGCTCGAGCAGCGCTGCGAGACCGGCGACGTCCGCGTACGCGAAGCCGCTCGTCCGCTCGCCGAGCGTGACGTCGGCGGCGGCGCGGCGGAAGCCCGCGGAGCCCGGCAGCTTCGGGCCGTCCCCGCGAAACGCGCGAATCCCTCCCTCGCCGGTCGTGACGACGAGCGTGCCGCCGACTGACGCCCACGAGATCGCCACCGGCCCGAGCGCGAGCCGCGTGACCTCGACGCCGTCCTCCACCGCCGTCACCGGCTTCAGCCCGCCGGAGGTGCCCCCGAACGCGGCCGCGAGGCCGCCCAGGCCCTGCACGAGCTTGCCGAGCACCTGCTGCCCGCGGGCGCCGGCACCCTCGAGCGCGAGCGTGAGCTCGGGGATCGGCGCTCCGGAGCGGACGTAGAGCACGCCCTGGCCGGCGAACAGCTCGGCGACGTCGTCGAGGGAGATGCCGAGACCGGTTTCGAGCTGCGCCCGCAGCTCGGGGCTGCTGCCGCCGAGCGAGTCGAGCTGCGAGCCGACGAGGTCGCCGCCCCGGAAGACGACGGCGGCGAGCGCGTCGGCGGGCACGCGGTCGAGGAGCGTCGGCGCGAAGGAAGCGGGCGCCGCGCCGTCGAGCTCGGCGTTGCCGGTGAGGCGAAGCCCGTCCGGCTCCGCCGAGAGCGCCAGCGCGAGCCGCCCCAGGCCGGCCGTCGCGCCGGCCGCGGCCGGCAGGCCGCCCGCGCCCGCGATCCCGGCCCCTGCCTGCGCGGCCCGGCCCGCGAAGCCGCCGAGCCCGGAGCCGTCGACGTAGGC
>DATBMD010000029.1:0-13556 GCA_036555085.1 Gaiellaceae bacterium
TCGCGCTACATCGGCGCCGACGCCGCCGCGCCCACCCTGTCGAAGCTCGGCGGCAAGGCCTGGCAGAACCTCAAGGCCCGCGCCCGGGCCTCCGTGCGCGAGCTCGCGGGCGAGCTCCTGGCCCTCTACGCGCAGCGGCAGCGGGCCGAGGGCGTGGCGTACGACCTCGACGACGAGCTGCTGGAGCAGCTCGAGGCGTCGTTCCCCTACCGGGAGACCGAGGACCAGGAACGCGCCATCGAGGCGGTGAAGGAGGACCTGGAGGCACCGCGGCCGATGGATCGGCTCGTGTGCGGCGACGTCGGCTTCGGCAAGACCGAGGTGGCGGTCCGCGCGGCCTTCGCGGCGACGCTGAACGGCAAGCAGACGCTCGTCCTCTGCCCGACCACGATCCTCGCCGAGCAGCACTGGAACACCCTCAGAGAGCGCTATCGCGACCTGCCCGTCAGCGTCGAGATGGTCTCCCGCTTCAGGACCCCGGCCGACGCGAAGAAGGTCCTCCACGCGTTCGCCGAGGGCAAGGTCGACGTGCTCGTCGGCACGCACCGGATCCTGTCCCGCGACGTGATCGCGAAGGACCTCGGGCTCGTCATCCTCGACGAGGAGCAGCGCTTCGGGGTCGCGCAGAAGGAGCTGTTGCGCTCGCTCCGCCTCGAGGTCGACGTGCTCGCCCTCTCCGCGACGCCGATCCCGCGCACGCTGCACATCTCGCTCTCCGGGCTCCGGGACATCTCGATCATCGAGACGCCGCCGGAGGGCCGTCGTCCGATCCGCACGACCGTCGGCGAGTACGACGAGGAGCTGATCAGGACCGCGCTCGAGCGCGAGCATGCGCGCGGCGGCCAGGCCTTCTACCTCCACAACCGGGTCGAGACGATCGAGGAGGTGGCGGCGAAGCTCCAGCAGCTGTGCCCCGGGCTCCGCTTCCTCGTCGCCCACGGCCAGATGGGCGAGCGGGACCTCGAGGAGCGCATGCACGCGTTCCTCGCCGGCGACGCCGACGTGCTCGTCTCGACGACGATCATCGAGTCGGGGATCGACATCCCGCAGGCGAACACGCTGATCGTCGAGCGGGCCGACCAGCTCGGCCTCAGCCAGCTGTACCAGATCCGCGGCCGGGTCGGGCGCTCCGACCGGACCGCGCACGCGTACCTGCTGTACCCCGATCGCCGGGAGCTGACGCCGGAGGCCCGGGCCCGGCTCGCGACGCTCGCGGACCACACCGAGCTCGGCGCCGGCTTCCAGATCGCCATGCGCGACCTCGAGATCCGCGGCGCCGGCGACCTGCTCGGGGCCGAGCAGTCCGGGCACGTGGCCGCGCTCGGCTTCGAGCTGTACGTCGAGATGCTGAGCGAGGCGGTCGCGGAGCTCTCGGGCCAGGCGCGCGTGGCGGCGCGGCCGGTCCGGGTCGACGCCCGGGTCGACGCCTACGTCCCGGCTGCCTACATCGCCTCGGAGCCGCTGAAGATCGACCTGCACCGGCGCCTGGCGCTCGTCGAGTCCGACGACGAGCTGCGGGAGCTCAGGGCCGCGACGGAGGATCGCTACGGCCCGCTGCCCGAGCCGGTCGAGAGCCTCTTCGCGATCCAGGAGGCGAAGCTCAAGCTCGCCCGCCTCGGCGCCGACTACCTCGTCTTCCGCGGCGGCCGCGCGACCGTGGGGCCGCTCGCGCTCGGCTCGAGCGAGCTGCGCGCGCTCCGCGCCGTGGTGGACACGGCCGTCTACAGCACCGCGAAGCGAGAGGTCTCGCTGCGCGCCGACGATCTGCAGGGGGCGCTGGGGCTGGCCGATGCTATCGTGGAGGCGCGAGTGGCCGCCTAGCGCGCGGCCGTTTTCGCGTCAGGGGCGGCCGAACCGGCAGCCGCTTCCGCCCGAACTGTTTGCGCACAAACCTGAACCCCCTCGTAACGAAGCCTCGTCTATAAGTGAGAGAGATCATGAGACCCATGCGCCTGCTCGCCCTGCTCCTCGTCGTCCTCGGTGCCGCCCTCCTCGCGGGGTGCGGCGGCGGCGACAGCTCCGTCCCCGACGACGCCGTCGCCGTCGTTGACGGGCGCGAGATCACGAAGGCGGAGCTCGACGAGCTCCTCGACCTCGCCGAGTCCACGTACAAGTCGCAGAAGCGCGAGTTCCCGAAGGCGGGCACGGCCGAGTACCAGTCGCTGCAGAGCCAGGCCGTCGCGTACCTGGTCCAGCGCGTCGAGTACGAGCAGGCTGCAGACAAGCTGGGGATCACCGTCACCGACAAGCAGATCGACGACCAGATCGCCACCGTCAAGAAGGAGAACTTCGGCGGCAGCGACGCCAAGTTCCAGGCCCAGCTGAAGGCGCAGGGCTACAGCGAGGACGCGTTCCGGTCGACGATCGAGGCGCGGCTGCTCGCCGACAAGCTCTACGACGAGGTGACGAAGGGCGTCAAGGTGTCGACGTCCGACGCCCGCGCGTTCTACAACCAGAACAAGGCGCGCTACGAGGTCCCCGAGAGTCGCGACGTCCGCCACATCCTCGTCAAGACGAAGGCGAAGGCGACCGAGATCTACGACGAGCTCAGGGGCGGCGCCAACTTCGGCGCGCTGGCCAAGAAGTACTCGCTCGACCCGGGCTCCAAGGACGCGGGCGGCAAGCTCACTATCTCGCGCGGCCAGACGGTCGCGACGTTCGACCAGACCGCGTTCCTCCTGCCCGAGGGGACGATCTCGCGGCCGGTCAAGACCGAGTTCGGGTACCACGTGATCCAGCCGATCTCCGCCGTGAAGCCGGGGAAGACGACCTCGTTCCCCGAGGTCGAGGCCAGCATCCGGAAGGACCTCGAGGCGCAGAAGAAGAACGACGCCGTCAACACGTGGGCGGGCGACCTGCAGAAGGAGTACGAGGAGAAGGTCTCGTACGCCGACGGCTTCGCGCCGCCCCAGCTCGCCAGCAGCGAGACCGAGACGAGCGACGGCAACGGCTAGCCCCTCGTCGCTGAGCCGGGCGCTCCTCGACCTCCAGGAGCTGACCCGTCGCCTCCGGCGGGAGTGCCCGTGGGACCGCGAGCAGACGGCTCGCACGATCGTCCCGCACACGGTCGAGGAGGCGTACGAGGTCGCGGACGCGGCCGTCGCCGGCAACCCGGCCAAGCTGCGCGACGAGCTCGGCGACCTCCTCTTCCAGGTCTACTTCCTCGCCCTGCTCCTGGAGGAGGAGGGCAACGGCGGTCTCGAGGACGTTGCGCGGGCCGTCGCCGAGAAGCTCGTCCGCCGGCACCCGCACGTCTTCGGCGACGCCGACGCGCGGACGGCCGCGCGTGTGCGCGAGCGTTGGGAGTCCATCAAGACCGAGCAGGAGGGGCGCGAGGGCGTGTTCCACGACGTCCCCGACTCGCTGCCGGCGCTGCTGCAGGCGCGGAAGGTCCAGCGGCGCGCTGCCGCGGTCGGCTACGACTGGCCCGACCTCGAGGGGCCGCTCGCGAAGGCGCGCGAGGAGCTGGAGGAGCTCGAGCGGGAGATCGAGCGCGCGGGCATGCCCGCGCCGGAGACGGAGCCCGACCCGGCCGTCTTCGCCGAGGTCGGCGACCTGCTCTTCACGGCCGTCAACGTGGCGCGCCGGGTCAACGTCGACCCGGAGCTAGCGCTGCGCGCGACGACGGCGCGCTGGACGGCGCGGGTCGAGCGCGCCGTCGAGCTGGCCGCCGAAGGCGGCGTCGACTGGACGACGCTCGACCTCGACGGCCAGGAGCGCTGGTACGAGCGGGCGAAGGCCGAGCTCGCCTCGTAGGGGCCGGACCTGTCCGGCCCGGGGGCGGTTCGAGGGCCGGACAGGTCCGGCCCCTACGGAGGTGGTCGGGGGCCGGTTCGTCCGGGGGCGGGTGCGTCCCGGGGCGGTTCGGGGGCCGGACAGGTCCGGCCCCTACTAGGCTTTTCGCTCGTGAGCGCGATCGTCCACGTCCACGGCCGGCAGGTCCTCGACTCGCGGGGGAACCCGACGGTCGAGGTCGAGGTCGGGCTCGACTCGGGCGCCTTCGGGAGCGCGGCGGTGCCGTCGGGCGCGTCGACCGGCGAGCACGAGGCCGTCGAGCTCCGCGACGGCGGCGACGCGTTCCTCGGCAAGGGCGTCGGCCGCGCCGTAGCCCACGTCAACGGCGAGATCGCCGACCGGCTCACCGGGCTCGACGCCGGCGACCAGCGCGACGTCGACGCGGCGCTGATCGATCTCGACGGCACGCCGACGAAGAGCCGGCTGGGCGCGAACGCGATCCTCGGCTGCTCGCTCGCCGCTGCGAAGGCCGCTGCCGACGAGGCGGGCGTGCCGCTCTACCGCTGGCTCGGCGGCACGAACGGTCACGTCCTGCCCGTGCCGCTCATGAACGTCGTCAACGGCGGCGCCCATGCCGACACGTCGCTGGACTTCCAGGAGTTCATGGTCGTCCCCGCCGGCGCGGAGTCGTTCTCGGAGGCGCTCCGGATCGGTGCCGAGACGTACCACCACCTGAAGGCGCTGCTGCAGGAGCGCGGTCTCTCGACCGGCGTCGGCGACGAGGGCGGCTTCGCCCCCGACCTCCCCTCGGCCTACGAGGCGTGCGAGGTGATCCTCGAGGCCGCCGCTCGGGCCGGACATCGTGACAAGGTGGCACTTGCGCTCGACCCCGCCGCGAGCGAGCTCTACGAAGGCGGCGTCTACCAGCTCCGCCGGCAGGGCGGCACGCTCGACGGCGCGGGCATGATCGACCTCTGGGCCGACCTGGCCGACCGCTTCCCGATCGTCTCGATCGAGGACGGGCTCGCCGAGGACGACTGGGCGACCTGGCAGACGCTGACCGACCGGCTCGGCAGGCGGCTGCAGCTTGTCGGCGACGACCTCTTCGTCACGAACGTCGACTTCCTGCGGCGCGGGATCGCGGAGCAGGCCGCGAACGCGATCCTCGTCAAGGTCAACCAGATCGGGACGCTGACGGAGACGCTCGACGCGATCGAGCTGGCCCGGACGAACGGGTACGCGGCCGTCGTCTCGCACCGCTCGGGCGAGACCGAGGACGCGACGATCGCCGACCTCGCGGTCGCCACGAACGCCGGCCAGATCAAGACGGGCGCGCCGTGCCGCTCCGACCGCACGGCGAAGTACAACCAGCTGCTGCGGATCGAGGAGCAGCTCGGCGACGCGGCCGTCTACCCCGGCTGGGACGCCTTCCCGCGCTGGTCACGGTAGAACAGTCAATACTTCTCACGTGACGCGCGCGGTCCTGTCTGTCGGTGCGTGTGTCGTCGTAGGCTGCTTCGCCGGTAGCGCCCGCGACGCTGTGTCGAGTCCCCTGCGTGCGCCCGGAGTGCAGGGCATCTCGCTGGGTAAGGGCATCGGGGCGGTTCGGCTCGACATGCCCCTTGCGAAGGTCAAGCGTGCGCTCGGGAGGACGTCCGCCGTCAGCCGCCGTGTCGAGCTCGCGCTCGGAGGCGAATACGTCGAGCTCCAGTGGGGCTCCGCTCGTTGGACGGTCGGATTTCGCACTTCGTCCGGGGTACTGCGGGTCGTTCGCGTAGCGACGACGGTGCCCGGCCGGCGGACGCGGGACGGTCTGGGAGTGGGTACGAAGGCGGGAGAGATCGCGCGTCGCTTTCCGTCGGCGAGCTGCCAGACACGGGAGCTCGGACGAGCGTTCCCCGGAACGTGGATCACCGTCCGGGATCCTTCCGGCGCGATGACCGCGTTCCTCATCCAGAACACGTCGTACGGCAGTCCGCCTCGCCCGCCGTCCCACCGCGTGATCGAGGTCGTCGTGCAGCGCCAGTGGTTCTCGGACACGGAACAGGTGCCCTGCGCGGACGACTGGCGCAGCTGGTAGCCGATCGAGCGCTCGATCCACGGGTGCGCGACGGCGGACGGGCGCTCTAGGGGAGAGGGAGGCAGCTCGCTCGCTTCCCGGCGCCCGGTACCGCTAGCCTGAGCAGCGATGGCACCGCAGGTCCGCAGGACGAAGATCGTCGCGACGATCGGGCCCGCTTCCTCCACGACCGAGATCATCGGCGCGCTGATCGAGGCGGGCATGGACGGCGCGCGCCTGAACATGTCGCACGGGACGCGCGACGACCACTCACTCCTCGCGAGGCGGATCCGGGAGACGCAGGAGTCGATCGGCCGCCCGGTGGCCCTGATCGCCGACCTGCAGGGGCCCAAGCTGCGCATCGGCGACCTCGACGCCGCGGTGGAGCTCGAGCGGGGCGCGTCGGTCGTGATCGCCGGCGAGGAAGCGGCGCGCGACGGCGACCTGCCGGTCAGCCCGTCCGTGCTCGGCTCCGTGCTGCAGCCGGGCAACGACGTGCTGATCGACGACGGGCACGTCCGCCTGCGCGTGGAGGCGGTCGAGCGCAGCCGCGCGCGCTGCGAGGTCGTCGTCGGCGGCGTGGTCGGCTCCCACAAGGGCGTCAACCTGCCCGGCGTGCCGCTGCCGATCCCGTCCCTGACGCGCAAGGACCTGGACGACCTCGACGTCGCGCTCGAGCTGGGCGTCGACTTCGTCGCGCTCTCGTTCGTCCGCTCGGCCTCCGACGTGAAGGCACTGCGGACCCTGATCGAGGCGGCCGGCTCGCACGCGTTCGTGATCGCGAAGATCGAGAAGGCGGAGGCGGTCGCGGCCCTCGACGAGATCCTCTTCGAGGCACACGGCGTCATGGTCGCGCGCGGCGACCTCGGGGTCGAGATCGGCGTCGCCGAGGTGCCCCTGCTGCAGAAGCGGATCATCTCGAAGGCGCTGGAGCGCGGGAAGCCCGTGATCACGGCGACGCAGATGCTCGAGTCGATGCTGCACCTGCCCGAGCCGACCCGGGCCGAGGCGTCGGACGTCGCCAACGCCATCCTCGACGGCACCTCGGCGGTGATGCTCTCCGGCGAGACCGCGGTCGGCGACTACCCGGTCGAGGCCGTCCAGTACATGGACCGCGTCGCCCTGGCCGTCGAGCCGAGCCTCGGCTACCGGCACGAGATCCCGCAGGCCGAGGACGAGCCGACCATCGGCCAGGCGATGTCGAACGCCGCCTGCGACATCGCGGAGGCGCTGTCGGCGAAGGCGATCCTGGTGCCGACGTTCACCGGTCGCACGGCGTCCGCGGTCGCGCGGCTGCGCCCCCGCCGCCCGATCATCGCGATCACCCATGACGGCGAGTCGCTGCGGCACATGGCGCTCGAGTGGGGGGTGACGCCGCTCGAGATCCCCGAGACCGACGACGTCGAGGACCTCTGGGCGCGCTCGCTGGAGGTCGCGCGCCAGAGCGGCCTCGTCGCGAGCGGCGACCGGGTCGTGATCACGGCCGGGACGGCGGTCAACATCCCGGGCTCGACGAACGTGATCAAGGTCGACGTGGCCTGACCGGGTAGGTTCGACACCGTGATGGAGTTCCGGCTCCTCGGCCCCCTCGAGGTCTACGAGGGCGCGCAGCCGCTCCGGCTCGGCGGCCGGAAGCAGCGCGCGGTGCTCGCGCTGCTCGCGCTGAGCGCGGGTCGGACGCTCTCGACCGAGCGCCTGGTCGACGAGCTTTGGGGGGACGACGTGCCGGACACGGCCGTCAAGATGGTCCAGATCTACGTCTCCCAGCTACGGAAGGCGCTGCCCGCTCCCGTGATCCACACGCGCGGCTCGGGGTACGTGCTGGACGTCGAGCCCGAGTCGGTGGATGTCCAGCGCTTCGAGCGCCTCGCCGGCGAGGGTCGCGCGCTGCTCGCGCGCGGCGAGCGTGCGCGCGCCGCCGCGGTGCTCGCGGAGGGGCTCGACCTCTGGCGCGGCCCGGCTCTGGCGGAGTTCGCGAGCGAGCCGTTCGGCCGGGTCGAGATCGCGCGGCTGCAGGAGCTCCAGCTGGCCGCGCTCGAGGACCGCCTCGAGGCGGAGCTGGAGCTCGGGCGCCACGCCGACGTCGTCGGCGAGCTCGAGGCGCTGGTCGCGCGGCAGCCGCTCCGGGAACGGCCGCGACGCCTCCAGCTGCTCGCGCTCTACCGGTCGGGCCGCCACGCCGACGCCCTCGCCGCGTACCAGTCGTATCGCCGGACGCTCGACGAGGACCTGGGGATCGAGCCGTCGCCGGCCCTGCGGGAGCTCGAGCGCGCGATCCTCCGCCAGGACCCCGCGCTCGAGGCGGTGCCCGAGCCGAGCCCGCCGGCGCCGGCGGCGCCCCTCCCGGCGCCGGCTCCGCCCGCCGGCCGGGAGGACGAGCTCGCGCAGCTCCGGGCGGAGCTCGAGGCGGCCGTCTCGGGGCGACGGCGCCTCGTCCTGGTGACCGGAGACGCGGGGATCGGCAAGTCGACCCTCGTCGAGGCGGTCGTCGCGGAGGCCGAGGCTCGGCAGCCGCTGCTGGTGGGGCGCGGCCTCTGCCTGGAGCAGCACGGCGGCGGCGAGCCGTACCTGCCGGTCCTCGACGCGCTCGGGGGGCTGTGCGAAGGCCCGTTTGCGGACGGTGTCGTCCCCGTACTGCTCCGGCGCGCCCCGACCTGGATGGCCCAGATGCCCTGGTTCGTCGATCCGGCCGCGCTCGACGAGCTGCACCGGCAGGCGCTCGGCGCGACCCGTGAGCGGATGCTGCGGGAGCTCGGCGAGGCGGTGGACGCCGTCGCCGCGCTGCGTCCGCTCGTCCTCGTCCTGGAGGATCTCCACTGGGCCGATCCCGCGACGCTGGACGCGGTCGCCTGGATCGTGCGCCGCAGCGCCCGGGCGCCGGTGCTGCTGATCGGGACATACGTGCCCGGCTCCAGCGCGGCCGAGGCGATCGCGGAGCTCTCGCGCGAGCTGCACGCCCGGCGGCGCTGCGTCGAGGTGCCGCTCGAGAGCCTCGGTCGCGACGCGCTCGCCGAGCTCGCCGCGCGCCGGGTCGGCGCCGGGGAGCTGGCCGACCGGCTGGGCGCGGTCCTGCACGAGCGAACGGGGGGCAACCCGCTGTTCGCGGAGTCCGTGCTCGACGGCTGGCTCGAGGAGGGGGCCCTGGTGCAGATCCAGGGTGCCTGGCGCCCGGCGCGCAGCATCGAGGAGCTGAGCACCGCGGTGCCCGACGGGATCCGGTCGTTCGTCCTGAGCCAGCTCAGCCGGCTGGAGGAGGGCGAGCAGCTCGTGCTCGAGGCGGCAGCCGTGGCCGGCGCCGAGGCGGCGGTGCCGGCGGTGGCCGCGGCCGTCGAGCTGCCCGAGGACGACGTGGAGCTTGCCTGCGAGCAGCTGGCACGCCGCCGGCGCTTTCTCGAGCGGCGCGACCCGGCCGAGTGGCCCGACGGGACCATCGCCGGCCGGTACGGGTTCGTCCACCAGGTGCACCAGCAGGTGCTGTACGAGCACATCCCGGACGCGCGGCGCGCGCTGCTGCACCGGCGGGTCGCCGAGCGGCTCGAGCTCGCCTACGGCGCTGAAGCGGGCGAGATCGCGGCCGAGCTCGCCTCGCACTACGAGCGCGGCCGCGTCCCCGAGCGCGCCGTCGTCAGCCTGCGTCTCGCCGCGGAGCAGTCGCTGCGGCGGCTCGCCCCTCGGCTCGCGATCGGGCAGCTGCAGGCAGCGCTCGCGACGCTGCCGGCGCTCCCCGAGGGCGTCGAGCGCGAGCGGCTCGAGCTCGATCTGCTCTCACTGCTCGGCCAGGCGCTGGTCGTGGCTGACGGCTGGACGTCCGCGGAGGCGGAGGCGGCGCTGGTCCGGGCTCGCGACCTCGCCCACCTCCTCTCGGACAACGAGCCGATGGTGCCCGTCCTCGTCGCGCTCGGAACGATCTACGAGGCGCGAGGCGAGTACGAGCGTGCCGAGGAGACCGCACGCGAGTGCCTGCAGGCGATCCCCGAGTACGACGACGCCCACCGGCTCCAGGCGCACGAGGTGCTCGCGTGCAGCCTGTTCCACCAGGGCTCGTTCAGCCGCGCGCTCGAGCACGCCGAGCTGGGCGCGGCGCTGTCGGAGGCCCAGCTCGGCGAGGAACCCGGGACCGTCGTGCTCGGCGACGACGTCGGCGTCGCCTGCCACGATTGGGCCGCGCTCGCACTCTGGTTCCTCGGCTATCCCGAGCGGGCCGTTGCGCGAGCCTGGGAGGCGGTCCACCTGGCGGAGGACCCGCGGCGGGTGTACGGGCTCGCGGCGGCGAACGTGCAGGCGGCGATCGTCCACCAGTGCCGTGACGAGCCGCTGCAGGCGCGGGAATGCGCCGAGCGCGCGCGCGACCTCTCCGACCGCCACGGCTACGCCTACCGCGCCGGGCTCGCCACCGCCCTGCGCGGCTGGGCCCGAGCTGCCTCGGGCGAGGCCGACGGGATCGCCGAGCTGGAGCGAGGCGTCGAGGCGGTGCACGCGACCGGCATCCGCATGGACGACGCCTACCTGAGCGCGCTGCTCGCCGATGCGTTACTCCGCGCCGGCGCCCCGGGCGGCGCGGCCAGGGTGCTCGCGGCTGCGCTGGAGGACCGGCGGACGCCGTCGTTCGTCGAGGCAGAGCTGCTGCGGCTGCGCGGCGTGCTCGCGGCGTCCACCGGGGAGGCGGGCGCGGAGGAGTGGCTGCGCTCGGCGCTCGACACCGCGCGCAGTCAGGGCGCCCGCTCGCTCGAGCTGCGCTGCGCGGTCTCGCTCGGCCGGCTGCTCGCGGACGACGGGCGGGGGCCGGAGGCGCTCGTGCTCGTCACGAGCGCCCTCGCAGCGCTGACGGAAGGGCTCGAGGGAGCGGACGGGACTGCGGCACGCGCGCTCGCCGCCGAGCTCGAGAGCGGCCCGGCCGGCGCCGCTGCGCCGCGCGACGCGTCCCGCGCGGTCCTGCACGCCTCGAGCGGAGGCGTCCGGATCGCGTACCAGCTCACCGGCCTGGGCACACCCGACATCGTGCTCGTGCCGGAGTTCGCCTCCCACCTGGAGTGCGACTGGCAGGAGCCCCTGTACGCGGGCTTCCTCGATCGGCTCGGGGCGATCGGACGGCTCATCCGCTTCGACAAGCGCGGGACGGGGCTCTCCGATCGCGAGGCCGAGGTCCCGGACCTGGAGACGCGGATCGACGACCTGCGCGCCGTCATGGACGCCGCCGGCAGCGAGCGCGCCGTGGTCTTCGGCGACGGGGAGGGCGTGTCGACCGCGATCCTGTTCGCCGCCACCCATCCCGACCGCGTGCGGTCGCTGATCCTCTACGGCGGCTTCGCGAAGCGAATCGACCCGGATGACGACTACCCGTGGGCGCCGACGGCCGAGGAACGGCGGGCCTACATCGAGCGTGTCGTCGGGCCCGGCGGCTACGAGTGGGACCTGAGGCAGGCGAGCCCGTCCGCGGGGGAATCGCTGACGCGCTGGTGGGCCGACCGCTACCGCGCTGCCATGACGCCCGAGGCTGCGCGACGCCTGATGGAGATGAACTCGCGGATCGACGTCCGGGGCGTCCTGGGGGCGATTCACGTTCCTACGCTCGTGATCCACCGCGGCGGCCGGTACGTGGCCGCCGACGAGGGCCGGTACGTCGCGCGGGGCATCGCGGCTGCGCGGTTCGTCGGGCTGGCAGGCGACGATCACTTCGTCGCGATCGACCATGACGCGATCCTCGACGTGGTGGAGCCGTTCGTGCTCGACGCGTCGGCGGAGGCGCCCGCCGGGGAGGACGGCGGCCGGGTGCTCGCGACGATCCTCGTCACCGACATCGTCGGCTCGACCGAGGTGGTGGGACGGCTCGGAGACCGGGCGTGGGCGGAGCTGCTCGAGCAGCACCGCCGGGTCGTGCGGAACGAGCTCGGCCGCTTCTCCGGCCGCGAGGTCGACAGCGCCGGCGACGGCTTCCTGGCGGCCTTCGACGGTCCCGGCCGCGCGATCCGCTGCGGCCTGGCCCTCCGCGAGCGCCTCGCGCCGCTCGGGCTCTCCGTGCGGGCGGGCGTGCACACGGGCGAGGTGGAGCGCCGCGGCCGCACCCTGAGCGGCATCGCGATCCACCTGACCTCCCGCGTCGCCGAGGAGGCCGCAGCCGGCGAGGTGCTCGTCACCGCGACCACGCGCGACCTCGTCTCGGGCGCGGGCT
Organism: Gaiellaceae bacterium; assembly: GCA_036555085.1. GTDB lineage: Bacteria > Actinomycetota > Thermoleophilia > Gaiellales > Gaiellaceae > Gaiella. The sequence continues at coordinate 11,964 of DATBMD010000029.1, forward strand.
TCGAGTTCGACGACCGCGGCGAGCGGTCGCTGCGCGGGCTCGGCGAGCCCCGCCGACTCTACGCCGTCAGGCAGTGACGGTGGAGGTGCCGCCCCGCCCGGCAGCGTGGGCGGGGCGGCTGGTTGGAGAACGATCGAGTCGGCTCCGCCGGCGCCGGCTCAGGAGGGCCGGAAGGCGCGTATGTCGAACGGCGGCGACGGCCGTTCCGGCCCCTTCCAGCCGGCGCGGGTGGTCGAGGCGAAGCCTCGTCTGCGCCTGCGGGACTCGCTCGACGGCTCCACACGTGCGCCCGGGCGAGTGATCGCGTAGGGCGGCTGGGCCCGGCGTGTGTCGATTCGGATCAAATGGTGCTCCTTTCGGCTGCTGTGTTCACGCCTCAGAGGAAACGGCATCGCGGTAAACGCCCGGTGACGGCCCGGTAAACGACCGCGGAGCTGCGCGGTGGCAGGAGTCGGCCGCGCCCTCGTCGAATCACGCGTGCGTGACGCGCGAGGGGGAGCCCCGGGCCGCCGAGCGGCCGACGACAACGACCGCGAAAGCGGCGTCGGGCGGCGCGCGCGGGATGCGGCCCTCCCGGGTCGGGCTGATCGCGCTCGTCGCGCTGATGGGGTTCCTCTACTACAGCCCGCTGCAGCGCTTCGTCGAGACGCGTGGCGACCTGGGCGGGCGGCGCGCCGAGGTCGCGGAGCTCCGGCGCGAGCGCAACAAGCTCGAAGCCCGGCTCGAGCGATCGACGAGCCTCGAGGTGCTCAGGCGCGAGGCCCGCAGGATCGGCTACGTGAAGCCCGACGAGCGCCTCTTCATCGTCAAGGGCGTCAACGCCTGGCGGCGGGCGCAGGCACGCTGCGCGGCGGACGCGACGGCGTGTCGCGAGGGCTGAGCCTCCACTAGCGTTCGCCGCGATGGACGACCGCAGCGCCGTCGCGGCGCAACTCGGTCGGGAGCCCCGCGCGTTCCTGCGCGTCGCGGCGCGATGCCCCTACGGCTTCCCGGCGGTGACGGAGCAGTCGCCGTACGACGCTAACGGCGCCCCGTTCCCGACCACGTACTACCTGACCTGCCGGCACCTCGTCCAGGCGCTCGCGCGCCTGGAGGCCGCCGGCGGCGTGGAGCGCTGGAGCGAGGCGGCGGCCGCCGACGGCGAGCTCGCGGCCAGCCTGGCGCGGGCGACCGAGGAGCAGCGCGACGTTCGCCGCGCGCTCGCCGGGGGACGCGGCGGGGCGGACGGCGGCGCCTCGCTCGGGCTCGGGATCGGCGGCTCGCGCACGCCGGCCCGGCTCAAGTGCCTGCACGCGCACGCAGCGTTCGCGCTCGCGCGCCCGGGATACCTGCTCGGGGAGCGGATCCTCGCCGAGGTCGAGCCCCGCTGGCCGGACGGGGGCTGCTGCTCGGCGGGTGCGCAACGTGAGTAGAGCCGCGTGGCGCCGCTCGTCTGGGCCGGACAGGTCCGGCCCCTACGGATGGTGACGGCGGCGCGTCCATCTACCATCCACGGCTCGTGGCGGCGGACGTCGAGAGCGCGCGGCGGGACTGGGAGGAGGGCTATCGCCGGCTCCGGGAGGAGTCCCGCGATCCCGCGGCAAGCGACCGTCT
>DATBMD010000030.1:0-3831 GCA_036555085.1 Gaiellaceae bacterium
CGCTCAACCCGGGCCTGACGATCTACCAGGTGCGCGACGCGCTGGTCTCGACCGCGGTGCCGGTGGAAGGCATCGCCGGCGGCCGCATCGACCCGCTCGCAGCGATCGAGCGGCTCGGTCTCAGGCCGGCCGCTTCACCGCCGCCGCCCCCGCCGCCACCGCCGGCCGCGCAGCAGCCGGGCGGCCAGCAGACGTCGACCCGCCGCGCGAAGTGGGGGCACCGCGTCGAGTTCAACCGGGGCGTGATGCGCCGCCGGCTCGTACGGGGCGTCGTGCTCGGCCCGGGCAGGCTCGAGGTCCAGCTCCAGGCCGCGCGGGTGTCGGAGTGTCAGATCTCGGTGGGGACCCCGAGGGGCGACGTGATCCTCTCGCTGCTGCCGCCGGGCGACCCGACGTTGCGCAGCATGACCGTGCTGGTGAAGGCCGGAAAGCACCGGATCGACATCCAGTGCGACGGTGCACGACGCCGCTCGTACACGCTTTCCGTGGCGGCCTGGCGACCGCTCGCGCAGACGGCCTCCCGACGCTAGCTGCGCCTGCACCGGAAACCCCGTAGGGGCCGGACCTGTCCGGCCCGCTAGTGCGGCGCGTGGACAGAGTCGTTGGCGATCGAGAAACCGGTGAATCGCTACGAGACGCCGCACTAGCTGCGCCGGCCAGGATCCGCGTGAGCGGATCCCGGCCGTGCGATCACGATCCCTCGCCGTCGAGGTCGAGGGAAGGTCCGGGTGGCGCCGCTCATGGCACCACCCGGATCGAAGGCCGTCTCCAGGCCACGGTGACGATCGTCGTGCGAACGCGGACGCACGTTCACCGCCCGTTCGCAGTCACGAGCCCGACGGTCTCGCCCTCGACGCTCTCGTCGCCCTCCAGCAGGCCGTTCTCCCACGCCCAGCGGGCGGCCTCGAAGCGATTCCGCACGCCGAGCTTGCGATAGACGTTCGAGAGGTGGAACTTGACCGTCTGGTCAGTCACCCAGAGCGTGGCCGCGACGGCGCGATTGGTGGCGCCGCCCGAGACGAGCCGGAGCACCTCGAGCTCGCGGCGGGTCAGCCCGCCGGGGCCCCGCCGCCGGCGTCGCGTCGTGCGCCCCGGCGACTCGGGCGCCGGCACGAGCGTGAGCGTCGGCACCCGGGGGGCCTGCTCGAGGAACTGCTCTGGATGCACCGTGGAAGGTGCAGTGGACATCGTAAGTTCTCCCTTCGTCGTTCAAATGGTTGGCCCGGCCCGAAGCGGACCAGGGCGAAGCCAGGCGAACGACGAGGGCTACCCGGGGCGTTCGAGGACGACGCGGAAGCCGACGAGCGGTGCAGGCGAGCTCGGAGGCCGGAGGCGCCGGACGATACGCGGCACGAACAGCAGGAGCAGCGCGGTCAGGATGGCGACGACGCCGGTTGCGCCGTGTGCGCCGCCGCCGCTGCTCGGGGCACCGAGGCCGGTCGGGTTCTCCGACGGGTCTTGCGGTGGGAACAGCGGGAGCGGCTCGTCGCCCCCGGTACTGACGAGGCCGCCGTCCGACTCGGACGCCGAGCCGTCGGGCTCGGCACCGGCCGCGACGACGGCGGTCGGAGCGATCGCAGGGTGCTGGAGCAGCGGCTCGAGCGCGGCCCGCCGGAGCACCGCAGGCGGGGTGCGGTCGACCATGGTGGGGGACGGCACCAGCCTGACCTCGGGGAGCCCGTCGGGAGCGACGGCGAGCACCGGCGCGGGCGGCTCGACGGTGAGGACCGGTGCGGACCGCTCCTCCGCGAGCGTCGGCGGCGCCGGCTTCGGCTTCGCCGGTGCCAGCGCGAGGCTCGGCTCCGGCGCCACCTCGTCGGCGGGGCCGCCGTGCAGCGGTGCGAGCACCGGCGTCGACTCGGCATCGCCGGAAAGAACGGGGGTGACGATGGTCTCCGTCGCGGGCGCCAGCACGGGCTGTTGGTGGGGCTGCGCGGGCGCTTGCTGGGCGGGCTGCTGAGGCTCGGGTGCGGGTGCTGCCGGTGCCGGGTCGGGCGTCTCGACCAGCACGAGCGCCGGGCAGACGGTCTCGGGCGCCGCCGCTGCCTCGGTCGCCGCGTTCGGCGTGCACGCGACGGGCGCGCCGTCCGTGGTCGCGGTCGCAAGCGTGGGCGCGGGCGGCGGAGCCGGCTCGGCAGGGGTCGGGGCCGGGGTCGGCTCCGGGGCCGGGGCCGGAGGCGCCGGCGGGGTCACGGGCTCGGACGAGCCCGCCGTGGTGGTCCCCGGGTCGGCGGGCGGAGCGGGCGGAGCGGGCGGCGTCGTCGGCGTCGTCGCGGCGGGATCGGGCGCTGTGCCGCCGCCCGGAGCGCCCGCCGTGGCCGTGGCATCGGCCGACGTCGTGTCGGCCGACGGGTCGGCCGCGGGCGCGGCGGTGTCGGCGAAGGCGAGGCCGGGCAGCGCGAGGGCGATGCCCGCGGCGAGGAGCAGCACAGCTGCGGCCGCCGAACGGCTGCGCCGGTCGCTACCCGATGTCACCCACCTACGCCTCCCCAGAATCCGAAACCCCCTTTCCCGATGCACACAGTACGGCCGCGATGCCGCCACCGCAAGGGCGAATCGACAGTTGCCGCGCGTCCGTTTTCGGCCTGGCTACGCGCGATGACCGTGAGCAGGGAACTTCCGCGCGGAAGCGTCCGGGACGTGCGACCCGGTCTCGAATCCGCACATGCGTGCGGATCTCGTCGAGCAGCACGACGCGCCGAGCGGGGTCTGCACAGGCGTGCGGATCCCGCTCCTTGCGCCCGAGAAACAGGAGCCTTGCCGCCGCGGACGCGGCGGCCTTCAGGGGTCTTGCGCGGTCGGGAATCCGCACATGCGTGCGGATTCCCGACCTTGCGCCGAGAAAAGTGGGCCCGCCAGGACTCGAACCTGGGACCAACGGATTATGAGTCCGCCGCTCTGACCAGCTGAGCTACGGGCCCGGGCCGTGAGCGTAGCCTGTTCCTCCGCGGTCCGACGTCCGGCGCCTGACACAATGTCGCCGCCACGGGAACCCCCGGCGGGCGACGAGGAGGAGCGACAACGGCGTGAAGACGTACCAGCGCGAGATGAAGCTGCGGACTGCCGGCGGGCTGACGGTGACCGACATCACCGAGGACGTGCAGGAGACGGTCCGCGGGAGCGGCATCCGCGACGGGATCTGCTGCGTCTATTCGCCCCACACGACCTGCTCGGTGCGGGTCAACGAGTTCGAGACCGGCTTCCTGGAGGACTTCGCGGTGATGCTCCGGCGCCTCGTCCCGAGCGAGCACTACTACGCGCACGACGACTGGGACCGGCGCACCGAGAACATCTGCCCGGAGGACATGGACGCCGGCAACGGCCACTCGCACTGCATGTCGATGCTGCTCGGGCCCGCCGGCGAGTCGATTCCCGTGCGCGACGGCGAGCTCTGCCTCGGGACGTGGCAGCGAGTCCTGTTCCTGGAGCTGGACCGGGAGCGCGACCGCCGCTGGCTCGTCCAGGTCGTCGGCGTCTAAAGCGTGGGGGAACCCATGGTTCCCCCACGAGCCCCCTCCTCCTCCGCAGCGCATAGGACGGCTCGCAGCTGGCCTCCCGGCCGGCCAAGCCGGCCTCCGGCCAAATACCGCGGATCACAGGAGCTCTCCTGCCAACCCTGCTCGCATCACGGCACACGTCGCATTCCTCACTCCTCGCACGGAAGCGGGTCACGAGTCACCCCTAGAGACCCTAGAGCGGCGTCACGTAGGCGGCGGTGAGGCCGCCGTCCACCACGAACGCGGCAGCGTTGACGAACGACGACTCGTCGCTCGCGAGAAAGAGCGCCGCCGCGACGATCTCGCGCGGCTTGCCGAGGCGCCCGGTCGGCCA
>DATBMD010000093.1:0-1838 GCA_036555085.1 Gaiellaceae bacterium
AACGCAGGCATCCCTCGTCCGGGGGAGCTTGCCTACGGTGTCGCAGACGAAGCTGTTCGATCTACGCAATGAGCCCACGCCGGAAGCCAACGGCTACGGCGTGGGCTCTGCTGCGCGCCTGAAGCTTGGCCAGGAGGTGGCGGACGTGCGACTTGACCGTCTCCTCCGACAGGTAGAGGCGCTGACCGATCTCGCGGTTGACGAGACCATCCGCAACGAGCTGGAGCACTTCGATCTCCCTGGCCGTCGGCTCCTGCTCGAGCTCGCGTAGAACCGGCGGATTGAAAGGGATCACAGCACCCGCGCGACTCGTGCTGCGACGGGCCGCCGCAGCCTCGAACCGCCGGCTGTGATCGCGATAACGGTTCAGGATCTCCTTGCGCTCTGCGGCGTCCACAGGCCCGATATCGGCCTTCGGAGCAGCCCGCTTTAGCTCGTGTGCGGTACCACGAACGAGGGAGGACACCCCACAACGGGGTACGGCGGCTGGCTTCCCGAAGGAGCGTTCGCGCCCGCTAGCATCCGCGATCGTGCATCGTCGCGCGGCCCTGGTGTTCACGCTGCTGGCGCTCGTTGCGACCGGCTGCGGCGGCGACGACAGCGGCGACGACAGCTCTGCCGCGGCGTCGGGCTGCAGTGAGGTCGAAGCGCCCGACCCGCGCGACCCCGAGACGCTCTCGCCGCCCGACTCCCCCCTCGCAGAGGGCAAGCGCTACGGCCTCCGTTTCCAGACGAGCTGCGGCGAGTTCACGGTCACCCTGACGCCGGACGCGGCGCCCGAGGCGAGCGCCTCGCTCGTCTCGCTCGCCGAGCAGGGCTTCTTCGACGACACGATCTTCCACCGCATCGTTCCTGGCTTCGTCATCCAGGGGGGTGATCCCACGCAGACGGGAGGTGGCGGTCCCGGGTACACCACCGTCGACCCGCCGGCAGCGGATACGCGCTACGTGAAGGGCACCGTCGCCATGGCGAAGGCGGGCGACGAGCCTCCCGGTGCCGCCGGCAGCCAGTTCTTCGTCGTGACGGCCGACGATGCCCAGCTTCCGCCGGACTACGCGGTGGTCGGGACGGTCGAGGGGGACGATCTCGCGGTCGTCGAACGCATCGGTGAGCTCGGGGACGCGGCCGAGCAGCCGACCCAGACCGTGCTCGTCGAGAAGGTCTCCGTCGTCGAGCTCTGATGGGCGTCATCGGAGCCGTCGTGCTCGCGGCGGGTGAGGCGTCTCGATTCGGGGCTCCGAAGCAGCAGCTGCTCGTGGCGGAGGTACTCGCGCGTCTTCGACAGGCGCCGGTCGATCAGATCGTCGTAGTCTCGGGAGCGCATCCGCTCGAGACGGACGCTGCTCTCGTGCACTGCCCCGACTGGCAGCGCGGGCCCGGCGCGTCGCTGCGTTGCGGCCTGGCGGCCCTCCCAGAGGCCGCCGAAGCGGCGGTCGTCGTGCTTGCCGACGGTCCGGATCTCGCTCCAGCGGCCGTCGCTCGCGTGCTCGACGCATGGCACGAACAGCACGACGACCTCGTCGCCGCATCGTACGCCGGCGTCCGGGGCCATCCGCTCGTCCTGGCCCGGTCAGCCTGGCACCACGTTCCCGACGAGGGGCTGAGGGCATTTCGACCCCGCCTCGTCCCGTGCGACGACCTCGGGGCCCCCGGCGACGTCGACCGGCCCACCGATCTCCCCGAGCGCCTCCGCTGACGAACAGCTGATATGGAGTGAGGTTTGTCAAGTCGCATGGCTCGAGGGTCCGCGTCTGCGGGCCTTTCTGTTCGGCGGGGAGAGCGCCCGGCAGCTCGTCGACGCGGTGGTCGCGGCTGATATGCGCGGGTTGGGACCGCAT
>DATBMD010000100.1:0-1587 GCA_036555085.1 Gaiellaceae bacterium
CTTCGACTGGTCGACGACGCCGCTCGGACCGCTGGACGAGTGGTCGCCGGTCCTCCGCACCAGCCTCGCGATGGACGGCTCGCGCCTGTCCGCGCGCGGTCTGCCGACGCCGAACGTGTTCACCGGCGGCGAGGACTTCCACTCGCGCCACGAGTGGATCTGCGTCGCCGACATGGGCGCGGCCGTCGCGACGATCGTCCACCTGGCACAGATCCGGGCCGAGTAGACGAGGATACCCGGGTCTCTGCCACGCCCTGACTCGAGCGACGCCAGGTGAGCCTGCACACCGACATCCCGACCCGCGCGCAGGTGGAACGACTGCTCGACAACCTGCGGGCGGGGAGCGTCTCGATCTATTTGCCGACGGACCCGGCCTCGAACGGCCTCGCCGAGCGAACCGAGCTCGGGAACCTCGCCGCCGACGCGACGCGTCAACTCGTGGAGGGTGCGTTCTCGAAGACGCACGTCAGCGCCGTCGCCGGCGCGCTGGCAGACCTCGTCGACGACTCGGAGTTCTGGCGCTACCAGGCACGGGCTCTCGCGGTCTTCGCCACCCCCGAGTCGTCGGCGACGTTCCGGCTACCGAACCGGCTGCTGCCGCTCGTGGAAGTGTCCGACCGCTTCCACGTCAAGCCGTTGCTGCGCGCCGTCACCTTTCCCCAGGTCGCACTCGTGCTCGCGCTCGCGCAGGGCTCGGTGCGCGTCGTCGAGGTCGCGCCCGACGTGGCGGCGAGCGCGGTCGACGTTCCCGACCTGCCCAGGGACGTGGCGAGCTCGGCCGGCAAGGCGTCGATCCGCGACCGCTCCCCGAGCCGGCGCCTGCAGGGGTCGGAGGGTCAGAAGGTGCGCATGCGCCAGTACGCGCGGCAGGTCGAGCAGGCGCTGCGTCCGCTGCTCGGCGGCCTCGGCGTGCCGCTGATCCTGGCTGCCGCCGAGCCGCTCGACTCGATCTTCCGCTCCGTCTCCACCTACCCGCTTCTGGCCGGCCCCGGTATCGCCGGGAACCCGGAGACGCGCAGCGACGCCGAGCTGGCGGCCGCCGCGCGAGTGGTCCTGGACGACCTGAACGCTGCGTCCCTGAAGGACGTGCGCGAGCGCTACCAGCAGCGCGAGTCGGAGTCACGCGCGGCAGCCGATCTGGCGGTCATCGCTCGCGCGGCCACGTTCGGCGCCGTCGACACCGTCATGGTCGACATCGACGAGACGGTGCCTGGGACGATCGACGAGCAGACCGGCGAGCTCCAGCTGGGCGAGGCAGACAGCGCCTTCACCTACGGGCTCGTCGACGAGATCGCCCGGCGCGTGTGGCGAACCGGTGGCACCGTCCTCGCGGTCCGGCGCGAGGATATCCCCGGCGGTGGAGTGGCCGCGGCGATCCTCCGCCACCCGCTCGGTTCGTGAGCGGCCTCCAAGGGGCCGCACCGTGAGCGACCAGACCATCATGTTCCTGCTGCTCGCGGCCGTCGTCGCCGTGTTCTTTCTCGATCGGTTTCCGGTTGCGATTGTCGCGGTCGGGACGGCACTGTCGCTGTGGGCCACGGGCATCCTGACGATCGAGCAGGCGCTTGCCGGCTTCGGCAACCCCAC
>DATBMD010000302.1:0-10091 GCA_036555085.1 Gaiellaceae bacterium
ATCGCGACCGTGGCCGGCCGCTACTACGCGATGGACCGCGACGCGCGCTGGGAGCGGACCGACCGCGCCCTCGAGACCATCTGCCGCGGCGGCCGCGAGGCAGAAGACCCGCTCGCGGCGATCCAGGCGAGCTACGACGCCGGCGTCACCGACGAGTTCGTCGAGCCGGTCGCGCTCTCCGGCCGGCCCAGGCTGCGCGCGGGGACGGACACGGCGATCTTCTTCAACTTCAGGCCCGACCGGGCGCGGCAGCTCTCCGAGCGGCTCGTCGAGCTCGGCGTCGACCTGACCACGATGACCCGCTATCGCGACGACCTCCCCTGCCCGGTCGCGTTCCCCGAGCAGGTCGTGACGCAGACGCTGGCGGAGGTGCTCAGCGCGAGCGGCGCCCGGCAGCTGCACGTCGCGGAGACCGAGAAGTACGCGCACGTGACGTACTTCTTCAACGGCGGCGAGGAACGGGAGTGGGAGGGGGAGACACGGATCCTGGTGCCCTCGCCGCGGGACGTCCCGAGCTACGACCACCGGCCAGAGATGTCCGCTGACGAGGTCGCCGAGCAGGTCGTGGCGGCGGTCGGCGACGGCTACCGGTTCTGCGTCGTCAACTTCGCGAACCCCGACATGGTTGGCCATACCGGCTCGATCCCCGCCGTCGTGACGGCGGTGGAGACGGTCGACCGGTGCCTCGGACGGGTCGTGCGCGCGGTGGCGGCGGCGGGCGGAGTCAGCCTCGTGACCGCCGACCACGGCAACGCCGAGCGGATGCTCGAGGACGACGGCGTCAGCCCGCACACCGCGCACACCACGAGCCCGGTGCCGCTCGTCGTCACGCGCGAGGGCGTCCGGCTGCGCGACGACGGCGAGCTCGGCGACCTCGCGCCGACGATCCTGGCCCTGCTCGGCCTGCCCGTCCCGCCCGCGATGACGGGCCGAAACCTGATCCGCTGATCCACCCGGTTGCAGGACTGTCGTGTCACGAACGTAAAAAGTTCGTGATCGCACAGTCCCGGGACGTATCATTTTGCGCGGAGTCACTTGGTTGTCGCTGCCACAGCCTGATCACGGGGTCCTGCGCAAGGCGCAGAGAGGAGACGAGCGCGCGTTCTCGCTGATCCTCCGCGCCTACGAGCTGCCGGTCTACAACTACGTCCTGCGGCTGGTCGGCGACCGCTCGCTCGCCGAGGACCTGACGCAGGAGGTGTTCCTCCGCGTCTACCAGGGCCTGCCGAGCTTCTCGCTGCGCTCGCGCTTCACGACCTGGCTCTTCCAGGTGACGAAGAACCGCGTGCTGGACGAGTTGCGCGCGATGGAGCGACGGCCGCGCGCCGTCGTCAACATCGACGACGTGCCCCCGCTCGAGGTCGTCGACGCGCCGTTCGAGCGCGCCGAGGCGATCGACGCGGTCTGGCGGGCGGTCGAGGCGCTGAACGTCGACCTGAAGATGGCGCTGCTGCTTCGCGACGTCGTCGGGCTCTCGTACACGGAGATCGCCGACTCGCTCGAGATCACGCTCGCCACCGTCAAGTGGCGCATTTACAAGGCGCGCGAAGAGGTGCAGGCGGCCCTCGTCCGCGAGGGGATCTCCGTGACCGTCGGCACGCGCCGGGAAGACGCCGGCGCCAAGTCGGCCGCCGTCTCCTAAGCGCGGCGCTCTCCGAGCTCCGGCGCGACGGCTGAGCGCACCACCTGCGGCACTACGATTCGCCGCATGGAGACGCTGTCGGACTCCGTCGCGGGCCTCGCGCGCGAGCTGGGCGAGCTCGCCGGCGCGCCCGTCGAGCTGGAGCGGCCGAACGACCCGGCGCACGGCGACTACGCGACGAATGTTGCGCTCCGGCTCGCCGGCCGGCGGCGCGAGGCGCCGCGCGAGATCGCCGCCGCCATCGCAGAGCGTGCGGCCGACATGCCCGGCGTCGAGCGGGCCGAGGTGGCCGGCCCGGGCTTCGTCAACCTGTTCCTCGACGACGCCTGGTTCGCCGAGGCGCTCGGCGCGATGCTCGCCGCCGGCGACGCCCTCGGCGCCGGCGTCCCGGAGACCGCCGAGCGAGTCCAGGTCGAGCTCGTCTCGGCCAACCCGACCGGGCCCGTTACGGTCGCGTCCGCGCGTAACGGCGCCTACGGCGACGCGGTCGCGCGGCTGCTGTCGTTCGCGGGCCACGAGGTCGAGCGCGAGTACTACTTCAACGACGTGGGCGGTCAGGTCGATCGCTTCCGCGCGTCCGTCGAGGCGCTGCGCCGCGGGGAGCAGCCACCGGAGGACGGCTATCACGGAGCCTACGTCGCCGACCTTGCGCGGCTCCCGGGCGACCCTGTCGCGGCCATGCTCGAGCAGATCAAGGAGTCGCTCCACCGCTTCCGCATCGACTTCGACAGCTACGTCCTGCAAGTCGATCGCGAGCCCGAGATCCCGGCGGCGCTGGCGCTGCTCGACACGTACGACGCCGAGGGCACGATCTGGGCGCGCACGTCCGCGTTCGGTGACGACAAGGACCGGCCGTTGCAGCGCTCGTCGGACGGGAGCTACCTGTACTTCGCCTACGACGTCGCGTACCTGCGCCACAAGCTCGAGCGCTTCGACCGGGCGATCTACGTCCTCGGCGCCGACCACCACGGCTACGTCGACCGGCTGAAGGCCGCCGCCGCGATGATGGGCTACGACCCGGACCGGGTCGAGGTGCTCATCTACCAGCTCGTCCACCTGACGCGGGGCGGCGCGGCCACGAGGATGGCGAAGCGACGCGGCGACGTGGTCTTCCTCGACGAGTTCGTGGACGAGATCGGCGTCGACGCGGCGCGCTGGTACCTCGTCTCGCGCGGGCACGACCAGACGATCGAGATCGACGTCGACCTGGCCGCCGAGAAGTCCCAGAAGAACCCGGTCTACTACGTCCAGTACGCGCACGCGCGGATCGCCGGCATCCTCCGCAACGCGCCCGACCCGAGCCTTGTGACACATCGTCACAAGGCGGTTGCCGCCGCTCCCCTGGCGGTCGAGGAGCGCGACCTCGTCAAGCGCCTCGCCGAGTTCCCGGCCGTCGCGGCCGAGGCGGCAGAGCGGCGGGCCCCGCACGCGATCCCGACGTACGCGATCCGGGTCGCCGACGACTTCCACCGCTTCTACCACGAGCACCGGGTGCTCGGCTCCGAGCAGGAGGGCTTCCGGCTCGGCCTGGTCGCCGCGACCCGGTCCGTCGTCGCGCGCTGCCTCGACCTGATCGGCGTCGAGGCACCCGAGCGGATGTAGCCGAGAGCAACGGGCGCGTGCGCTGGAACGCCGCGATGGCCGCGCTCGCCGCCTCGTGGGGGCTCGTCGCGATCCTCGTCGCCGCCGTCGATCTCGGGGCGCCGGCGCTCACTTTCGGCCGCCTCGCGCTCGGCGCGGCGACGCTGGCGGTCGTCGCGCTCGCCGCGAGGCGTCTCGAAGCGCTGCGTCCTGGGCGGCGGCTGCCGTCGCTCGTGCTCCTCGGCGTGCTCCAGGGCACCCACTGGCTGCTGTTCTTCGTCGCCGTCAAGGAGGGCTCGGTCGCGCTGGCCGTGCTGACCTTCTACAGCGCGCCGCTCCTGATCGCGCTCGCCGCCCCCGCCGTGCTCGGCGAGCGGATCCAGCCCGTCACGCTCGCCGCGCTCGTCCCCGCAGCCGTCGGCATCGGGCTGGTCGCGCTCTCCGGCGAGGACGGCGGCACGGTCTCGGCCGGAGCGCTCCTGGCAGGCCTGGGCTCGGCGGCGACGTACGCGGCGCTCGTGCTCGTCGGCAAGCGGCTCCTGCTCGACCTGGCCGAGCCGCTCACGATCGCCTTCTGGGACTGCCTCATCGGCGCGCTCGCGGTCGCCCCGGTGCTGCTCGCCGCCGACACGATCGTGCCGCGCGCGGCCGGCGACGTCGCTGCGCTGGCGGCGCTCGGCGTCGTCTTCACAGGCGTCTCGACGCTCGTGTACACATGGCTGCTGCGGCGGGTGACGGCGCAGGCGGCCGGGCTGCTGACGTTTCTCGAGCCCGTCGCCGCGGTGCTGCTCGCCGCGCTCCTGCTCGACGAGGCGCTCACCTGGACGACTGCGATCGGCGGGCTGCTCGTGCTCGCCGCCGGCATCGCGGTGGTGGTGCTGGAGCCCGAGGACGCGGCCGTCGACGTCGCGGCCCTGGCGGCCGAACGGCAGTAGGATCCCGGCGAGGTGAGCGCCGCCGACCCGAACGTCCCGGACCGGAACCTCGCGCTCGAGCTCGTCCGCGTCACCGAGGCCGCGGCGATGGGCGCGTCGCGCTGGATCGGCCGCGGCGACAAGAACGCCGCCGACCAGGCGTCCGTCGACCTGATGCGGCTGATGATCAACACCGTCTCGATGCGGGGCGTCGTCGTGATCGGCGAGGGCGAGAAGGACGAGGCGCCGATGCTCTACAACGGCGAGGAGGTCGGGGACGGCGACGGGCCGGAGGTCGACGTCGCCGTCGACCCGCTCGAGGGCACGCGGCTGACCGCGCTCGGGATGCCGAACGCGATCTCGGTGATCGCCGTCGCGGAGCGCGGCTCGATGTTCTTCCCCGGCGCCGCGCTCTACATGGACAAGATCGCCGTCGGCGCGCAGGGCGCGGACGCGATCGACATCGACGCGTCGCCGACCGACAACGTCCGGCGTGTGGCCGAGGCCAAGGGGATGGAGCCGAACGAGATCACCGTCGTCGTGCTCGAGCGCGACCGGCACGACGACCTCGTCGCCGAGCTCCGCGACGCGGGCGCGCGCGTCAACCTGATCCGCGACGGCGACGTGGCGCCATCGATCGCGGCCGCGCAGCCGTTCACCGGCGTCGACCTGCTGATGGGCATCGGCGGCACCCCCGAGGGCGTCATCTCCGCGGCGGCGATCAAGTGCCTCGGCGGCGCGATGCAGGGCAAGCTCTGGCCGCGCAACGACGACGAGCGGCAGCGGCTCGTGGACGCCGGCTTCGAGATCGACCGGGTGCTGACGCACGACGACCTCGTGCAGGCGGACAACGTGTTCGTGTCCGCGACCGGGGTCACGAGCGGCGCGCTCCTGCGCGGCGTCAGGGTCAGCGGCGCGGGCGTGGAGACGGAGTCGATCGTGATGCGGTCGCGCTCGGGCACGGTGCGGCGCATCGCCGCCTACCATCCAGCCGAGAAGATCCGTGCATTGAGGAGAGGAGACGAGCGCGATGGGCGCGACTGAGCTGCTGGACATCGCCCGCTCGATCGTCGCGGACAGCCGGGGCATCCTGGCCGCCGACGAGAGCACGGGCACGATCAAGAAGCGGTTCGACTCGATCGGCGTCGAGTCGACGGAGGAGAGCCGGCGCGCCTACCGCAACCTGCTCTTCACCACGGCCGGGGCGGAGGAGTTCATCGGCGGCGTGATCCTCTACGACGAGACGATCCGCCAGCACGCCGACGACGGGACGCCGTTCGCGGAGCTGCTCGCGTCGAAGGGCATCGTCCCGGGGATCAAGGTCGACACGGGCGCGAAGCCGCTGGCGCTGCACCCGGGCGAGACCGTCACCGAGGGCCTCGACGGCCTGCGCGAGCGTTGTCAGGCCTACTACGGCCTCGGCGCCCGCTTCGCCAAGTGGCGCGCGGTGATCACGATCGGCGACGGCATCCCGACCGACGCGTGCCTCCGGACGAACGCGCACGCGCTCGCCCGCTACGCGGCCATCTGCCAGGAGACCGGGCTCGTCCCGATCGTCGAGCCCGAGGTGCTGATGGACGCCGACAACTCGATCGAGACCTGCCACGACGTGACGATGCGGACACTGCACGCCGTCTTCGACGAGCTCTTCCACCAGGGCGTCGACCTGCCCGGGACGCTGCTGAAGCCGAACATGGTGATAGCCGGCAAGGGGAGCCCTGCGCAGGCCGACGCGCAGCGGATCGCCGAGCTGACGATCGACGCGTTCCTGCGGACGGTCCCGGCTGCGGTGCCGGGGATCGTCTTCCTCTCGGGCGGGCAGTCCGAGGTGCAGGCGACGGAGAACCTCGACGCGATCAACCGTCTCGGCGGGCCGTGGCCGCTCTCGTTCTCGTACGGGCGCGCGCTGCAGGCGTCGGCGCTGGACGCGTGGCGCGGGGACGCTGCCAACGTCGAGTCGGCGCAGGCGGCGTTCCTGCACCGGGCGCGCATGAACGCGCGCGCGGTCGCGGGCGAGTGGACCGCGGAGCTCGAGGAAGCGGTCGCCGCGTAATACCCCCTCTCGCAACCTCGCACCGGAAACCGAGTAGGGGCCGGACCTGTCCGGCCCGCTGGTGCGGCGCGTGGCTAGCGCCCCGCAGTAGGGGCCGGACCTGTCCGGCCCGCTGGTGCGACGCGTGGCCAGCGCCCCGCAGTAGGGGCCGTACCTGTCCGGCCCGCTAGTGCGACGCGTGGCTAGCGCCCCGCAGTAGGGGCCGGACCCGTCCGGCCCGCTGGTCAGAGACCTGTCCGGCCCGCTAGTGCGGCGCGTGGCTAGCGCCCCGCGCGTCAGCCGTCGGGCAGCACCTTGCCGGGGTTCATGATCCCGTTCGGGTCGAACGCCGCCTTGACGCCGCGCAGCAGCGGCAGCAGGTCGGCGTGCTGCAGCGCGAGCGCCTTCCGCTTGCCGATGCCGACCCCGTGCTCGCCCGTGCAGGTGCCGCCGCGGGCGATCGCGTCGTCGACCAGCACCCGCAGCAGCTCGTCGAGCGCGGCGCTCTCGGCCGGATCGTCCGGGTCGAGCACGACGCCCACGTGGAAGTTGCCGTCGCCGACGTGGCCGACGATCCCGCCCCGCAGGCCGAGCCGCTCCATCGTCTCCCGCGCGACCGCGATCGCCCCCGGCAGCTCCGAGAGCGGGACCGCGGAGTCCGTCGCGCAGTGGCGCAGGCCGGGCCACAGGCGCGCCCAGCCGTAGGCGGTCCCGTGCCGGGCCGCCCAGAGGCGCGAGCGGGCGTCGGCGTCGCGCTCGTGCACGATCTCGACGGCGCCCTCCTCCTCGGCGAGCGCCACGACCAGCTCGAGATCGCTCTCGACCGAGGCTTCGGTGCCGGCTGCCTCGACGAACAGGCACGGCACCTCGGGGAACGCCGTCCCGGAAGAGGCGTTGGCGGCGGCGACGTTGGTCGCGTCGAGCAGCTCCAGCCTGCTGACGCCGACGCCGGCCGCCATCGCGCCGACGGCGGCCCGGGAGGCGGCCTCCACGTCCGGGAAGGCGATCCGCAGGGCGACGGCGTGCTCCGGAATCCCGTGCAGGCGCAGGGTCAGCTCGGTGATCACCGCGAGCGTTCCCTCCGACCCGACGAGTAGCCCGGTCAGGTCGTAGCCGGCCGAGGTCTTCAGCGCCCGGCTGCCCGTGCGGATCACGCGCCCGCCCGGGAGCACCGCCTCGAGCGCCAGCACGTTGGGGCGCATCTTCCCGTAGCGCGGCGTCGTCGTCCCGGCTGCGTTCGTGGCGGCCATGCCGCCCAGGGTGGCGTCCGCGCCGGGATCGACGGGGAAGAAGAGCCCGTGGCGGCCGGCGGCCTGCTCGAGCGCCGAGCGGGTGACCCCCGGCTGCACCGTCGCCGTCAGGTCCTCGGGGTCGATCCGGACGATGCGGTCCATGCGCGTCAGGTCGAGGCTGATCCCGCCGGCGACGGGGATCACGTGCCCCTCCAGGCTCGAGCCTGCCCCGAACGGCGTCACGGGCACCCGGAGCTCGTCCGCGACGGCGAGCACCGCGGACACCTCGGCGGTCGTCAGCGGGTAGACGACGACGTCGGGACGGTGGGGCCGGTGGAAGGTGAGGTCGGCGGCGTGCAGGTCGCGCTCGGAGTCGCCGTCGGAGACGCGGTCGGCGTCTCCCACCGCGGCGACGAGGGCGGGTAGGAGCTCGGCGATGGCGGTCCCGCTCACGCCGTGAGTCTGCCGGAACGGACGTGTCCTGGTGCCAGGTACGAGGACATGTCCGTTCCTGACAGCTGCCCGCTTCGGCGTAGTCTGACCCGATGGCCGTTCCCGCCTACCGGACGCCCGACGAGCGCTTCGCGGGCCTTCCGGGTTGGCCGTTCGCGCCGCGATACGTGGAGCAGGACGGGCTCCGCCTGCACTACGTCGACGAGGGCGCGGGGGCGCCGATCCTGCTCCTCCACGGGGAGCCGACCTGGGGCTTTCTCTACCGGAAGCTGATCCCGCCGCTCGCGTCGATCGGCCGCGTCGTCGCGCCGGACTACCTCGGCTTCGGCAGGTCCGACAAGCCGACCGACGCCTCGTGGTACTCCTACGACGCGCACTACCGCTCGATCCAGCGGCTCGTCTGCGACCAGCTCGACCTCGACGGGCTGACCGTCGTCGTCCAGGACTGGGGCGGGCCGATCGGCCTCCGGCTCGCCGTCGAGCAGCCGGACCGGGTCGAGCGGCTCGTCGTGCTCAACACCGGCATCGGCGCCCGTCCCCCCGGCGAGGCGTGGCTGCGCTTCCAGGCCTTCATGCGCCGCGTCGGCAGCGAGATCGTGCCCGGGCGCCTGGTGCAGCGCTCGTGCGCCACGGAGCTGCCCGACGCGGTCGTCGCCGGCTACGACGCGCCTTTCCCGGTCGCCGGGGCGAAGACCGGCGTCGTCATGTTTCCCGAGCTCGTGCCGACCTCGCCGGAGCATCCGAGCGCGTCCGGGATGCTCGCGGTCCGAGACGCGCTCGCGCGCTGGGAGAAGCCGGCGCTCGTGCTGTTCGGCGACTCCGACCCGATCTTCCCGCCCGCACACGCCGACCGGATGGCCGCGCTGATCCCCGGGGCCGGCCCGGCCGAGCTCGTCGCGGGCGCGTCGCACCTCCTCCAGGAGGACCGCGGCGAGGAGGTCGCCGAGCGGATCGCCGGCTGGCTCACCGCGATCTCGTAGCGATCGGCACGGGAGTACGATGCAAGGGTGAGCGAGCGCGAGCGCGGCGCACCAGAGCCGGAGGGGACCGAGCTGCTGCTGCTCGAGCTGCGCGAGGAGGGCCACCGGCTCGTGACGCACCCGATCAAGGAGGTCGAGCGGCTCGAGAAGGTGGCCGCTCAGGGCGAGAGCGCTGCGACGCCCCTGATCGTGGTCGCCGGCATCACCGTGGTCGTGACCGTGCTCTTCGTCATCTTCGCCGCGCTCGCGATCGGCGCCTACTACCTCGTCTAGCTCCGGCGCCCTCGGCCGGTCCGCGCACCGCCACACGCATGGGCTAACGGATCGGAAGATGGATGCCGTTAACCACACGTATGACCACAGAGTCCAACCTCGCCGAGCCGATGACCTGGTCCGACGGCAACTAGACCCAGGCTGCACGCCCGCCGCGCCCACGACGGCGGGCTCGCCTCCGGCCGAAGCCTGGAGGCGAGCCCGTTCGTGCACCGCGGGGGTGTCCGCTCAGGTGAGCTGCGCGCAGGCGACCCGCACCTTCGAGTCGCTGAAGCTGTGCAGCACGACCGCCTGCGCGTCGGCGCGTGCCACCCAGCTGGCCGTGCCCTTGCCGCGCGCCTTGCCGGCGGCGTTCGCCTTGACGCCGTCGGAGCTGTTCGCGGACTTCAGCCACAGCTCGTTCGCCTCGTCCGCCGACCCGCTGACGTGCTGGTAGTGGCCGCCGCCGCCGCTCGAGCACGGGGCGTTGTGCACGTGCGCCGAGTACGTCTGGCGGGGCTCGAGCCCGGAGACGCGGATCTTGACGATCGTCGCGTTCTGGGTGCGGACCATCTGCGCCGTCCCGGAGATCCCGTGGTCGCCGTGGCCCGGCACCGGCGCGAACGTCCCGCGTGTGACCTGGATCCCGCCCTTGGCGGCGATCGCGTTGGTCGTCGCCTGGGCGGACGGGCCGGGCTTTGCGAGCGGCGTGCGGTGCGCGGGCGGCCCGCCGATGGCGCCGGCAGTGCCGGCGAGCGCGAGCGAGACGGCGAGAACTCCGATGACGAAAGCGATGAGCGTGCGGCTGATTGGCATTCGTGCCTCCTGTTCGGTCTCTGTGGGCCGACGGCCGTGGCCCGTGTGCATCCCCAGGGTGCGGGCAGGCGCTCAAGGCCCGGTCAAGGCCGGCTCAACGGCGCGCGCGGCGGAGGCGGTGCGAGCGCAGCAGGCTCAGGAGCGCGAGCTCCTCGGGTTCGAGGCCGGTGCTCCGCGCGCCGATGACCC
>DATBMD010000105.1:0-14570 GCA_036555085.1 Gaiellaceae bacterium
CCCGGCGCGGCCCCAGCCGCGCTCCTCGTCGTTCAGGCCGGCGAGCGTGTAGAGGATCGAGTCGAGATCGGGCGAGACGTGGAGGCCCAGCACCTCGGCGTCGTCGCCGACGTTCCCGACCACCGTCAGCTCGCCGGGCGCGAGCACGTCCTGCAGGCCGCGCGCGAAGCGTGCGCCGCCGACCCCTCCCGAGAGCACCGCCACTCGCACGGCGCGAGCGTACGCGCTACGGGAGCGGCGCCCGGCGGGAGACCGGGCTGCGGCGCACGCGGGCGCGGTACGCGATCGGCGGTCGCGCCAGGTACTGGAGCGGGACGCTCCAGACGTGGACGAGGCGGGTGAACGGCCAGATCGCGAAGAGCAGCCACGCCGCGACGAGGTGCGCCTGGACGACGAACGGCGCTCCCCCCAGGAGCTCGGGGTCCGGGTCGAGGGAGAAGAGCCCGCGGAACCAGGGCGCAACCGTCTCGCGATACGGGTACTCGTCGATCGCGTTGCTCCAGAACGTCACCAGCGTCCCGGTCGCGATCGTGAAGGCGAGCAGCGGGTACATCAGGAGGTCCGAGCGCAGCGTCGTCGCCCGCACGCGAGCGTTGCTGATCCGGCGGTAGAGAAGGATCGCGAGGCCGAGGCAGACCGCGATCGCCGCCGTGCCGCCGGCCAGGATGGAGAGCCAGTGGTAGGCGTCGTGCGAGATCCCGACCGCGTCCGTCCACGAGGCCGGCACGAGGATCCCGAGGATGTGGCCGCCGATCGCCGCAAGCAGCCCGAAGTGGAAGAGCAGGCTGCCCGGGAGCAGCAGGCGGCGCTCGAGCAGCTGCGTCGAGCGCGCCGTCCAGCCGAACTGGTCGCGCCGCCAGCGCCAGACGTGCCCGACGGCGAACGCGGCGATCGCGAGATAGGGGAGCGCCACCCAGAGGAGCCAGTCGAGGCGGCTCACGCCTGCTCCGCAGATCCCGAATCTGCAGAAGCAGATTCGGGATCGCGACAACCCCTGAAGCGGCCGCGGACGCGGCCGGCGCCGGATAGGGACGTTGATCGCGAGGTTGACGCCGGACGTCTCACGGGGTGACCTCGGCAGGCGTGCCCGGAAACGCTTCCAGCCCGACCAGCTCCTCCGGCGGCCCTTCCTCGGCCAGCCGTTGCGCCTGCTCCCGCTGCCGGCGCGACGGCCTGGGCAGCTCGGCGCAGAGGGCCTCCAGCACGGCCGTCCAGGGGCTCTCGCGGCGGCGCAGCGCCTCGCGGACGAGCTCGATCGGGACGCGCAGCTCGGCCAACAGCGCTTTCCCCTCCGCCGGCCGGAGGGCGGCGAACTCCAGCACGGCCGGCAGGTAGTCGGGGAGCTCGCCCTCGGCCATCGGCAGGTCAGCCTCGGCGTAGCGGCGCTTGAGCCGGATCAGCTCGAGGCCGCGCCGGCGCGTGTCGCCGTGCAGCTGGTAGGTCAGGTGCAGGGACGCACGGCGGTCGAAGTCGAAGCTGCGCACGTAGGCGCTCCGCACCTCGTCGGGCGGCGCGTCGCGCAACCAGGCGACCAGGCGCTCGAGCGACGCGCGGTGCCGGCCGGGAAGCGCCCCGACGGCCGCGCCGAGCTCGTCCAGGCCGGCGAGCAGAGCGTCGTCCGGGTAGCGCAGGAGCACCGCGAGCAGCATCGGGTTCATGCCTGCCCCGCAGATCCCGAATCTGCAGAAGCAGACTCGGGATCGCGACAACCCCTGAAGCGGCCGCTGACGCGGCCGGCGCCGATCAGGGACGTCGATCGCGAGGTTGACACAGGACGTCTCATTCGCGCCCCTTCCGGAAGTCCACCAGGCTCATCGTCTGGCCGCCGCCGGAGCCGCCGGCGAGCGGCGCAGCGCCGAACGGGTCGGGCCGGTCGGCGAGCACGCGCTCCGACCCTGGCCCACCGGGGAAGTCCATCCCTGCGGCCCCCTGCCGGGAGAGCGGGTTCACGCCCAGCTCGCCGTGTGCCTTGGGGATCACGTAGCGCTCGTCGAACTTGGCGATCGCCAGGAGCCGGAACATCCGCTCGATCGCCTCCGGCTCCATGCCGACCTGGGCCGAGAGCCGCGCATCCGGCTCGCCGCCGAGGTTGCGCTCCCGCATCCAGCCCCGCATCGCCGCCAGCCGCTTCAGCGCCAGCCGGACAGGCTCGGGATCGCCGGCCGTCAACAGGTTGGCGAGGTACTCGATCGGGATCCGCAGCTCGTCGATCGCCGGGAAGACGTCGTCGGGGTCGGCCTCCGAGCCCTCTCCCTCGACGAGGCCCATGACGGGCGAGAGCGGCGGCACGTACCAGACCATCGGCAGCGTCCGGTACTCGGGATGGAGCGGCAGCGCCACGCGGTGCTCGACGGCGAGGGCGTAGACGGGCGAGCGGGCGGCCGCGTCGAGCCAGTCCTCGGGGATGCCGTCCGCGCTGGCGCGGGCGCGCACCTCGTCGTCCCGCGGGTCGAGGAACAGCGAGAGCTGCGCCGGCAGCAGGTCGTGCTCGTCGGGCACCGAGGCCGCCTCGAGCACCCGGTCGGCGTCGTAGAGGACGACGCCGAGGTAGCGGATCCTGCCCACGCACGTCTCCGAGCAGATCGTCGGCTGGCCGGTCTCGAGCCGGGGATAGCAGAGCGTGCACTTCTCCGCCTTGCCGGTCGACCAGTTGAAGTAGACCTTCTTGTACGGACAGCCGCTGACGCAGAAGCGCCAGCTGCGGCAGCGGTCCTGGTCGACGAGCACGATCCCGTCCTCGTCGCGCTTGTACATCGCGCCCGACGGGCAGGAGGCGACGCACGACGGGTTGAGGCAGTGCTCGCAGAGGCGCGGGAGATAGAACATGAACGCCTTCTCGAACTCGAGGCGCACCGCCTCCTCGACGCCGTCCCGCAGGTTCGGGTCGAGCCGCGCCCGCTCGGGCGCCCCGGCGAGGTCGTCCTCCCAGTTCGGGCCCCATTGCAGGTCGAGCGGCCGGCCGGTCACCTGCGACTCCGGCCGGGCGACCGGCTGGTGCTGCGAGCGCGGCGCGTTCGTCAGCGTCTCGTAGTCGTAGGACCACGGCTCGTAGTAGTCGTCCAGCGACGGAAGCTGCGGGTTGTAGAAGAGCGACGCGAGCTTGCGGAGCCGGCCGCCCGCCTTCAGGCGCAGCCGTCCCTTCCGGTCGAGCTCCCAGCCTCCCTGCCACTGCTCCTGGTCTTCCCAGCGCTTCGGGTAGCCGACGCCGGGCTTCGTCTCGACGTCGTTGAACCAGGCGTACTCCATGCCCCGCCGGTTCGTCCACACGTTCTTGCACGTGACCGAGCACGTGTGGCAGCCGATGCACTTGTCGAGGTTCATCACCATCGCGATCTGCGCCTTGACCTGCATCAGTAGGCCACCTCGCCCGCGAGCTTTCGCACGACGGCGATCTCGTCGCGCTGCGTCCCGGTCGGGCCGTAGTAGTTGAAACCGTAGGAGAGCTGTGCGTAGCCGCCGACGAGGTGCGTCGGCTTCATCGAGATCCGCGTGACCGAGTTGTCGGTGCCGCCGCGCGTACCGGAGAGCTCGCTGCGAGGCACGTTCACGTGCCGGTCCTGCGAGTGGTACATGAGCGCGACGCCCTCCGGCACGCGGTGCGAGACGACGGCGCGCGCCGTGATGACGCCGTTGCGGTTGAAGACCTCGAGCCAGTCGTTGTCCTGCGCCTCGATCGCCTGCGCATCTTCGACCGAGAGCCAGACGGTCGGACCGCCGCGGAAGAGCGTCAGCATGTGGAGGTTGTCCTGGAACTCGGAGTGGATCGACCACTTCGAGTGCGGCGAGAGCCAGCGGACGTGCACTTCCCGCCGCGACGGATCGCCGGAGCCCTGCCCGCCGAGAGTCGCGACGACGTTCAGCGGCGGCCGGTAGACCGGCAGCGCCTCGCCCAGCTCCAGCATCCACGCATGGTCGAGGTAGAGCTGCTGGCGCCCCGTCAGCGTGCGGAACGGCACCGAGCGCTCGACGTTGATCGTGAACGGCGAGTAGCGGCGCTCGCGCGACTCCATCCCCGACCACTCGGGCGATGCGAGCACCTTCCGGGGCTGCACCTGGGTGTCGCCGAACGTGATCCGCACGTCGGCGTGCTCCTCGGCGATGTCGGCGAGCGGCGTGCCGGTACGCCGCTCGAGCGTCCGGAAGCCCTCGACGGCCAGCCGGCCGTTCGTGACCCCCGAGAGCGCGAGGATCGTCTCGCAGACGTGCGCGTCCCGCGCCAGGCTGGGGCGCCCGTCGATCAGCCCGTTGCGGCGGCCGAGCTCCTCCACCTCGACGTCCGGCAGGAGCGCCACCCCCTTCGCGGCCGAGCCGAGCCGTTCCGCCAGCGGCCCGAGCCGGCGCCACTTGTCGAAGACCGCGCCGTAGTCGCGCTCGACCGCGATGAGCTTCGGCATCGTCCGGCCGGGGACGGGCTCGCATTCGCCCTTGCGCCAGTCGCGCACCTCGCCGAAGGGCTGGGCCAGCTCGTCCGGCGTGTCGTGCAGGAGCGGAGCGGCCACGACGTCGGTGCGCGTGCCGAGGTGCGTCGCCGCGAGCTCGGAGAAGCGCCTGGCGAGCGCCTCGAAGATCGCGAAGTCGGTACGCGTCTCCCACGGCGGCGGCACGGCCTCGTCGAACGCGTGGACGAAGGGGTGCAGGTCGGTCGAGGAGAGATCGCGCTTCTCGTACCAGGTGGCGGCCGGGAGGACGACGTCGGAGTAGAGCGCCGACCCGTTCATCCGGAAGTCGATCGTCGTGAACAGGTCGAGCTTGCCGACGGGGGCGTCCTCGTGCCAGACGACGTCGGCCGGGCGCTCGTCCGGCGCAGCCGGCTCGTTCCGGACGGCCGCGTCCTCGACGCCGAGCACGTGCCTGAGGAAGTACTCGTGCCCCTTGCTCGACGAGCCGAGCAGGTTGGCCCGCCACAGCGTCAGCACTCGCGGCCAGTTCTCGGGCGCGTCGGGGTCCTCACAGGCGAAGCCCAGGCGGCCAGCCTGCAGCTCGGTGACCACGTGGGCGGCCGGCTCGACACCGAGCTCGGCTGCCTCGTCGGCAAGGTCGAGCGGGTTGCGGTCGAACGTCGGGTACGACGGCATCCAGCCGAGCCGCGCCGCGAGCGCGTTGCAGTCGGCCACGTGCATGCCGGCGAGGGCGCCCGTGCCGAGCGGCGAGGCGAGCGCGTCGGCGCGCGACTTCTGGAAGCGGAACTGGTCCGAGGCGAGGAACCAGAACGGCGTCGTCGCCTGCTGCCGCGGCGGCCGGCTCCAGTCGAGGCCGAAAGCGACCGTCGACCAGCCGCTCACCGGCCGTACCTTCTCCTGCCCGACGTAGTGCGCCCAGCCGCCGCCGTTCACCCCCTGGCAGCCGCAGAGCTGGACGAGCGTGAGCATCGCCCGGTAGATCTGGTCGGAGTGGTACCAGTGGTTGGTGCCCGCGCCCATCATGATCAGCGACCGCCCGCGGGAGCGCTCCGCGTTGCGCGCGAACTCGCGCGCGACACGGCGGACGAGCCCCGCGTCGACGCCGGTGATCGGCTCCTGCCACGCGGGCGTCCCCGGCGCCGGGTCGTCGTAGCCCGCCGGCCACTCGCCCGGGAGGCCGGCCCGCTCGACGCCGAGCTGCGCTGCGAGCAGGTCGAAGACGGTGGTGACGAGCAGGCCGCCGACGCGCTTCGCCGGGACGCCGCGGCGCAGGACGCCGGCCGCCCCGGTGACCGGGTGGAAGTCGGGCACGTCGACCTCGACGAGCTCGTCGTGCCGGCCGAGCAGGGTCAGCGCAGGCAGGGCGCCGTCCAGCTCGAGGTTCCAGCGGCCCTCGTCCTCCTCGCCCCAGCGATGCCCGATCGACCCGTTCGGGACGACGGGCTCGCCGGTGCGCTCGTCGAGCAGCACCGCCTTCCACTCGGGGTTGGCGGTCTCGATGCCGAGGTCCGAGGCGCGCAGGAAGCGATCGCCGGCCCAGGCGCCGTTGTGCTCGCGCAACGTGACGAGGAACGGCAGGTCGGTCGTCCGCCGGACGTAGTCGTCGAAGTAGGGCACCGTCCGCTCGACGTGGAACTCGCGCAGGATCACGTGCGCCATCGCGAGCGCGAGCGCACCGTCCGTGCCGGCGACAGCCGGCAGCCAGTGGTCTGCGAACTTGGTGTGGCCCGCGTAGTCGGGCGAGACGACCACGACTTTCTGCCCCCGGTAACGCGCCTCGACGAGGAAATGCGCGTCCGGCGTCCGCGTCTGCGGGATGTTCGTTCCCCAGACGATCACGTAGGACGCGTTCCACCAGTCGGCCGACTCGGGCACGTCGGTCTGGTCGCCCCAGACCTGCGGCGAGGCGGGCGGCAGATCGGCGTACCAGTCGTAGAAGCTCAGGCAGGTCCCGCCGATCAGCGACAGGAACCTCATCCCGGCCCCATGGGAGACCATCGACATGGCCGGGATCGGGGAGAAGCCCGCGATCCGGTCCGGGCCGTGCGTGAGGACCGTGTGGACGTGCGCGGCCGCGATCAGGTCGAGCACGTCGTCCCACCCGGCGCGCACGAACCCGCCCTTGCCTCGTGCCGACACGTAGGCCCGGCGCTTGCCGGGATCGGAGACGATCGACGCCCAGGCCGCGACGGGGTCGCCGGTCGCCGCGCGGGCCTCCCTGAACATCGAGAGCAGCTCGGCCCGGACGTACGGGAAGCGGACCCGGAGCGGCGAGTAGAGGTACCAGCTGAACGACGCCCCGCGCGGGCAGCCCCGCGGCTCGTACTCGGGCACCTCGGCGCCGTTCGACGGGTAGTCGGTCTGCTGCGTCTCCCACGCCACGAGCCCGTCCTTGACGTACACCTTCCAGGAGCAGGAGCCGGTGCAGTTGACGCCGTGCGTCGAGCGGACGACCCGGTCGTGCTGCCACCGCGCCCGCCAGAATCGCTCGGACTCGCGCGAGTCGGGCAGCACGGCGCTCCAGCCCTCCGCGCTGCGCTCGGCGCCGAAGTACCGGCTGCGGTCGAGGAGCGTCACGCGGCCGCCAGCGGACGGGCCGTGCGCCAGAGTCGGACGGCGATCCAGAGACACGCGCCGCAGCACACGAGCAACCCGAGGAACCCGAGCGCGTAGCTGTCGGTGGCGTCCTTGACGACGCCCATGACGAGCGGCGGGAAGAAGCCGCCGAGCCCGCCGGCGGCGCCGACGATGCCGGTGGCCGCGCCGGTGGCCTGCGGAAACTCCAGCGGCACGAGCTTGAAAACCGCCCCGTTGCCGGCCCCGAGGAAGGCGGCGAGAGTCAGGCACGCGACGGTCACGGAGACGATCTCCGGATCGCCGGCGAGCGCGGCCAGCACCGCGGCGTCGATCCCGATGCCGGCAAACACCACCATCAGCACGATCGTCGCACCGATACGGTCGGAGAGCCAACCGCCGGTCGGGCGCGCCAGCGTCGCGACGACGGTGAACCCCGCCGCTCGCAGGCCGGCGTCCACGAGCGTGAGGTCGAACCAGTCCTTGAGCAGCTTGGGCAGGAACACGGCCATCGCGACGAAGCCGCCGAAGGTGACGAAGTAGAACGTCGCGAGCCGCCACAACGGCCAGCCCGAGCGGAGCACCTCGCCGTAGCGGGCGGGTGGACCGCGCCGTTCCGGGTCCTGGGCGGCGACGTAGACCCCGACGGCCGCGGCGACGAGCACGAGGGCCACGATCCAGCCCAGCGCGGGCCTGCCGAGCCACTCGACGATCACCGGCGCGCCGAACGCCGCCACCGCCGTGCCGATGTTGCCCATTCCGTAGACCCCCACGGCGAAGCCCTGGCGCTCTTTCGCGTACCAGCCGGCGACGAACGGCACGCCGGCGGCGAACGACGAGCCGGAGACGCCGAGGAGGAATCCGGTCGCCACCAGCGCCCAGTAGCTGTCGACGTAGCCGAGCAGGAGCGCCGGCGGCGCCGACAGCACCATGACGGCGGCGAACGCGCGCCGCCCGCCGATGCGATCGGTCAGCGCCCCGACCGGGATCCGGAGCAGCGAGCCGAGCACGACCGGGATGGCGACGATCACCGACGTCTCGAAGCTCGAGAGGCCCCAGTCGTCCTCGAACTTGCGCGCGAGCGGCGCGAGCAGTCCCCAAGCCGTGAAGCAGAGCGCGAACGCGGCCGTCGCGATGACGAGGTTGCGCGTGGCGTCGGTCCGCGGGCTCGGACTGTTCACGCGCCCGAGGCTAGTGCACGCGCGACCGCAGGGGAAACGGGGAGTGCCGCGCACGGCATGGGTATTTCCTACGGAGAGCGGCTCGCGGCGGGGGTGCGGGCGCCTCCTGTCAGGCGCTGAGCGCCGCGAGCAGCGCGCGCGTGCGCGGTCCCGAGCGCGGCCCGATCCGCTCGAGGTCCGCCAGCGTGTCGACGTCCTGCTGGAGGTTCCGGAGGGCGACATCGTGGCAGACGAGCCCCAGGGCGCGCGCGTGGGCGCGGAACTGCGCGGCGCTGCCGGGCCCGTAGAGCGGCGCGAACGCCTCCGGCGCGGGCAGGCCGAGCGCGTTCGTCGTCCCGTCGGGCGCCTCGACGAGCGCGAGCGTGCCGGCCGTCGCAGGGAGGGCCAGCGCGTTCAGGTCGGACGGCCGGACGCGGGGCAGGTCGGCGTTCACGACGAGCACCGACCCGGCGAGGCCGGCGAGCCCGGCTGCGACGGCCCGGCCCTGGCCGCCGCCCGGATCGTCGAGCACGGTCGCGCCCAGGCCCTCGGCCACGTACCGCGCGCCGCCGTCCGACGTGACGACGCAGATCGGCCCGACCGCGGCGGCGGCGTCGAGGACGTCGCCGAGCATCGCCAGCGCGGCGTCGCTCCGCAGCTCCGGCGGCAGCCGGCTCTTGCCTCCGACCCGAAAGGGCACGACGATCGCGACCACGCCCGGAGCGTAGTGGGCACCGCACCGGCCGGAGCCGCGTCCGAGCGGAGCCGCGCCCGCGCCGGACGAGCGTCGCTGTGGACGAGTTGTCACACTTCCGGCACGCCTGGGACATGGCCGCCGCGGACACCAGGGGACAGTCCCTCGTCCTTTCTGGGCATCCGGGGCCGGCGGCCGTGGCGCCGCCAGGGTCCGCAGCGGCTTGACCGGTCGCGCGGCGGGATCGAACATCCAGGCCGAGACGACGGACGAAGGAGGTGCGATGGCGACCGATGTCGGCACGAGCGAGGCGGCGACCCGCGAGACCGTCCCGTTCCGGGTCCGGACCGCCGACGGCGAGACGGTGGAGCTGTCCTACTCGTCGCCGCGACCGAGCGAGACGCACGACGAGCCGGCGGTGCTCGAGTCGCTGCCGTGGTTCGAGCCCGGGAAGCCGCTGCGGAACTACCTGCTGCACGAGACCGACTTCTACGACGAGGTCGAGCAGATCTGGGGCCGCCGCTGGGGGGCCGAGGGGCTCGGCACGCTGCGAGAGGTGCTCGTCTCCCGCCCGACCGAGAACGAGATCCGGCCGGAGTACGCGCAGGAGTGGCAGTACTACTACTCGTCGGCCGCGGGCAACGCCGACCTCGGCCGCCTGCAGGCGCAGTACGACGAGTACTACCAGGTGCTCGCCGACAACGGCGTCCGCGTCAACTTCATCGAGCCGCCCGTGCCGGCGATCGGCGCCTACGGCTACATCAAGAACCTCGTCACGCTCGCGGGCGGCGGCCTGGTCGTCCACGGCGGTGCGATCCTCCACCGCTACGGGCTGGGCTCGTGGCAGCGCGGCCGGGAGGTGATCTGGGAGAAGGTGCTCGCGGCGCTACAGGTGCCGATCTACGCGACGATCCACGGGAAGGGGATCTGCGAGCCGGGGGCGGGCCGCTGGCTGGACGCGAAGACGTTCGTCTTCAACGAGTCTGTCGTGGCGAACGAGGAGGGCCTGCGCCAGCTCGAGTTCGTGCTGTCGGGCCTCGGGATCGAGCTCATCGTCGGCCACAGCCCCGGCTGGTACGACTCGACCGGCAACGGGAACATCGGCACGTCGCACATGGACATGGTGATGCTGACCGTCGACCACGGAAAGGTCCTGCTCGCCCCGCACCTCGTCAACTACGGCTTCGTCCGGGAGCTGATCCGGCGCGACGTCACGATCATCGAGGTGCCGGTCGAGGAGTACTGGGACCTCGCCCTCAACGGCGTCACGCTCGCGCCCGGCAAGATCGTCATGAACGCGGGCTCGCCCACGGTGCTGAAGGCGCTGGAGCGGCACGACGTGGAGGTGATCCAGGTCGACTTCTCGGAGAGCCACCGCTTCGCGATCGCCGGGCTCCACTGCGCGACGCTGGAGCTCGTGCGCGACCAGGACGACGACTGAGCCCGACGAACGACGAGCTCGCGGACGCGCTCGACCGCCTCGCGACGCTGCTCGACGCGGCAGGCGCCGATTCCTTCGCGGTGCGGGCTTACCGCCGCGCGGCCGACCGGGTGCGTGCGACACCCGCCGACGTCGCCGGGCTCGTGCGGGTGGGCCGCGCCCGTGAGCTCGCCGGGGTCGGCGCCTCGATCGAGGCGCGGCTGCGTGAGCTCGTCGAGACCGGGTCCCTGGCCGAGATCGCGGAGCTCGAGGAGCGCGTCGCCCCCGCGCTGATCCGCCGCGCGCGCGAGCGGGCGCGGCGGCCCCGCAGCGGCGTCACGCTGAGCCAGGCCCGACGCGTCGTCGAGACGCTCGCGGCGGCGCTCGGCGGGACGGCGGCGGGCGACCCCAGACGCGGGGTCGAGCAACCGGAGCGCCTCGCCGTGGTAGTCGGCGATCCGAGTGCGCTCGATCGGCTCGACGGGGTGAGCGAGGTGCTCCGAGTCGTCGAGCGCGGCCGGGGACGCGCAACCGTGGCGACCACCGACGGGCTGCCGGTCGAGATCGTCGCCGCGCCTCCGGGGCGCTTCGGCGCGACGCTCGTCGAAGCGACGGGGCATCCCGCCTGGGTCGAGCTGCTCGGGCGGCTGGCCGACGGCGACGACGAGCGCGACGTGCTCGAGGCGAGCCGAGCCGGATGGGCTCCTCCGGAGCTGCGCGAGCCCGACGCGCCGGCGGTGCCGGCCGACCTCGTCGAGCTCGCCGACGTCCGCGGCGACCTCCACGTGCACTCGACCTGGTCCGACGGCAAGGGCACGGTGCTCGAGATGGCAGCCGCCGCACGCGAGGCGGGCTACGAGTACCTGGCGATCTGCGACCACACGCGGGCCGTCCGCGTGGTGCCGGGGCTCGACGCGGAGGACGTCCGCCGCCAGGCCGAGGAGATCGCGGCCGCGAACGCCGAGCTCGCGCCGTTCCGCGTCCTGCGCGGGATCGAGTGCGACATCCTCCCCGACGGCTCGCTCGACCTCCCGGACGACGTGCTCGCCGAGCTCGACTGGGTGCAGATCTCCCTGCACGCGGGCCAGCGGGCCTCGCGGGAGGATCTCACCGCACGCGTGACCGCCGCCATGCGCCACCCGGCCGCGCGCTGTCTCAGCCACCCCAAGGGCCGCATTCTCGGCCACCGGCCGGAGAACGCCCTCGACCTCGACGAGGTCTTCGCCGTGGCGCTGGAGACAGGCGTCGCGCTCGAAGTCAACGGCCTGCCCGACCGCCTCGACCTGTCCGGCGAGCACGTGGCCGAAGCGGTCGCCGCCGGCGTGGACATCGTCTGCTCGACGGACGCCCACTCGGTCGCGGGCCTGGGCTGGCTCGAGCTCTCGGTCGCGACCGCCCGGCGCGGCGGCGCGCCCCGCGGGAGCGTCGTGAACGCGCGCCCGCTGGACGAGGTGCTGCGCGAGCGATGACGCTCAGGCGGCGGTGGTCGAGGCGCCGGCGCCCGGGCCTGAGGTCGCCCACTCGCTGACCTCGAACCAGTGCGTCTGAATCGCCGCGAGCGCGGCCGCGACCTCCGCGTCGGTGTGCGCCGCGTAGTAGACGTGATGCTCGGTGTCGCAGCAGATCTCGACGTCCCCGAGCGACACGTGCGAGACCTGCGTCAGCACCTCGACCGGCAGGTGCGCCTCGGCGACCGTCATGTGCTTGAACTGGAGATCGGGGGCGAGCTCCATCAGCGTGGGCCAGTCGGGGCACGTCCGGTAGCTCATCGGACGCCCTCTTTCGTGTCCGCGGTCCACTTCCCTTCGAGCCGGACGAGCCCGCGGCCCTCGCCGTCCGGGTAAACGAGGAAGACGAGCGCGTCGTCGAGCCAGTGCAGCAGCCGGTCGCCGGCGGCGTCGACCACGCCGAGGCGAAGGTGGAAGCGGCCGAACTGGAGCGGCGGCTCCGGCACGTCGAGGCGCACCCGCAGGCCGCGCGCGCCGCCGTTCCAGCCGAGCGTCGCCGTGTCGACCTCCTCCGAGGCGACGAGCAGCCCGGCGTCGTCCCGCACCTCGAGCTGCAGCCGGGGCGCAGCCACCGTCGACTCCGAGCGGAGCAGCACGTCGAGCGCGAGCGGCTCGCCGGCGAGGAACTGCTCGCGCTGCTCACCGCCGGCCCCCAGGAGCCTGGCCTCGGCGACGGTCACCTCGCCGGTGCCCCACTCCCTGAGCCCGGCCGCACGCTCCGCCGGGTCGGCGACGCCGGCGAGCTGGCGCCGGTAGCGCACGATCGCCTCGTGTGCCGGCCCGTCGTAGGCGACGCGCCCCTCCTGGAGCAGCACCGCGCGCTCGCAGAGCCGCTCGACCGCGGCGGCGTCGTGCGAGACGAAGACGATCGTGCCGCCGCGCTGCTTGAACTCGAAGATGCGGCCGAAGCACTTGCGCTGGAACGCCTCGTCGCCGACCGCGAAGACCTCGTCGAGAAGGAGCACGTCCGCATCGAGGAACGCGGCGATCGCGAAGCCGAGCCGCATGTACATCCCCGACGAGTACGTGCGCACCGGCCGGTCGATCGCGTGCTCGAGCTCTGCGAAGGCGACGATCTCGTCGAAGCGCTCGCGGATCTGCGCGCGCTTGAGGCCCTGGATCGAGCCGTTCAGGAAGACGTTCTCACGACCCGTGAAGTCGGGATGGAAGCCGGCGCCGAGCTCGAGCAGCGAGCCGACGCGCCCGCCCGCGCCGACCCGGCCGCTCGTCGGCCGGATGATCCCGGCGACGATCCGCAGCAGCGTCGACTTGCCGGAGCCGTTGCGGCCGACGAGGCCGACCGCCTCGCCGGGCTCGACGTGGAGCGTGACGTCGCGAAGCGCCCAGACCTCCTGCCCGCCCGTGCGCCCGCGGGCGACGAACAGCTCCTTCAACGTCTGGGTCTCGCGCGCGCGCACGACGAAGCGGCGGGAGACGTCCTCGACGAGGATGGCGCCTGGCTTCACGCGAGCCTCTTCGTCATGTGGACGGACGCCTCGCGCCACCCGAGCGACCGGTAGAGGCCGCGGGCCCGCTCGTTGCCTCCGAAGACGTTCAGCATCGCGGTCGCGAAGCCGCGGGCGCGCGCCTCCTGCTCGAAGAGGCGCATCGCCTCGCGCCCGATGCCCCGCCCACGGTGCAGCTCGTCGATCTGGATTGCGTAGAGGAACGCGTACGGCCCCTCGGGGCCGTCACGCCCCGCGAACCAGACGCTGCCGACGACCTCGCCGCCGGCCTCGACCGCCAGCAGGGCGCTGTCCGGGTCGACCTTGCCGTCGGGAAAGAGCGCCGCGACGTCCGCAGCCGCCTTGCGCCGCGCCGCCTCCTCGCCGAGACCTCCGTGGACGGCGATGTCCTCGGCGTACCAGCGCTCGTGCTGCGCGATCCACGCCGGCAGCTCGTCGTCGCGCAGCGGCCGGAGCACGACGGTCATCGCGACGCCACCGCGGCGAGCTCGCGCGTGACGATCCCGGCCAGCACGTCGACGAAGGCTGCGTCGGCGTTCGGCATCGCGATCCGCGACAGCCGCAGGCCGAGCTCGTCGGCCCGGGCAGCGGCCTCGACGTCGAGGTCCCAGCGAATCTCCAGATGCTCCGAGACGAACCCGACGGGACAGAGGAGCACGTCCTCCACGCCGCGCTCGCGCAGCGCCTCGAGGTGGTCGAGGATGTCCGGCCCGAGCCACGGCTCGCCGGTCGGCGACTGGCTCTGGAAGGCGAACGACCAGGCCGCGAGCCCCGCCGCGCCCGCCACGAGCGCCGAGGTCTCGAGCAGCCGGTCGCGGTAGCTGTCGCCCTCGTCGAGGATCCTGGCCGGGAGCGAGTGGGCGGTGAAGACCACGTGGGCGGCGGTGCCGCGGACGCGGTCGGCGAGCAGCCCGACGAAGCCCGGCTCGGCGCCCCACTCGCGGACGAACAGCGTGTGCGCGCGGCCGGCCACCGCCTCCTCGAAGAGCGCCTCGTACCGCGCGATCGACATGGTCGACCAGTGCGGCGCGAGGACGAGCCCGACGAGCGTGCCGGCCCCCTCGCCCAGGGCCGCCTCGACCGCCTCCGAGATCCGCGGGCGCCAGTGGCGCATGCCCGTGCGGACGGGCAGGTCGAGGGTGCGCTCCAGCGCCGCGCGCGTCTCCTCCGTGACCGCGTTCAGCGGCGAGGGCCCGTCGCCGTCGCCGACCCCGAGGCGCCGGTAGCGCTCGACGAGGCCGTCGAGGAGCTCCGGGCTGACGGGCCTCCCACCGCGGATGTCGGCGTAGTAGGCCGGGACGTCCGCGAGCCGGTCGGGCGAGCCGTAGGCCATCAGGATCACCGCGGC
>DATBMD010000128.1:0-11440 GCA_036555085.1 Gaiellaceae bacterium
GCACGTCGCGACCGAGGAGACCGGCATCCCGCTGATGGCCGCGATCCCCGAGGCCCGGCGCGCGCTCGAGGACGTCGGGCTCGCCGACGAGATCGACCTCGTCGTCGCGGGCGGCATCCGCAACGGCGCCGACGTCGCGAAGTGCCTCGCGCTGGGCGCCACGGCGGTCGCCATCGGGCACTCCGCGCTGATGGCGCTCAACTGCAACAAGGAGATCCCCGGCGTCACCGACTACGAGGGGACGGTCGGCGTGCCCGCCGGGCAGTGCTACCACTGCCACACGGGCCGCTGCCCGGTCGGCGTGGCCACGCAGGATCCCGAGCTGCGCAAGCGGCTCGTCGTCGAGGAGGCGTCCGAGCGCGTCTACAACTTCCTCACGGCGATGACGATGGAGCTCCAGATGCTCGCGCGCGCGTGCGGCAAGACGAACGTGCACTCGCTCGAGCCCGAGGACCTCGCCGCGCTCACGGTCGAGGCCTCCGCGATGGCGCGGGTGCCGCTCGCGGGCACGACCTACACGGTCGGGCAGACCGAGCGCGAGATCCTCGCCGAGGTCCAGCGCCTGCTCGCGATCAAGGCCGAGGAGGAGCTCGCCGCGAGCCCGACCGCGCAGATCCACGACCTGCGGACGGTCGAGTCGTGAGCGGCCGGGCGCAACCGCACTCGCACGAGCTCGCCTACGCGGAGCCGGAGAAGATCAAGTCGATCGACGCGGAGTTCCTCGCGGGGCACCGCTTCCCGTATCAGGAGGACATCGCGCTGGTCGAGGACGTCGACCTGCTCGAGGCGACGCCGGGCGAGGACATCAACTGGCTCGAGGACATCACGCTGCTCGAGGAGGACGGCGTCCCGGCGGTGTTCGACCGCTACTCGAACGCGTTCCTGAAGATCTACTTCCAGATCCCGGCAGGACGAGAGGACGAGCTCGCGCGCAAGGTGCTCGTCACGCACCTCCAGTCGGGCAACTCGTACGGGATCCAGCTGAAGGAGATCCACACGAAGTTCCCCCAGCCCGAGCTCGGCCCCTGGGTCGAGGGCTCGCGCACGGTCGGCACCGACTGGCAGCCGCCGGTGCTCGAGGGCTGGGAGAAGCCCGCCGGACACTAGCGTGGCACCCATCGTCCACAGCGTCGAGATCGCCCGGACCCCCGACGACGTCTTCGCCTACGTGACCGACCTCTCGCGCTTCACCGAGTGGCAGGAGCAGGTCGTGAGCGCAGGCCCGCTAGACGCGGAGCCGGCAAGGATCGGCTCGAAGGCGACGCTCACGCGGCGGGTCGGCAAGCGGGAGCAGACGTTCACGACCGAGCTGACGGACTGGGACCCGCCTCGCAGCTACGGGTTTCGCGGGCTCGACGGCCCGGTGCGGCCGATCGGGAAGGGCACCCTCGAGCCGCTCGAGGACGGCCAGCGGACGCGCTTCACGTTCTCGATCGACTTCGAGGGGCACGGGATCGGCAAGCTGCTCGTGCCCCTCGTCGTGCGCAGGCAGGCGCAGTCGGAGATCGTCAAGAGCCACGACGCCCTGAAGGCGCGGCTCGAGCGCGACCTGTAGGTCGCTCAGGCGGTGGCGGCGCCCGCGCGCGCGAACGCCGGCATCACCTCCTCGGCGATGAGCCGGAGCTGGCCGTTCGCGTCCGGCACGTCGACGTCCTTGCCCGTGAAGGCCTTCAGGATGAACGGGTCGGTGATGCAGCAGATCATGTGGTTGACGCCCGCCTCCTCGAACTGCTTGATGCGGGCGGCGCACTCCTCGGGGGTTCCCGCGATCGAGAGCGTCTCCGCGATCTCTGGCGTCGTCAGCTCGTATGCCTTGTCGAGCTCGCCCTTGCCGAGCGCCGCGACGATCTCCTGCATCTCGGCCGGATCGAGCCCGTGCAGGCGGATCTGCTCCTCGGGCATCGACGAGATGTAGAAGGCGACGATCGAGCGGGCGGCGGTCTTGGCCTTCTCCGAGTCGGGCCCACAGCTGATCACGCACCAGGCGCCGATGTCGAGGGAGCGCCAGTCGCGACCGGCGCGCTCGGCGCCGATCTTCACGTTCTCGACAACGTACTCGTACGCCTCCTTCGTGTAGCTCAGCGCGACGTGCACGCCGTCTGTCTCCTCGCCCGCGAACTGGAACGACTTCGGCCCTCGCATGGCCCCGATGTAGAGCGGTAGGCGCTCCTGCACGGGCCGCGCGAACGTGAACAGCCCGCTGTAGCGGAAGAACTCGCCGTCGTACGTGATCGCGCCCTCGTCGAGGAACGTGCGCATCACGTGGTGCGCCTCCTTGACGCGCGAGAACGCCTTGATCGACTTCCAGTCGACGCCGTATTGCGAGAGCAGCCCGAAGTTCCCGCAGGAGATGACACCGTCCACGCGGCCGCCGGTGAGCTCGTCGAGCGTCCCGAGCGACTGGCAGATCAGGGTCGGCTCCCGGAGGTAGACGCCCGAGACGTTCGGGCCGAAGCGGATGCTCTGCGTCTTGTCCGCGGCCGCAGCGAACACGAGCCACAGATCCTTGTGCCAGGTCTCGTCTGCCGCGTAGCAGGCGTAGTACCCGAGCTCGTCCGCCGTCTTGATCATCTCCAGCGAGTCGGCGAGCGGGTAGTCGAGGAGCGTGACGTAGCTGAACTTCATGCGTTCTCCTCCTTGTCGTCCGCCTCGATCTCCGCGAGCAGCTCCTCGCCGGAGACGACGGAGTCGGCGAAGTGGTCGTGCATCCAGGCGAGGTGCTCCCAGCGGGAGTCGACGATCCGCCGGGTGTCCCAGGCGGGGATGTTCTGCTGGGGCGTGTGCTCGGTCATCAGGGCCGGGTCGACCTCGTACACGTGGTCGAAGCGCATGACGACCGCGTCGTTGATGCGTTGCGGGTCGGGGGGCCGCTGTGCGGCCAGACGGAATCCGATCACTGCCGCTCCTCGTCGTAGGCCTGGTCGAGGAGGTACTTGCCGGGGTTCATGACGTTCAACGGGTCGAGTGCCCGCTTGATCGTCTTCATCACCTCGAAGCCGCCGCCCAGCTCGAGCGGGACGAGATCGACCTCGCCCTCCCGGCAGGCGCCGTGGCAAGCCGAGATCGACCCACCGTGGCGGATCGCGACCTCGGCGATGTCGCGCTTGGCCTCGACCCAGGCCGCCCAGCTCTCGTCGTCCCAGCGCAGCTCCCAGATCCCGATGTCGATCTCCGTCAGGTAGTCGGCCCACGGCTTGTAGGCGCCGTTCGTGTACGCGAACATGCCCCAGTCGTCGAACATGTCGAACCGCTCGATCAGGCGGTCGGCGATCGCGTGCCACTCCTCGCGCACGCGGGGGAGCGCCGAGTACGGGATCGACGCGTCCTCGCAGTGCCAGCTCATCGGCACGACCTGCCCGTTCCGCAGCCGGCCGTGGAGCGGGGTGGCGTAGCGGTCGTGGCGGGACGCCCAGTCGCCCTGGGAGATCTCGTCGCCGAGGTACGAGCCGCCGGTCTCGAGCCCGATGCGGAGCAGCCGCTTCGCGCCGGCCCGCACCTCGTCCGCGTTGCCGTACATCGCCGTCGCCACGACCGCCCGGACGTCCGGCGGCTGCGGGATGTATGCCTCGTCGTCGCGGCGCAGGTACGCGAGCTTGCGCTCGTCGAAGAGAACGACGCCCGCGAGCGTCGCGATCCCCGACTTCGCCAGCGCCCCGGTCGACCGCCAGGCGGTCCCGTAGTCCGGGTAGTGGAAGAACGCGGAGAACTCGGCCTCCGGCCTCGGCACCAGCTCCAGCGTCGCCTCGGTGACGATCCCGAGCGTTCCCTGGTGGCCCATGAAGAGGTGCTTGAGCTGGTACCCGGTCGAGGACTTGCGCACCTTGCGCCCGCCGCCGTCGCCGACCTCGATCAGCTCGCCGGTCGGCAGCACGAGCTGGAAGCTGATCACGAGGTCGCGCGTGTGGCCGTAGCGTCCGCCGATCAGCGACCAGCCGCTCGTGCCGATGCGGCCGCCGACGAGCGAGCAGGGGTACGAGGCCGGGTTGTCCGGGTAGATGACCCCGTGCTGCCGCAGCTCCTCGTTCAGCTTCAGCATGTTGATGCCCGGCTGAACCGTGACCGTCCGGTCCTCGAGGTCGAGGTCGAGGATCCGGTTCATCAGCTTGACGTCGACGACGATCCCGTGCCGGAGCGGGACCGCGCCGTCCGTCAGCCCGGTGCCTCCCGCCCGCGGGACGACCGGGATCCGCTCGCGGTTCGCGAGCTTGACCACCTCCGAGATCTGCTCCGCCGTGCGGGGCAGGACGACCGCCTCGGGCACGTGGTCCTCCCAGCGGTGCACCGGGAACGGCGCCGGGACCCGGGCCCGGTTGAAGCGGGCGGACTTGCCGGTGAAGACGTAGTCGTGGCCGCAGATCCCCTGCAGCTCCTCGACGACGGCGGCGGCGAGCTCGAGGACGGCCATCAGCTGTTCCCCAGCCCCGCCGCCTCGGCGACGAGCTCCATCAGGTCGACCACCTCGAGCGGGCGCTCGCGCTCCGCCCCCTGTGCGGACAGCGGCCGTTCCGACCACACGCACGCCGAGACGAGCGTGTCGACCTCGAGCGCGGCTGCGCGCTCGACCCGCCGACGGGCGATCTCCGCCGCGACCTCCGGACGCTCGATCGCGAAGCCCGCGCCCGCCCCGGAGCAGTACGACCACTGGGTGACGTGGTCGACGTCCTTGAACGTCAGCCCCGGGATCGCCGAGAGGATCTCCCGCGGCGCCGCGTGGATCCCCTTGCGCTTGTTCAAACGGCACGCGTCGTGGTAGGTGACGACGCGCTCGACCGGGGTCGTCAGCTGGAGCTTCCCCTCCCGGATCAGCTCGGCCACGAGCTCGACGACGAGCACGAACTCGAAGTCGAGGTCGTCGCCGAAGTAGGCGGGATAGTCCTCGGTGAACGTGATGTAGTCGTGGGGATCGAGCACGAGGATCCGTCGGGCGCCGGCGGCGCGCCAGTCGGCGACGTTGTGCTCGGCGAAGCGGCGGGCCTGCTCGGCGTAGCCCATCTCGGCGGCCGGCCCGCCGCAGCACCACTGCTCCCGCATGAGCCCGAAGTCGACCCCGGCCTGCCGCAGCACCCGCGCCACGGCGCGAGGCTGGGACGTCCGGTAGAACGCCGCCTCGCAGTCGCAGAAGAGGATCGACTCGCCGCCGACGCCGAGGCCGAGCCCGTCCGCCCAGTCGGCCACGTGCTCCTGCGTCGCCGGCGTCCCGTTCAGGACCGGCTCGCTGCGGTAGCGCTCGGTGAGCGCGTTCCACTCCTTCCAGCCCGGCTGCTCGATGCCCTCGTCGACCGCGAGCGCGCGCATCGCCTTGACGAGATCGACCGTGCGCGTGCGGAAGCGGTAGAAGTCGCCGGTGAAGAGCGTGTTCGGGCAGCGCAGCTCGCAGGCGCCGCACTGGGTGCAGTTCACGTAGTCCTCGGCGACGTCCGCCAGCGTCAGATAGCCGCGGTCCATCGCGACGACATTGGCGTGGAACGCCGTCGGCGTGTGGCGCTCGTCGCGCGTGACCTGCATCACGGGGCAGACCTCGCGACAGAACTTGTGCCCCGAGCTGTAGCAGTTGTAGGCGGCGTTCCGCCATTCCTCGAGGAACTCCGGCGACAGCGTGCTCTCCGCCTGGGGCGCCGTCCCGTCTGCCATGACCCTCCTTCCAGAGGCGGTCGCGGGGTCCCCCGTCGGTAGCGGGGTGCATGGCCGTCGGCGGCGATGCTATATCCGTCCGCTATGAGTGTCCAGATGCAAGCCCGCCCCAAGCCGCTGATCGGCCTCTCGGTCAGCTTCCACGACTTCGGCGACTACCAGGGGGTCGGCTTCCAGCGGCCGATCGCGCTCGCCGGCGGCGTTCCGCTCACGCTCCCGCGCACGGCGGAGAGCCTCGACGACGTGCTCGACGCCTGCGACGGGATCGCGCTCGGCGGCGGCCGCGACATCGAGCCGGCGCGCTACGGACAGGCTCCGCACGCGAAGCTCGCCGCGACCGAGCCGCGGCGCGACGCGTTCGAGCTGGAGCTCGTCGAGCGCGCGCTCGACCGGGGGCTGCCGATCCTCGGCATGTGCAGGGGCATCCAGGTGCTGAACGTGGCGCTCGGCGGATCGCTCGTCCAGGACGTGAGCCTCGTGCGCGAGTGGGCCGCGCACCCGTCGGACCCGGGCTGGGTCGCCTGGAAGGAGGTCGAGCGGGCCTCGCTCGACGGCGACCCGCTCGTGCCGGAGCATCCGCGGCACCCGATCGAGATCGAGCCGGGGAGCCTGCTGCACGAGGCGCTCGGCGTGACCTCGATCGACGTCGACAGCTTTCACCACCAGGCGCTCGACCGGGTCGCTCCCGGCCTGCGCGTCGTCGCGCGGGCGCCGGACGGCGTCCCCGAGGCCGTCGAGCTGGAGACGGACGGGCACGTGCTCGCCGTCCAGTGGGAGCTGCAGGAGGAGTGGCGGGTCGACCGCCGCTTCCTCGCCGTCTTCGAGCGGTTCGTCGCCGCCGCAGCGGCGCGCGCCCACCCCGCCGGCACGCCCGAGCCCGCGGCGTAGACTCGAGCGCGGGTGCGCACGCTCGTCCTCCAGCACATCGCTTGCGAGCCGCCGGGCGTCTTCGAGGACGTGCTCCGCGAGCGCGGGGCGGTGCTCGACCGGGTCGAGGTCGACGAGGGCGAGCCGCTGCCGGACTGGCGCGGGTACGACGCGATCGTCGCGATGGGCGGGCCGATGTCGGCCACAGACGACGCGGCGCTGCCCTGGCTGACGGCGGAGAAGCGGCTGATCGGCGAGGCGGTCCGCGCCGCCACGCCGTACTGGGGGGTCTGCCTCGGCGTCCAGCTGCTGGCGGCGAGCCTCGGCGCGCGCGTCTACGCGGGGCCGGCGCCGGAGGTAGGGATGCTGCCCGTGACGCTCACCGAAGAGGGGCTCGCCGACGAGGTGTTCGGCGGGCTCTCCCGCGAGATCGCGACGGTGCAGTGGCACGGCGACACGTTCGACCTGCCGGACGGAGCGGTGCGCCTCGCGTCGTCACCGGCCTACCAGAATCAGGCCTTCCGCTTCGGGCGCGCCTACGGCGTCCAGTTCCACCTCGAGATCTCGGGCGCGATGGCCGAGGAGTGGGCGGCCGTGCCGGAGTACGCCGCCTCGCTGGAGCGGACGCTCGGCGCCGACTCGGCCCAGGGCTTCCTCGCCGAGATCGGCGAGCGTGCGGATGGCATGCGGGCCGTCGGTCGCGGCCTCTTCGAGCGCTGGCTCGACCGCGTGGTCGCCGCCTGAGCGCTACGCGCCCGCGGGCGCCTGCTCGGGCATCGTCGGCGTCTCCTCGCGCAGGTGTACGGGCTGCTTGTCCTGGACGATCCGCCGGAACAGGAACAGGAGCACCGAGATCAGGAGCACCCCGACGCCGTAGAGGATCTCCTTCGTCCCGCCGTAGCCGATCAGCTCGGTGTACCAGACGCCGATCACCGTGAAGAAGAGGTTGATCACTGCGAGCGCGGCGGCGATCGGAACCCAGATCGGGCTGAGCTTGATCGGTCTCGGCCAGTTCGGCCGGTCCCGGCGCAGGAGCACGAAGGCGCTCAGCGCGAAGACGTGCGAGAGGATGTAGCCGAGGTTGCCGACGACGTAGATCGCGAGCACGTTGCCGACGAAGAAGACGAGCAGGAGGTTGATGACCATGTCGATCGTCATCGCCCGTCCCGGCACGTGGAAGCGGTTCAGGTGGTAGAGCTGCTTGATGGTCATGTCGTCCCGGGCGATGCCGTACAGCGCCCGCGAGCCGTCCGCGGTCGCCGTGTTCATGGAGAGGATCAGGCTCGCGATCAGCAGGACGACCATCAGGTTCGAGGCGCCCCCGACGATGGCGTCGAACGCCGGCACGTAGAAGGCGTACGGGTTCGCCGCCACCTCCTCCTGCGGCAGCACGCCGCCGATGCCGAGCGGGAGCAGCGCGTAGACGCCGAGCGAGAAGAGCGCCGAGCTGCGCAGCGCGAGCGCGGTGTCGTGCACGGTGTCCTTGTACTCGGGCGCGAAGGTCGCGCACGTCTCGACCCCGTACGCGGACCACCCCATCAGCCACAGCCACGCGATCGCCGTCTGCCAGTTTGCGACCGACCACTCCATGTTGGAGCTCGACCATTCGCCGGTCAGGTACGGGCCGATGATGAAGACCGCGAGCGGGATCATCAGCAGCGCGCCCGTGGCGTAGGCGACCCAGACCGCCGGCCGGACTCCGAAGATGTTGAACAGCCAGACGACGACGATCAGGACGGCGGCGACCACGTGCGGGAAGCCGGCGTCGACCGGCCCGGTGTCGAAGGTCCACGTCTCGCCCTCGAACCACTCGGCCTGCACGATCGACCCGATCAGGAGGCCGAAGCTCGCCAGCACGCTCGACCACGCGAACCAGTAGCCGAACGTCGCGATCGGCCCGACGAGCGTGAAGTACCTGCGCCAGCCCTCGTGCGCGTAGAGCGAGATGCCGCCCGGCTTGTCCGGGAACATCGCCGCCTGCTCGGAGTAGACCCAGTTGGCGAGGACGCCGAGGATCATCGAGATCGACCAGAGGAGCATCGCCCCCCAGCCGCCGAGGACGCCGATCGACCCCCCGAGCGCCCCGATCAGGAAGCCGGGGTTGGCGAGCGCGATGACGAAGCCGTCGTACCAGCGCAACGCCTTCAGGAGCTGTCGTTCCTCGATGACGGCTTCGGCCACGGTCGACCTCCTTGCGCTCTCCGGGGTTGCGCGACGCTACCAGCGAGGCGAGCCGGATTCAACGTCACGGCCGACGTAGAATCGAGCCGTGAAGGGACCGCCGATCACGGTCAAGTGCGAGTGCGGCGCCCTGCGACACGTTCCCTACGGCGACACCTGGCAGTGCGAGGAGTGCGGCCGGCGCTGGAACACGAACCAGATCCCTGCGGAGACCTACTGGGGGATCATGCGGGAGATGCGCCGCTACCGGCTGTACGTGATCGCGGCGGCGCTGGGGCTCGCCGCGGTGTTCGGGCTGCTGGCGCTGGTCGTCTCGCCGGGGCTGATCCTCCTGCTCCCGGTCGTGATGGCGTTCTGGTTCATCTGGTTCATGCCGTGGTGGCGGCGCAAGCTCCGGCGCCGGGCCCGGAGCCTGCCGACCTGGTCTCTGACCCCGGAGTAGCCGTGCACTCCGTCGGGCGCCGGGGCGAGGTCGGCGCGGCGGTGACGCCGGCCGGGG
Source organism: Gaiellaceae bacterium (assembly GCA_036555085.1). Taxonomy (GTDB): domain Bacteria; phylum Actinomycetota; class Thermoleophilia; order Gaiellales; family Gaiellaceae; genus Gaiella. The sequence continues at coordinate 9,179 of DATBMD010000128.1, forward strand.
GCGAGCGACCGGTCGTGCTGGCGACGCTCGGCGTCCCCTTCGCGGCTCCGGCGGTCACGTTCGCGGTGGGAGCCGCGCTCGAGTCGGGACAGCCCCTGATCGTCGCGAACGTGGTCGAGCTGCCACCGCTCGCGATGTCGGTCAACATGCGCCACGACCAGCTCGACGACCCGCCCGAGCTGGAGGCGGCGCTCGCCGCTCCGGCGCGCACGGCGTGGTCGCTCGGCGTTCAGGTGCAGCGGCTGCGCGTGCGCAGCATGCGTCCGGTCCCGGCGCTCGTCGAGCTCGCGGAGACGTGCGACGCGGGCCTGCTCGTGTTCGGGCCCGATCCCGCCCGGCTGCGCCGCCGGGCGCTCCGGCGGGCCGCCGCGCGGCTGCGGGCCGACGTCGGCTGCCTGCTCTGGATCGTGGGCGACTACGAGGACGAGCGGTAGCCGAGCGCGGTCGAGAGCTGCCCGGCGGCGGTCGCGGCGGCGGCTGCCGCAGCTGCGCGAGCGACCGCGTCGAAGCGCTCCGCCGGCCCCTGCACGCCGAGCACGCCGATCAGCTCCCGGCCCGGCCCGAAGACCGGCGCGGCCACCGCGCTCAGCCCCGGCTCGCGCTCCTCGACCGCGTCGGCGGTGCCGTTCCGGCGCACCCGCTCGAGCTCCCGCTCGAGCTCGGCCGCAGCGACGATCGTTCGCTCCGTGAACCGCTCGAGCGGGGGCTCCGCGGCACCCGGCCCGAACGCGAGCACGATCTTGCCCGCCGCGGTCGCATGCCCGATGCTCGGCCGCCCGAGCCGCGCGATGCTCTGCACCGACGCCGGGCTCTGGACGTAGTCGATCGTGATCGCGTCGCGGCCGCCGGGAACCGACAGCGTCGCGGTCTCGCCGGTGACGTCGACGAGCTGCCGCAGCTGCGGCCGGGCGAGGTCGCGGAGGTCGAGCCGGGCGAGCGCTGCGTTGCCGAGCTCGACGAGGCGGTGGCCCAGCCGGTAGCGCCCCGAGCCGGCCAGGTGCTCGACCAGGCCGGCCGCGGCGAGCGTGGCGAGCTGGCGCGAGGCGGTGCTGGCGCTGAGACGCGCGCGCCGCGCGACGTCGTTGGTGCCGAGCTCGCCGGCCGCGGCCAGGGCGTCGAGGACGGCGACCGCCCGCTCGACCGCGGCGACGTGGCGGGTTGCCGGGCTCCCCGTTCGCGGCATGCTACCGTCTCCTCACTCGTTTTCGGAACAGCATTGCCCAGGAGGCAATTTACATGACACGCCCCTCAGCCGCCCAGTACGTCGTTGTCGGCGCCGGCATCCACGGCCTCTCGACCGCCTACCACCTCGCCGCCGAGCTGCGCACGCGCGGGCTCGGCTCCGGCGAGGACGTCGCCGTGCTCGAGAAGTCGCGCCCCGGAGCAGGCGCCTCCGGCATCGCCTGCGGAGTCGTCCGCAACAACTACTTCCAGCCCGCGATGTCCGAGCTGATGCAGGCGTGCGTGGAGGTGTGGGAGTCCGACCCGGTCGCGTACCACTACAACCCCGTCGGCTACATGGCGCTCGGCGCGGCGGTGCAGGAATCCGACCTCGTGGCGACCTACGAGCGCCAGGAGCGGATCGGCTATCGCTCGGAGCTGATCGTCGGCGAGTCCGAGGTCGACGCGCACATGCGCTCGCTCTTCCCGGACTGGCGCGCCCGCGGCGTGACGGTCTGCCTGCACGAGCACCAGGGCGGGTTCGCGTTCAACCAGGAGTCGGTCGACGGGCTGGTCGGCAAGTGCGAGAGCGAGGGCGTGAGCATCCTCACCGGCGTCGAGGTGACCGGCTTCGAGGACGGCACCGACGGGTCGATCACAGCCGTCCGGACGAGCGAGGGCGCGATCCGGGTCGGCGAGCAGGTCGTCGTCGCCCCCGGGCCCTGGGCACGGCGCTTCTGGCGCCTGCTCGGGCTGCCGGAGACCATCGACGTCCGGACACCCTCGGGGGACGTCGTCCGCGACCGGCCGATGTGGACGTACTGGAACCTGCAGGAGGGCGAGATCACGGTCGACCCGATGCTGTTCGCGACGGCCGACGGCTCCGCTCCGCCCGTCATCCACCTCGACACCGACGCCCCGCTGGTGACGGACGACGGCGACCTCGTCACGGACGAGCTGTGGGGCATCTACTACAAGCGCGACCGGCACGGGGTCCAGGGCGGCGCCTCGCCGCTCGTGGTCGACGGCGACGTCGAGCTCGACCCGTACCCGTCGACGACGGACGTCGACCCGTCGTTCCCCGACATGTGGTGCGCGGCG
>DATBMD010000308.1:0-2898 GCA_036555085.1 Gaiellaceae bacterium
CCTGCTGCTCGCGGCCGTCGTCGCCGTGTTCTTTCTCGATCGGTTTCCGGTTGCGATTGTCGCGGTCGGGACGGCACTGTCGCTGTGGGCCACGGGCATCCTGACGATCGAGCAGGCGCTTGCCGGCTTCGGCAACCCCACCACGGTGTTCATCGCCGCGCTGTTCGTCGTTGCGGAATCGCTCGACGCGACCGGCATCACGGGCTGGGTCGGGCAGCAGCTCACGGTCCGGTCAGGCTCGGGCCTGGCGCGGATGCTCGTCCTGACGATGATCGCTTCTGCTCTCCTCACGGTGGCCCTCACCCCCAACGGCGCCGTCGCAGCGCTCGTCCCGGCCGTCGCGCTCCTGGCGGTTCGAACGCACCGCCCCCCGTCGCGGCTGCTGATGCCGCTCGCCTTTGCCTCGATGGCAGGGTCGATGCTCACCCTCACCGCCTCGCCCGTGAACGTGATCGTCTCCGACACCGCCGACGACGCGGGCGTCGGCGCGTTCGGCTTCTTCGAGTTCGCCCTCGTCGGCATCCCGCTCCTCGCGGGGACGATCGCGATCGTCCTGCTCGTCGGCGGCCGGCTGCTGCCGACGAGGACGCCGAAGACCGCCAAGCGGGACTTCTCACAGCACGCGCGAACCCTCGTGGAGCAGTACGGGCTCGCCTTACAGCCGGGCGGGCTCTTCACCCGTCGTTACGGCAATGCCGAAGTTGTGATCCCGCCGCGGTCGGGCCTCATCGGCGACGCTGCGTACCCGGGCATGGTCACCGACAGCGGCGACCTCGTCGTGGTCGCGATCCAGCGGCAAGAAGAGGACCGTGCCGGTGAAACGGTGCTCCAGGCCGGCGACACGCTGCTGCTGCGGGGAACCTGGGCCGACCTCGACCACCACGTGCGCGATCCCGACGTCGTCGTCGTCGACGACCCTGACGCCGTCCGCAGGCAAGCCGTGCCGCTCGGCCCGGGAGCTGGCCGCTCACTCGCGATCCTGGCCGCGATGATCGTCCTCCTCGCGACCGGCCTCACGCCCGCCGCCGTCGCCGGCCTCCTGGCCGCGGGCGCCATCGTCGTCTCCGGCGTGCTCTCGATCGAGCAGGCCTACCACGGGATCCAGTGGACGACCGTGATCCTCATCGGCGGGCTGATCCCACTCTCGACCGCGATGACGCAGACCGGCGCGGCGGAGCAACTCGCCGACGGCCTCCTCGACATCGTCGGCGACCACGGCCCGCACGCGCTCCTCGTCGGGCTCGTGGTGATCATCTTCGTTCTCGGACAGCTGATCTCGAACACCGCCACCGTGCTCGTCGTCGTCCCGATCGCTCTCAGCGCGGCCGCGGAGCTCGACGTGTCGGCCAAGCCCGTGCTGATGACGGTCTGCGTCGCCTCCAGCGCTGCGTTTCTGACGCCGATCGCGACCCCCGCGAACATCATGGTCATGGAGCCCGGCGGCTACCGCTTCGGCGACTACTGGAAGCTCGGTCTCCCGCTGATGGGGCTCTACGCGATCGTCGCCGTCGTTCTCGTCCCCCACTTCTGGTCGTTCTGAACGTGCAACGCGGGTGAGGAAGGAGCCCGTTGCGATGCCGTCGACTGCTGACGGTGTTCGTCCGTGCACGCAAACCCGACGAGGACCTGCTCGGGGGGATCTCGACTCGCCGCCTCGTCGCCTTCCCGGTTCGGCTCGGCTCATGACTCGACCAGCGCGTACTGGAGGAAGAGGTGCTCGCCATGGCGGCGGACCGAGCGCAGCGACGCCGGCAATGCCTGCTCGGGGAGCAGCGGGACGCCCTCCACGAGCCCGAGGGATCCCGAGGGATGCCTCCCGGCGAGGAGCGGCGAGACCGTGAGGAAGAGCTCGTCGACCAGATCGGCGGCGACGAGCGCCCCGAAGACGTGAGGGCCCGCCTCGCTCAGGATGCGGCCGTGGTCAAGCTCGCGGAGGAGCGCGATCGCGGCGCCGACGTCGACCCGGTCGTCGCCCGGCAGCGCGCGCAGCTCGACCCCGGCAGGGACCGACCCTCTGAGCCGGGCGGCTCCGTGCTCCGTCGTGAGGACGAGCGGCCGGTCGGCGAGCACGACGTGGTCGGGCGGGATCGACCCGGACGCGGTCACGATCGCGACGCGGGGGCTCGCGGCCAGCCCGAGCTCGCGGCGAAGCGCCGCGTAGTGTCCGGCGGCGGGCGCGAACACGGTCTCGGGCCGCCACCGCCCGCGGGCGGATGCCCGGAGCGTCCCGCTGCCGATCAGGATCACGTCGGCGGCGGCCCGCAGGAGGCCCATGACGAAGCGATCGGCGTCGCTGCCGCCGGCGATCAGCCGGTTCGAGTCGGGGAGCGACGGGATCGCAACGACGCCGTCGACCGTCGCGACGAAGTTCGCGTACAGGCACCGCTCCGCCAGCAGCAGGTCGCCGCCGTAGAGCCGCCGCAGCTCCGGCACGAGCGGCAGCGCGGGGCCGGGCCGCTCGTCGAGCAGCTTCAGCGGGCCCAGGTCGGTCATCGGGCCAGGTCGAGGAACTCGCGGCGCAGCTCGGGATCGCCGTAGACCCCGCGCCAGGCAGTCGTGGTCGTCCGTGACCGCTCCTCGACCCCGCGCATCTGCGTGCAAAGGTGCGACGCCACCAACCGGACGGCCACGCCCTCCGGCTCGACGAGCCGCTCGAGGGTGTCGGCGATCTCCTCGCCGAGACGCTCCTGGACCGTGAAGCGGCGCGCGAACAGGCGTACGAGGCGCGTGAGCTTCGAGATGCCGATGATGCGATCGCCCGCGACGTAGCCCACGTGCGCGTGGCCCGTGAAGGGCAAGGCGTGGTGCTCGCACAGGGCGGAGAACGCGATCGGCCCTTCGACGATCTGGGCGAACGGTCGATCGCTGCCGGGGTCGCTCTCGGCCGGGAACGTCGTC
>DATBMD010000283.1:0-4591 GCA_036555085.1 Gaiellaceae bacterium
GGCCTGCGCCCCCGGTCGTCTCGGCCGGCGAGTCGAGGCCCGCAGCGCCGACCGCGCCGCCGATCGCCGCGCCGGTGGCCCCACCGGTCACGGACGCCGGCGACTCGTCGCCCGCTGCCGCGACCGCGCCGCCGATCCCCGGCTGGCTCGCCTGGATGGCGACCGCCCGGTCGACCGCATCCGTTGCCGCGGCCTCACGCGCCGCGACGGCACGGTCGATCGCGTCGGAGTAGACCGTGGGCGTGCTCGCCGTCGAGGCGATGCCTGCGCCGCCTGTCGTCGCAGCGGGGGACTCCGTGCCGGCTGCGCCGGCTGCGCCCGCGAGCGCGACGGGTGCGGCAGCGTCGCCGACGTCCATGATCGGCATGGCCTCGGCCACTCCCGCCGTCGCGCCGACGGCGACGATCCCGATCAGGACGGCCGCCTCGCGCAGCCCGTGCGCCTCGACGTCCGGGTCCTCGAACATGCTGATCAGGCCCTCGCCGCCGAGTGCGACCGTCACCTCGTCGCCGCTGGAGCCGCGAAGGAGCTGCTCGGCGTCCTCGGGCGTCAGCTCCAGCGTGAGCCGGGACGTGTCGTCACCGCTGGCGACGTCGAACCAGAGAGCGAACGAGTCGGCGTCGGCCTCGAGCGCCTCCTCGATCTCCTGTCGTGAGAGAACCGTGCGGATGCCTCCCTCGAACGCCGCTGGCTCCACGAGGGTGGCGGTTGTGGATACCTCCTGCATAGGCTGGCCTCTCCTAGCCTCGGCGCCGTTGTGTGGCGCATCCCCGGCGCACCGTCGGACGGCACGCCGCCGTCTCCTTCAAGACGACTCAGTCCCCTGCGATCTTCCCACTCGCAGCGCCACTAGGCAACAACCGGCACCAACCCGGACGTAGGCTGACGCCGTGGATGCGATCGAGCGGATCCGGGCGGAGCGTCTCGTCGCCGTGCTCCGCCGCGTGGCGGACGTCGATGCGGTCGTCGACGTGCTGGCCGGCGCGGGCGTCGGCGTGGTCGAGGTGACGATGGACGACCCGGGCGCGGCGGCGGCGATCGAGCGGCTGCGCCGGCGCGGCGATGTCGCCGTGCTCGCCGGTACGGTGCGCACGGCCGGCGACGTCGACGACGCGGCTGCGGCGGGCGCCGAGGCGTGCGTGAGCCCGACCTACGCGGACGCCGTGGTCGCCCGCTGCCGCGAGCTCGGCCTGCCTGCGATCCCGGGCGCGCTGACGCCGACCGAGGTCGAGGCCGCCTGGCGTGCCGGCGTCGCTCTCGTCAAGCTCTTCCCGGGCTCGCTGGGAGGGCCCCGCTACGTACGGGAGCTGCTCGCCCCGCTCGCCGACGTGCCGCTGCTCGTCACGGGCGGTATCTCCGCCGACAACGCCGCCGACTACCTGCGGGCGGGCGCCGCTGCGGTCGGGGCAGGGTCGTCGCTCAGCGGCGCGCCCGACCTCGATGCCGAGGCACGCCGCCTGGTGGCAGCGGTTCGGAGCGCCTAGAAGGTGGCGACGCCCCGGCGGGTCGGATATCGTGGCGCCATGGCCGGTCGGCGCGACGTCGCACTCTCCTCCGTCTCGCTCGGCCTCGGCCTGCTCCTCCTTCCCCGCTAGGGGAAGCGGCGCGTGACATACCACGACTCCTCCCCGCACCCGTGGTGCGCCCGCAGCCGACCCGAAGGAGACCGCGCGATGACGATGCCGCACTGGAAGTACCGTCCCTACGACACCGTCGACATCCCGGACCGAACCTGGCCCGACCGGGTCGTCGACCGCGCCCCGATCTGGTGCTCGACCGACCTGCGCGACGGCAACCAGGCGCTCGTCAACCCGATGGACAGCGCGCGCAAGCGACGGTTCTTCGACCTGCTCCTGGCACTGGGCGTGCCAGAGATCGAGGTCGGCTTCCCGTCCGCCTCGAAGACGGACTTCGACTTCGTGCGGCTGCTGATCGAGGGCGACGTGGTTCCCGAGACGACGACGATCGCGGTGCTGACGCAGGCGCGGCCGGAGCTGATCGAGCGGACGTTCGAGGCGATCGCGGGCGCGCCCCGGGCGATCGTGCACCTCTACAACTCGACGTCGGTCACGCAGCGGCGCGTCGTCTTCCGGCTCGACCGCGACGGCATCACCGACCTGGCGGTGCGCGGGACGCGGCTCTGCAGGGAGCTGGCCGCCGAGACCCCGGGCGAGGTGGTCTTCCAGTACTCGCCCGAGAGCTTCCATCACACGGAGCTCGACTACGCGCTCGAGATCTGCGAGGCCGTCGCCGAGGAGTGGGGGCCGACGCCGGACGCGAAGATGGTCGTCAACCTGCCGACGACCGTCGAGCAGTTCCCGCCCAACGTCTACGCCGACCGGATCGAGTGGTTCGGGCGCGCGTTCACGAAGCGCGACGCCGCGATCCTGTCGGTGCATCCGCACAACGACCGGGGCACCGCGGTCGCGACCGCCGAGCTGGGCCTGATGGCCGGCGCGGAGCGGGTCGAGGGAACGCTCTTCGGCAACGGCGAGCGCACGGGCAACGTCGACCTGATCACGATCGCGCTGAACCTGCTCACCCAGGGCGTCGACCCGCGGCTCGACCTGACCCGGATCGACGAGGCCCGCAGGATCGTCGAGGAATGCAACGAGCTGCCCGTCCACCCGCGCCACCCGTACGCCGGCGAGCTCGTCTACACCGCCTTCTCCGGCTCGCACCAGGATGCGATCAAGAAGGGGATGCACGCGCAGGAGCGGTCGGGCTCCGATCTCTGGGACGTCCCGTACCTCTCAATCGACCCGAAGGACGTCGGCCGGACCTACGAGGCGATCATCCGCGTCAACTCGCAGTCGGGGAAGGGCGGGGTCGCATACCTCATGCAGGTCGAGCACCACCTCGACCTTCCGCGCGGATTGCAGGTCGACTTCGCCCAGAAGGTGCAGGCGATCACCGACGCACGCGGCGGCGAGCTGACCGCCGCCGAGCTGCTGGAGACGTTCCACCAGCACTACCTCGATCACGTGTCGCCGTTCGAGCTCGTGGGCTACACGCACTCGAGCGAGGGCGACGTCGACCAGATCGCGGCGAAGCTGCTCGTCGAGGGCGAGGAGCGGATCCTCGAGGGTGAGGGCAACGGGCCGATCGACGCTCTCGTCGCGGCCGTGGGTCGCGCGCTCGGGCTGGACGTGCACGTGCGCGACTACCACGAGCACGCGATGAGCCGCGGCGAGGACGCGACGGCGGCTGCCTACGTCGAGGCCGACGTGGACGGCGAGGTCGTGTGGGGCGTCGGCATCCACCCCTCGATCGTCACGGCGTCGCTCCGCGCGGTGCTCAACGCCGTCAATCGGGCCACCGTGCTCCGCGCAGCGCAGGAGGCGGCCGCGGCGGCCTTCGACTCGGCGTAACCGGCGCCTGGTGCGCCCTCTCCAAACCTTGCACCGGAAACCCCGTAGGGGCCGGACCTGTCCGGCCCGCTACTGCGGCCGATAGACAGAGTCGTTGGCGATCGAGAAGCCGGTGCATCATTACGAGATGCCGCACTAGCGCGGGCGGCGCGTCAGGGACGCCCGGAAGCGGTAGCGGTCGCCGCGGTAGATCATCTCGCCGAGCTCGACTCGCTGGCCCGTCCGGTCGTAGGCGACGGTCGCCGTCTCGAGCAGCGGCGCGCCCGGCGCCACCTCGAGCAGGCGGGCGCGTCGGACGTCGGCCTCGACCGCCTGCACCGAGTAGATCGCGCGCACCGGTCCCGCGCCCGCGGCGTCGAGCGTCTCGTAGAGCGACGCCGAGGTGAAGTCGATCTCCGGCAGCACGGGGGCGACTGCGAGCGGGATGCGGTTCGTGTCGAGCGACATCGGGACGCCGTCCAGCAGCCGGAGCCGCTCGAGCACGAAGACCGTGGCGCCGGGCGCGATCTCCAGCGCCTCCGCCTCGTCGGGAGTCGCGGGCCGGGTGTCCGAGGACAGCACGCGCGATTCGGTCGCCAGGCCGCGCGACGCGCCCAGCTCGCTCAGGCTCATCAGCGCGTTCGGCGCCTCGCCGATCGGCCCCGACGAGACGAACGAGCCGCGCCCGGCGCGTGCCTCGATCAGGCCCTCGTCGACCAGGTCGGCGAGCGCGCGCCGCACCGTCGCCCTGCTCACGTGGAGCTTCTCGCTCAGGTCGCGCTCGGACGGGAGCCGGTCGCCCGGGGCGAGCACGCCTGCCGCTATGTCCTCCGCGATCACCCGCGAGACGCGGCGGTGGAGGAGCTCCGACCCGGCGAGCAGGCCCACCGGCCAACGGTAACACCCGACGGCTCGCGTTGTTCGCGATCGGCGGCCGGTGGTACGGTCGGCCGATGCCGGCGCGGGCCGAGACGCGGCTGTGGTCGGAGACGCGTCGGGTGCCGGTGACGATCGCCCGTACGCTCGAGCGTGCCGAGGGATTCGACGACGTGGCGGCCGTGCTCGGCGGGCGCGGCGTGCGCCGGATCGTCGCGACCGGGAACGGCGCCGCGCTCTACGCCGCGCAGGCGCTGTGGCTCGCGTCGCTGTCCGGGCCACCGCCGGTAGGAGAGCAGCCGCTCGAGCTGGTCGCGATTCCCGCCGGCGTGCTCGCCGCCGGGCGCTTCGCGTGGCGCGAGGGC
>DATBMD010000305.1:0-19926 GCA_036555085.1 Gaiellaceae bacterium
AGCAGCAGCGCGCCGAGCACGGGCAGGGCCCACCTCAGCACGCCGAGCGCCTCCGCGGCCTGCAGCGTCCGCGCCGCGAAGCTGCGGTTGTTCACCCGGGCGACGACGGCCTCGAGCTCGACCCGCAGCGCCTCGCTCGTATCGGGAGCGCGCACGGCGAGAATCGAGGCGATCAGCTCGGCGCCGTCCCCGAGGTCGAGGACGACGGCGCTGTTGCCGCGCTCGAAGATCACCTCGTGCGCCTCGATCGCGGCCCGATGCACGATCGAGTCGAGATCGCCCGACGCGATCAGGTCGCCGCCGAGGCCGATCGCGAGCGGCCGGAACGAGAGCAGGTCCGGCTCGCTCCGGATCACGGCGTCGGCGAGGTCGCCGACGATCGCCTCGCGGACGGCGGGCTCCTTCACAGCGGTCGTGACGGTCTTTGCGAACGCGTCCCGGTCGAGGACGACATGCGACGCGTACATCACGAGCACCGCCACCGCGAGCACGAGGGCGCCCGCGACGAGCAGCGCCCCCGCGATCCAGGAGCGCGTGCGCTCGCTCATCGCGCCGGCCGGACGCGTGCCTCGGCCGGTTCGTGCGGAGGCGCGTCGGGCACCCGGCCAGTGTAGGAGGCGCCAGACACAGCGGAAAGTAGACTCGCTCGCGATGGCGGTCCCGACGCCGGACCTGGGCTCGATCGCGGTCGTCGCGGCGGCGATCGCCGCGGCGCCGATCATCGCCTCCAGCCTCCGGCGGCTCGTGGTTCCGACGGTCGTGGTCGAGATGCTGCTCGGCATCCTGATCGGCCCCCAGGTGCTCGACCTCGCCGGGCTCGATCCGTACATCGAGTTCCTGAGCGGCCTCGGGCTCGCCTTCCTCTTCCTCGTCGCCGGGATGGAGATCGACCTCGACCGGGTGCGGGGCACGCCGATCACGTTCGGCGGCATCGGCTGGCTGATCTCGCTCGCGCTGGGGCTCGGGGCGGCGACGCTGCTCTACGCGACCGACCTCGTCGGCTCGGTGGGCTTCGTCGGGATCGCGCTCGCCACCACCGCGCTGGGGACGCTGATGCCGATCCTGCGAGACGCCGGCGCGCTGAACTCGAAGCTCGGGCTGATGACGATCGGCGTCGGCGTGGCCGGGGAGTTCCTGCCGATCGTCGTAATCGCGCTGTTCCTCAACGGGACGAACGCGGCGGTGGAGACGGTCCTGCTCGCCTTCTTCCTGCTGATCACGTTCGGCGCAGCGTCCCTCGCGCTGCGGGCCCGACCGCCGGCGATCCTGAACGCGATCGCGCAGACGCTGCATGCGAGCGGCCAGCTGGCCGTGCGACTGGTGCTGGTGACGCTGGCGTTCCTCGTCTGGCTCGCGGACACGCTCGACCTCGACTACATCCTCGGCGCGTTCGCCGCGGGGCTGATCGTCGGCCTCGTCACCCGGGGCGAGCTCGGCGCCCAGGTGAGAATCCGTGTGGAGGGCGTCGCGTTCGGCCTGTTCGTGCCGATCTTCTTCGTGGTCAGCGGCATGGAGTTCGACCTCGAGGCGCTCGTCGACTCCTGGTCGGCGCTGGCGTTGCTGCCCATCTGCCTGCTGCTGCTGCTCCTCGTCCGCGGCCTCCCCGCCCTGGCCTTGTACTTCAAGCTCTTCGAGGGCCGGGATCGCCGGGCGCTCGCGCTCTTCTCGGCGACCGCCCTGCCGCTGATCGTCGCGATCACGTCGATCGGGGTCGAGAAGGGCGACCTCGCGAGCGACGAGGCCGCAGCGCTCGTCGGCGCCGGGATGCTGTCCGTGCTCCTGTTCCCGCTGATCGGATTGAAGCTCGTCGGCCGCAAGGAGGTCCCGACGACCCTCGAGCAGGCCGCCCGGGAGGCCTGACGCACGGACGCGTCGGGCGCCGAAGCCAAGCCGCGTCTTCCTCCCGTATCGTCCCCGTCTTCGACGGCGTCAGCGACGAAAGGTGCGATCGATGGCCACGGACAGCCCGATGCAGCTCGGCATGGTCGGTCTCGGCCGGATGGGGGCCAACCTCGTGCGGCGGCTGCTGCGCGACGGACACCGGTGCGTCGGCTACGACGTGAACGCCGCCGCCGTCGAGGCGCTCGAGGCCGATGGCGCGGGCGGCGCGACGACGCTGGCCGACTTCGTCGCGAAGCTGGAGCGCCCGCGCGCCGTCTGGGTGATGGTGCCGGCGGGAGAGATCACGAACACGACGATCGCCGAGCTCGCCGACGCGCTCGAGGCGGGCGACGCGATCGTCGACGGCGGCAACACCCACTACCACGACGACATCCGCCATGCCGCCTCGCTCGCGGAGCGCGGGATCCACCACGTGGACTGCGGCACGAGCGGCGGCGTCTGGGGGCTCGAGCGCGGCTACTGCCTGATGATCGGCGGCGAGACCGACGTCGTCGCGCGCCTGTCGCCGCTCTTCGCCTCGATCGCGCCCGGCGTCGACAGCGCGCCGCGCACGCCGGGCCGGAGCGGGCCGCCGGCCCCGTCCGAGCAGGGCTGGTACCACTGCGGCCCGAACGGGGCGGGCCACTTCGTGAAGATGGTGCACAACGGGATCGAGTACGCCCTGATGGCGGCGTACGCCGAGGGCCTCAACGTGATCCGCAGCGCCGACGTCGGCAAGCGGCCGCGCGAGGCCGACGCCGAGACGAGCCCGCTCGAGCATCCCGAGCACTACCAGTACGAGATCGACACCACCGAGGTGGCCGAGGTCTGGCGGCGCGGCAGCGTGATCGGCTCCTGGCTGCTCGACCTGACCGCGCAGGCGCTGCTGGCGTCGCCCGACCTGCACGAGTTCGCGGGCCGCGTCAGCGACTCGGGCGAGGGCCGTTGGACGTCGATCGCGGCGATCGAGGAGGGGGTGCCGACGCCGGTGCTGACGTCCGCGCTCTACTCCCGCTTCTCCTCGCGCGGGCTGGGCGAGTTCGCCGACAAGGCGCTCTCGGCGATGCGCCAGGAGTTCGGCGGGCACGCCGAGAAGCCCGCCGGCTGACGACCCGCGCACGGAGGTCGGCTTGGGCAAGCTGCTGCATCGCATCGGCCGGCTCGCAGCCACTCGCAGGTGGCTGTTCCTCGGCGGCTGGCTCGTCGCCGCGGTCGCCGTGGTCCTGCTCGTCCGGACGTACGGCGCGAACACGAGCGACGACCTGCGGCTGCCGGGCACGGACAGCCAGGCGGCGACCGACCTGCTCGCCGCGCGCTTCCCCCCGCAGCAGAACGGGACCAGCCCGATCGTCTTCCACGCGACGACGGGGAAGGTCACCGATGCGGCGAGGAAGCAGGCGATCGAGGCCGCGCACGCTGCGATCGTGCAGCTGCCGCACGTCTACAGCGCCACCGATCCGTTCAGCCGGCAGGGGCAGGCGCAGCTGTCGCAGGACGGGCAGACCGCCTTCATCCCCGTCCTGCTCGACGTCGGCTCGAGCGAGCTCACGGAGGAGATCGCCGGCGGCGTGCTCGCGGCCGCCGAGCCCGCGCGCGCCGCGGGGCTCCAGGTGGCAGCGGGCGGCCCCGTCGGCAGCGAGCTCTCCGAGCCGTCGACCGAGAGCAGCGAGCTCGTCGGGCTGGTCGCCGCGATGGTGATCCTCGCGTTCGCCTTCGGCACGATCGTGGCGATGGGCATGCCCATCGCGACGGCCGTGATCGGCCTCGTCGTCGGCCTCTCGCTGATCGGCCTGCTTGGGCACGCCGTCACGGTCCCGTCGATCGCGCCGACGCTCGCGACGATGATCGGGCTGGGCGTCGGGATCGACTACGCGCTCTTCCTCGTCGGCCGCCATCGCGGCCACCTGCGGGCCGGCATGGGCGTCACCGAGTCGATCGCCCTGACGGTCGCGACGTCGGGGAGCGCGGTCGTCTACGCAGGCGGGACGGTCGTGATCGCCCTGCTCGCGCTCGCCGTCGCCGGGATCCCGCTCGTCACCTCGCTGGGATACGCCTCCGCGGTGGCGGTGGCGACCGCCGTGCTCGCGGCCGTGACGCTCCTGCCCGCCCTGCTGGCCCTGGCCGGGCGCCGGATCGACTCGCTCGCACTGCCCGCGTTCCTGCGTCCGCGGCCGAAGGAGCCCGGCCGCGGCTTCTGGGCAGGCTGGGCGCGCTTCGTGACCGGCCGGCCGTGGTGGGCCATGCTGGCCGCGGTCGCCCTGCTCGTGCCGCTGGTGATCCCGGTCTTCTCGCTCCAGCTGGGCCAGGAGGACATCGGCGCCACGCCTGCCTCGACGACCGAGCGCCGGGCCTACGACCTGATGACGGCCGGCTTCGGCGTCGGCTACAACGGCCCGCTGCTCGTCGCCGTCGAGCTCGGCACGCCGGCGGCGCCCAGCCCGGAGTACGAGAGCCAGCTGAGCCAGGCGCAGGGCCTCCAGCAGCAGCTCGAGCAAGAGCAGACGGAGGGGACGGCGCAGAAGGACGAGCTGACGAAGGAGTCGGACGCGCTCAAGCAGCAGCAGGCCGCGCTCGAGCGGCAGCAGGCCGACCTGGAGCGCCAGCAGCAGGCCCTCGAGCAGCAGTCCCGGGAGCTGACCGCGCAGCAACGCGCGCTCCAGTCGCAGGCGCAGCGGCTCGAGGGCGAGGCGGAACGGCTGCAGACGCAGGAGCGGAGCATCGCGACCGAGCAGCGGGAGCTCACCGCCGAGGCGCTCCGCCTGGCGGCCGCCACCGGCTCCGCGACACGCGCGCTGGCCCGCACGCGGGCGGAGATCCGCGCCAGGGAGGCCGAGCTCGCGCGGGCGCAGGATCCGAAGGTGCGCGCCGCGCTCGCAGCAGAGCTGCGCGCGCTCGAGCGGCGCGAGGAGCGGCTCGAGGACCGGCTCGCGACGCTGCGCGAGGACGAGCAGGAGCTGCGGGCACGCGAGCAGGCCCTCCGCGACGAGCAGGCGGCCCTGCGCGCCCGGGAGCAGGCGCTGACGCAGCAGACCGTCGCGCTCGCCCGTTCCGCCTCGTCGCTCGCGAGCGAGTCGGCGGTGCTCCTGCAGCAGAAGCAGGAGCTCGAGCAGGAGGCAACGGCGTTGCAGCTCGAGGCGGCGAGCCTGCAGACCCAGGCGGCGAACCTCCAGACGCAGCAGGCCCAGCTCGAAGGGCTGCAGCAGCAGGCGACGACCAACCAGGAGCAGGCCGAGCAGCTCCAGGCGGAGCTGACGCAGGAGCTGACGAAGGCCGGCGGCGACGAGCGGGGCACCGACCCGCGCCTCGTCGATCTCCAGGACGGGCTCGGCTCCACCCCGGGCGTGGCGCTCGTGTCGCCGCCGCAGCTCAACAAGGGCGCCAACGCCGCCACCTTCACCGTCATCGCCACGACCGCTCCCGCGTCGCCCGACACGGCGGACCTCGTCCGGACGCTCCGCGCCTACACGATCCCGCAGGCGACCGCGGGCACCGACCTCGACGCGTTCGTCGGCGGCTCGACGGCGAGCAACGTCGACCTCGCCGCCGCGATCAGCTCCCGGCTGCCGCTCGTGATCCTGACGGTGATCGCCCTCAGCTTCCTCGTCCTGATGGCCGCCTACCGCTCGCTGGTCGTGCCGCTGCAGGCCGCGCTCGCGAACGTCCTCGCCGTCGCCGCCGCGTTCGGGGTGCTGACCGCCGTCTTTCAGTGGGGCTGGGGCGTCAGCCTCGTCGGCCTGGACACCGCGAGCGGCACCGTGCCGATTGCGAGCTACGTGCCTCTGATGATGTTCGCCGTGCTGTTCGGGCTGTCGATGGACTACCAGGTGTTCCTGCTCAGCCAGGTCGAGCACCAGCGGGCCCGGGGCGAGGAGCCCCGGCACGCGGTCGCCTCGGGGCTCGAGGCGAGCGCACGGGTGATCGTCGCGGCGGCGCTGATCATGATCTCGGTGTTCGGCAGCTTCGTCCTGAACGGCGACCCGATCGTGAAGCAGTTCGGCGTCGGCCTCTCGGTGGGCGTCGCGCTGGCGGCCTCGCTCGTGCTGACGCTCGCACCCGCGATCCTCGTCGTGGTCGGGCGGGCGACCTGGTGGCTGCCGGAGCGGCTGGGCCGCGTGCTGCCGCGGCTGGACCTCGAGGGCGCGTCGCAGCAGGCGGAGGCGCCGCCGGCCGGGGACGCGCCGGCCGCGTCGTGACGGACGTCAGGGATACGTGGCGTCCGGCGCCTGCCGCGGCAGGTCCGGCGGCCAGTCGAAGATCTCGGTGATCACGCCGAGGTCCTCGTCGGTCGAGAGGTACGAGAACTTCGCGCCCTGGTACTCGCCGCCCATGAGCACCCGCCGGCCCTTCGCCCGCGCGGCGTCGAGCGCCTCGCCGTAGCCCGGCACGCCGACGGCGACGTGGTGGAGGCCCTCGCCCTTCGTCGCGAGGAACTCGGCGTACGGCCCCCGATCGTCGAGCGGCTGGATCAGCTCCCACTGGACCGTGCCGACCATGGTGACCGCGAGCCGGAACGCGTGCTCCGCGGGCTTGCCCTCCCAGACCATCTCCGTCACCGTCTCCGGGTTGAACTCGTAGATCTCCCAGGGGCCGACGCCGTACTCGTGCACGTAGGCGTGCAGCGTCGCCTCGAGATCGCGGACGACCACGGCGATCTGCTTGACCTCGGTGATCAGCGGCTCGCGCATCTCAGCGCAGCACCGGCAGCTCGTCGACGTCCGTCGTCAGCCACTTCTTCTGCAGGCGGTCGATCGACCCGTCCGCCAGGAGCGCCTTCAGCGCCGCGTTGACGCGCCCTCTCAGCGCGCTCCCCTGCGGGAGCGCGATCCCGTACTGCTCGCCGGTCTCGACGATCCCGGCAAAGGGGCCGAAGCGCGCCGGCGCGCGGCTCTTGAGGGTGCCGAGCGCGGGCGCGTCGTAGACGACCGCCTGGCAGCGGCCGGTCTGGAGATCGAGCATCAGGTGCGCCACGTTGCCGACGCTCCGCGCCGGGGTCGTCGGCTGGATCCGCTCCGCCACGAGCGTCGCGCCGGTCGACTTGGCGAGCGCGCAGAGACGGAGCGAGCGGAGCCCGGCGATCGTCCGCGGCGTCGGGCTCACCGTCTGCGCCAGCAGAACGCCCTGGTCGACCGTCATGTACGGGACGCTGAAGTCCGCCGTCCGCTCCCGGTCGTCCCGGATCGTGATCTCGGCGATCGCGAGGTCCCAGGGCTTCGCACCGGCGGAGAAGAGCCGGTCGAAGCGGCTCTGGACGAAGACCGCCCGCTCCAGCCCGAGCCGCCGCGCGAGCAGCTTCGCGAGGTCGATCTCGAGGCCACGCGCGACGACGACCTGCGTGCCGCGCACGGCGCCCACCTGAAAGCCCTCGCTCGGGAGGTTGACCCCCACCGTGAGCCGGCCCGGCGTCGTCGTCGCCGGCGGGGCGGCGCCGCCCGCGGTCCCGGCCAGGCCGAGCAGGAGCGCCGCACCGGCGAGCAGCAGCCGTCTCATCGCGAGCTCGCGATCACCTTGACGGGCATCCCCACCAGGTTGAAGTCGTACATCCACTGGGCGACCGCGTGCGGCATCCGCACGCAGCCGTGCGACGCGGCGTAGACGGGCACGTCCGGGAACTCGTGGAACGCGATGCCGCCGTTGAACGGGCTCGCCCAGAGCAGCCATTCGCGAAACGGCACCGACCACCAGCGCGCGATCTTCTCGTACACCCTGTAGTCGCCGGTCGGGGTCGGCGTCGACGGCTTGCCGGACGAGACGTGGATCGCCCGCACGACCTGGTTGTCCTCGATCGCGAGCGCGACCTGCCGGTCGACCAGCACCTCCGCGCGCTTCCCGGCGGCGCCGCGGGTGACGGGCGTCGGACGGGTCGCCGTGCGGAGCCGCCGCAGCGTCTGCGGCCCGATCTGGCCGTCGCGGTCGAGGCCCTCCCACTTCTGGAACGCGATCAGCGCTGCCTCGGTGCCCGGCCCGAGCTGGCCGTCGACGTCGCGCGGCAGCAGGTAGCCGAGCTCGACGAGGCGCTGCTGCACCGAGCGGACGTCGTCGCGCACCGGGATGTCCGTCGGGGTCACGTGCACCGGCGGCGGCACGTTCGGCGCTTCGAGGTAGTCGACGCCGATCGGCGCCGCCGCGAACGCCCCGGGGAAGATCCCGAGCGGCGTGCCGCCCTTGATCAGCAGGCGCACCTTCGTCGCGCCCTCGGGCCCGGACAGCGTGTGAACGACCTGCGACAGCCGCGCGAGCAGGCTCGCGGAGTCCGTTCCCTGGACGAACCGCTCCCCGAGGTCGACGGTCGCGACGCCGTTCTCCACCGACACGGACCGCAGCGGCGTGCCGTCGGGCACGTACGTTCGGACGCCCGTCTTCAGCTCGGCGGCCGTCGGCCCTGCCAGCAGCGCCCGGATCGCGTCCTCGGCGCTCGAGCCCGGCTTGGGGATCGCGACCACCTGCTCGCCCTTGAGGAACCACACGTCGACGGTCCCCGCCGCGTTGCGGCCGGCCGGAGCCGCGGCCGTCAGCCCCGCGGCCGCGACGGTTACGACCAGCAGCGCCGCGAGGGCGCGGCGGAGGAGCGAGCGGGCGCGAGTCCGGCGAGGCATGACCTTCCTGCGTGAGACGACGGGGCCGGCGGAACGGTTGGCACGGCACGCGCCACGCGGGCTCGGGGCCGGGCGGCCCGCAGGTTACCGGGTCCCGGACGCGGCCGAGAGCACGTACGGGCGCACGAGCCAGGCAAGCCCGTGTGCGCCGGCGGACGTGAGGTGCAGGCCGTCGCCGCGGAACCAGGGCCTGCCGCGGCTGAAGGCGTTCCAGTCGGCGACCTGCACCTGGGGCCAGCGCTTCGCCTCGCTGCGGATCGAGACGTTGGTCGAGCGATAGATGTCGCGGTACTCGCGCAGCGTGACCCAGACCACGGCCGTGGCTCCCTGGGCGAGCGCCGCCCGGATGACGCGGCGCATCCCCTCGCGATAGCCGCTCGAGCCCTCGTTGTAGCCGACGTCGACGACGAGCACGTCACCGACCCCCCGGCCCAGCGACTGAACCGCCTGCAGAGCGGTCGACGGCGTGACCCCCTGGTAGGAGCAGCTGGCGGCGACGAGGCGCCGGCAGACCGCGAGATCCAGGTGGAGCCGGAGCCCGCGCGCGAGGGTGCTCCGTGCCGAGGGGACGTAGTCGATCGCGGCGGCGACCGAGTCGCCGACGAACGTGACCCGGATCGGCTTCTTGGCGGCCGCGGCGGCCGAGCTGCCGCCGACGGCGACGGCGAGGACGAGCGCCAGCGCCGCGGCGGCGCGCGCCGCAGCGGTCAACCCTTCACCTTGACGAGCGGCCGCAGGCCCTTGGCGATCGCGAGCATCGTCTCGTTCGAGAGCTTGTCGAGCAGGGTGTTGACCACCCAGTAGCTCGCCCCGTTCGCGCGGAGCACGACCATGTGGAGATGGGGGCCGTTGTAGTAGAGCTCGTAGCGGCGGCCGCCGATGTTCCGCACGAAGTTGCGGCCGCTGAGCACGGGCGCGTCCTCCCAGTCGGTCATCTGGACGCCCCAGTACTCGTTCGAGCCCATGCGGTACGTCAGGCGGACCGTCTTGTGCTTGCGGTCCTCGTCGAGCCAGTACATCCGGATCGGCTTCTCGCGGTCGATCCAGGACGAGCGCTCGATCACGGTCGGCACGAGGATCGGGTAGGGAATGCGGTCACGCCGCTCGCGGAGCAGGTCGCGCGCCGCCGAGGCGCCCGGCGCCACCGCGGCCTGCTGCTTCTGCGGGGTCTGGTCGACGGGCGCCGAGGCGAGGTTGCCGTGGAAGGTCTGCCCGACGACCGTGACGAGCATGGCGCCGTTCGCGAGCCGGCGGATCTGGCCCGGCACCCTGTTGACGTCGGCGGAGCCGAACAGGTTCGCGACCCGTCGCGCGGCGAGCTGCGCGCCGGCCTTGCGCGGGTCGAAGTAGACCTGGGTCCGGAAGTAGTCGTAGGTCGGGGCGTCGGCCGGGACCCCGTTCGGCGGCGTCACGACCTGGTACCCGCGCTGGCCGAGCAGGTAGCCCGCGTTCGCGGCCGCCCCGGTGATGCCGTTCCCGTTCAGGACGGCGACCGTCGTCTCGCGCGCGGCCGGCGCCTTCCGCTTCACCTTCTCGCCGAGCGCCACCGCGGTCGCCTTCTGCGGCGACTCGACGTCCGGGTGCGTGAACTCGCGCACCGCGCGCGTGATGTTCTCGGGCGCGGTCGTCAGGTCGCTGAAGCCCTCCAGCCCCTCGATCCGCGACTGGAAGACGTGCCCGGGCGGCAGGCTGTACGCGAGCAGCGCGTAGGAGAGGACCGTCTTGGCCGAGACGTCGCGGCCGCCGCCCTGGCCGACCTCGACGTTCCGCGTGATCGCGTTGACGAGCTTCGGCAGCGTCGTCACCGAGAAGGACGTCTCGATCTGGTCCTTCAGCGCCCGTACGAACTGCTGCTGGCGGGCGTTCCGGTGGATGTCCGAATCGGTGTGCCGGAAGCGGACGAAGTCGAGCGCCTTCCAGCCGTTCATGCGCTGGTAGCCGGGCTGCAGGTTGATCTTGGCGTACCCGTACGGGCCGCCGCGGTCGTTGAAGTAGCGCCGGTCGATGTCCATCCAGATGCCGCCGAGCCGGTCGACGATCTGCCGGAAGCCTCGGAAGTTGACCGTGATCAGGTAGTTGATCGGCAGGTTCGTGAGCGTCTTCACGGTCTCCAGCGCTCCTTGCGCGCCGCAGTCGGTGTAGGCGGCGTTGATCTTGGCGACGTACGTTGCCTCGCCCGGGCAGCGGATCTCGACGGAGAGGTCGCGCGGGAACGACAGCAGCGAGATCGTCTCCGCGTCGGGATCGGCGCGCACGAGCATCAGGGTGTCCGAGCGCGACGGGGCGCCCTTGGCCTCGCCGGCCCGCCGGTCGTAGCCGATCACGAGCGCGGTCGCCGGCTGGCCGGGCAGGGGCGTGTTCAGCCGCTTGATCGCCTGCTTGACCTCGACGCTCTTCGGGGCGACCGCGGCGACGGACTCGTGCAGGTAGAGGTAGACGCCGCCGGCGACCCCGCCGGCGCAGACGATCACCGCGAGCGCCAGCCAGCCGAGCGCCCTGAGGACGAGCGACGTGCCGCTGCGCCGAGGCGGCGGCGGCTGCTGGTACACGCTGATCGGCGACAGCGCGCCGGGCGGCAGCATCGGCTTGCCGTTCCCGTCGGCGGCGGCGCCGCGCCCGATCCCTCTCTTCAGCGTCGTCCGCATGCGAGACGGGCGCCGCGCGCCCGTCGGACGAGGATAGCCGATGCGGCGGCTACACCCGGGCTGCGACGACGTCCGCCAGCGCCTCGGCGAGGAAGTCGATCTCGCCGGGCAGGCCGCTCGTGATCCGGAGCGCGCCGGGGGCGCCGAACGCCCCCATCGGCCGCACGATCACGCCGCGGCGCAGGAGCGCCTCGTTGAACGGCCCCGCGTCGTCTCCGACCTCGACGAACGCGAAGTTGGCGACGGCCGGCCCGACCGGGTCGAAGCCGTGCGCGCGGAGCACCTCGTCGAGCCTGGCCATCGAGCTGCGGTTGACCTCGCGCCGCCGCTCGAGCTCGGCGGCGTCGTCGAGGCTCGCGAGCGCCGCCTCCTGGCCGGCCGAGGTGACGTCGAAGGCCCGCCGCACCTTGCCGATCGCGGTGATCACGCCGGCCGGCCCGACGCCGTAGCCGACCCTGAGCCCGGCCAGGCCGAAGATCTTCGAGAACGTGCGGAGGACCAGCACGCGGCGGCCGGCCCGGGCGTACGCGGCGATCGCATCGGGGTAGTCGGGCTCCTCGACGTACTCGAGGTACGCCTGGTCGAGGACGGTGAGGACGTGCTCCGGCACCCGCTCGAAGTACGCGTCGAGCTCTGCCCGGCCGTTCATCGTGCCGGTGGGGTTGTTGGGGCTCGCGATGAAGACGAGCTTCGTGCGCGGGCCGATCGCGTCCAGCATCGCGTCGAGGTCGAAGCGGTGGTCGCGCAGGGGCACGCGGACGGGGACGGCGCCGAGCTTGAGCGGGTCGAGGACGTAGCTCGGGAACGACGGCCAGCCGGTCACGATCTCGTCGCCCGGGTCGAGCGCGGCGTACGAGACGTAGCCGATCACGGCGTCCGCGCCCGCACACACCGTGATCTCCTCGAAGCGGACGTCGTGACGCTCGGCGAGGGCGTGGCGGAGCCGGTACGCGCCGCCGTCCGGATAGCGGTTGAGCTCGCCTCGCGCGCGCTCGATCGCCTCGAGCGCGGCAGGGAACGGACCGAACGGGCCCTCGTTCGAGGCGAGCTTGACGACCCGGTCGAGGCCGAGCTCCCGCTGGACCTCCTCGACCGGCTTGCCCGGCTCGTACGGGACGATCCCCTCGAGGCCCGGACGGATGAGGCGCGGATCGACGTCGCGCAGCGACGTCACGAGGTGGTGGGCACGGACGGCTCCCAGGCGGGCTCCGTCGCACCCTCGCGCTGCCGCCACCACAGGAGGGCGCCGACGGCTGCGGCGGCCCCCGCCACCGCCAGCACGATGCCGCCGCGGCGGCGCCCGGAGCCGCCGCCGCCCTCGCTCGCGAGGGCTTGCTTCGCACGTCGCGAAGCCTGCCGCTTGACGATCTGCCAGACGAGGAAACCGAGGATCGCGTAGACGCGCTGACTCTTCACGACCGTGGAGACTACTCGCTGAGCCGCGGCAGCGCGATCGGAACGGCTCGGGCGACGCCGAAGGACGTGTCCCCGTGCCAGGCACGAGGACACGTCCGTTCCGGACGATGGCCGCTACGCCTTGGCTGCGGCGCGGCGCTTGCCGACGATGTGGATGGGGCGGCCGAGCGCGACGAGCCCGGCCTCCTTGATCGCCTCCGACAGGGTCGGGTGCGGCGCCATCCCGTCGGCCACCGTCTCGACGGTCGCCTCGGCGTCGAGCGCGACCACGCCGGTCTCGATCAGGTCGGTCGCGTGCGGGCCGACGATGACGATCCCGAGCAGCTCGCCGTAGGTCGTCTCGTGGATCGACTTGACCCAGCCCGTCACGTCGCCGGACATGACGGCGCGCGCGTTCGCCACCCACGGGAACTGGCCGACCGCGATGTTCTCGCCGTGTCGCTCGCGCGCCTGCGCCTCGGTGAGGCCGACGCCGGCGATCTCGGGATCGGTGTAGATCGGGCGCGGCACGGCTGGGTCGACGATCGTCGCCTCGTGCCCGAGCGCGTTCTCGGCCGCCACCTCGCCCTCGCGGAAGGCCGTGTGGGCGAGCTGCCAGTAGCCGGCGCAGTCGCCGACCGCGTAGACGTTCGGCGCGGTCGTCCGGCGATGCTCGTCGGTGGCGACGCCCTTGCGCGGGTCGAACTCGACCCCCGCGGCCTCGAGGCCGATGCCCTCGACGTTCGGCGCGCGGCCGACGGAGACGAGCATCAGGTCGCACTCGGCCGTCTCCCCGTCGCCGAAGTGGACGACGAGGCCGGCGCCGGTGTCGTCGACCCGGGTGCACTGCCGCTCGAGGTTGACCGCGATGCCGCGCTTCGTGAACGCCTTCTGGAGCTCCTTCGCGGCGTCGGCGTCCTCCATCGGGATCAGCGACGGCAGCATCTCGATGATGGCCACCTCGGTCCCGAAGCGCTGGAAGATCGAGGCGAACTCGCAGCCGATGATGCCGCCGCCGAGCACGACGAGCCGGCGCGGCACCTCGGTCTGCTCGAGCAGGCCGGTCGAGTCGACGACTCTGGGCGAGTCGAGCCCGGGGATGGGCGGCACGATCGGGGACGAGCCGCTGGCGACGATCGCGCTCTTGAACGTGACGTCCTCCCCGCCCTCGACCGCGAGCGTGGTCGCGTCCCGGAAGCGTCCGACACCCTGGGCCCATTCGATCCCGTGGGCCTTGAAGAGCTGGGCGACGCCGCCTGTCATCTGGCCGACGACCGCGTTCTTCCACTCGACCGCCTGGCCGAAGTTCAGCCGCGGCTCGGAGTCGACGCCGAGCTTGGGAGCGATCTCCTGGGCGGCGTGCAGCGCGTGCGCGGTCTGTACCCAGACCTTCGTCGGGATGCAGCCGACGCGCAGGCACGTCCCGCCGAGCGCGGGCTCCTTCTCGATGCAGACGACCTTCGCCCCGAGCTGGGCCGCGCGGATCGCGGCGGGGTACCCTCCCGGGCCGCCGCCGAGGACGGCAACGTCACATTCCATCTCGTTTCAACCTTTCAGTCGTTTCCCGACGGCGAGGATAGCTTGGGGGGAACCCATGGTTCCCCCCACGCACCCCTCCTTCGCCGCAGCGCAGCCCCCAAGAACAGTTAGCGCCGGCGCTCACCCGAGCGGCGCCACCATCGTGATCGTGTCGTCCGTCGCCCCGCGCTGTGCGAAGCCGTGGCGCTCGTAGAGGGCGATCGCGCCTTCGTTGTTGCGGTCGACCGCCAGCGAGATCGACTCGTGGCCCTCGCCGCGGGCGCGATCGAGCAGCGAGTCGAGCAGCGCCGAGCCGACCCCACGGCCGCGCGCGTTCGGGACGACCGCGATCGCGAGCTCCGGCGTGCGCTCGTCGACGAAGCCGTAGCCCGGCTGCTTCGGCGTGAACAGCCGGTACCAGGCGGCGCCGACGGGGAAGCCGTTGTCGATCGCGATCACCGCGGTGTCGCCGCGGCGGCCCCACGCCTTCACGTAGAGGGCGACCGGCCCGGCGCCTACGTCGGGGTTGCGCTCCTTCCAGTAGTAGGCGTGGTGGAGCATGTCCCGGAGGAATCGGAGATCCTGCGCGCCTCCGCGACGGACGACCATGGGGCGGCGCCTCAGAGCGCGAGCGCCGGCTGCTCGACCAGCGCGACGAGCGTGCGGAGGAACTCCGCCCCGTCGGCGCCGTCGATCGCCCGGTGGTCGCACGTGAGCACGAGCTGCAGCACGGGCGCCACGTCGATCTCGCCGTCGATCACGACCGGCGTCGGCTTGACCGCGCCCACGGCGAGGATGGCCACCTGGGGCGGGTTCAGGACGGCGACGAACTGCTCGACGCCGTACATGCCGAGGTTCGAGATCGTGAACGTGCCGCCGTCGAGGTCCTCCCGCCGGAGCTTCCCGTCGCGGGCGCGCCCGACGAGGCCGGCGCGGGCGCGGGCGATCTCCTGCACGGTCAGCCGGTCGGCGTCGCGCACGACCGGAACGACGAGCCCGTTCGGGGCGGCGACCGCGATGCCGACGTGCGCCGCCGGGTGACGCTGGATCGCGTCGCCGCTGAAGGTGGCGTTGACGGCGCGGTGCCGGACGAGCGCCACGGCGACGAGCTTCGTCAGCAGGTCGTTCACCGTCGGCTTCGTGTCGCCCTCCGCGACCTGCTCGACGAAGCGCTCGCGCAGCGCCAGGAGCTCGGTCGCGTCGACCGAGACGCCGAGCTGGAAGACGGGCGCCTGCCACGCCTCCGTGAGCCTGCGGGCGATGGTCCTGCGCGTGGACGTGAGCTCGACCACCTCGACCTCTGCCGGCGGCGGGGCGATCCGCGGGGCCGCGGCCGGCGCCGCCGCGGCCTGCTCGACGTCCTCGGCGATGATCCGGCCCTCCGGCCCGGTTCCGACGACCGTCGTCAGGTCGACGCCGCGCTCGCGCGCGATCCGCCGCGCCAGCGGCGAGGCCTTCACGCGGCCGTCGGCGCGCGGCGCCGTGGCCGGCGCCGGCGCCGGCGCGGCCTCGACCGGCGCGGGCTCGGGCTCGGCGGCGCGCGTCTCCGCGCTCTGCCGGCCGCCGTTGCCGCGTGGCGGCGCGGTGACCGCCTCGAGCGTCACCTCCTCGCCCTCCTTGCCGATCACGGCGATCGTGGTGCCGACGTCGACCTCGCCTTCCTGGATCAGGATCTTGAGGAGCACCCCGTCGGCCTCCGCCTCGACCTCCTGGGTGACCTTGTCGGTGTCGAGCTCGTAGAGAGGCTCGCGCTTCTTGACCGGCTCGCCCTCGCCCTTCAGCCAGCGGACGATCGTGCCGGACTCCATGCCCTGGCCCAGCCGCGGAAGCTTGACCTCGGTGGCCATCAGGCGCGCGCGACCGTCCTTCGCACCGCCTCCAGCACGTCTGCGGCGTCGGGGATGCACCAGTCCTCCATCACCGGCGCGAACGGCAGCGGCGCGAACCTCGCGCCCACGCGCTCGATCGGCGCGTCGAGGTAGTCGAACGCGCCGTGCTGGACGACCGCCGCCAGCTCGGCGCCGAAGCCGCCCTGGACGACCGCCTCGTGCGCGGTCACGCAGCGGGTCGTCTTCTTGACCGACTCGACGATCGCCTCGGCGTCGAGCGGTGACAGCGTCCGGGGATCGACGACCTCGACGGAGATGCCGTCCTGCTCGGCCTCCTCGGCGGCGCGCAGCGCCTCGTGGACGAGGCGGCCGGTGGCGACGACCGTGACGTCGCTCCCCTCGCGCTGGACGCGCGCCCGGCCGAGCGGGATCGGCTGCAGCTCGTCCGGCACCTCGCCCTTGATCGGGTACAGGGTCCGGTGCTCGAAGAACACGACCGGGTTCGGGTCGTAGATCGACGACCAGAGCAGGCCGCGGACGTCCTCCGGCGTCGACGCGAACACGACCTTGAGCCCGGGAACGTGGACGAACCAGGACTCGAGCTGCTGTGCGTGCTGGGCGCCCGGCGACCAGCCGGCGCCGCCCTGCGTCCGGATCGTCAGCGGCACCTGGAGCTGCCCCCCGGACATCGTCCGGTGCTTCGCGGCCTGGTTGACCAGCTGCTCCATCGAGAGGGTCAGGAAGTCCTCGTACATGATCTCGATCACCGGCAGCATCCCCTGCATCGCCGCGCCGATCCCGGCGCCGACGATCGCCATCTCGGAGATCGGGGTGTTGCGCACCCGCTCGGCGCCGAACTCGTCCAGCAGGCCCTGCGTGACGCCCATCGAGCCGCCCATCTCGGCGATGTCCTCGCCCATCAGGAAGACGCGATCGTCGCCGCGCATCACCTCCGCGAGCCCGTCGCGGACCGCCTCGCGGTAGGTCAGCTCAGGCATCGGGCGCCAGCGAGCCCTCGGCGTACACCCAGTTCAGCGCATCCTCGGGCTTGCGGTCGGTGCCGTTCTGCGCGAGCTCGACCGAGGCGTCGACCTCGGCGGTCACCTCGGCGTCGATCGCGTCGAACTGCTCCTGGGCGATCCCGAGCCGCTCGCGGAGCTTCTCGATCGGGTCCTGCGTCTCCCACAGCTCGCGCAGCTCCTGCTTGTCGCGGTAGACCTGCGGGTCGCCGACGTAGTGGCCGGTCAACCGGTAGGTGCGGACGTGCAGCAGGACCGGGCCCTTGCCCGAGGCGGCGTGCTCACGCGCCTCGCGCGCCCCGGCGTAGACGTCCTCGACGTCCTGCCCGTCGGCCTCGATCGCGGTCATCCCGTACGCGACCGCGCGCTTCGCGAGCTCGTCGACAGGCAGCGGCAGGTGCTGCGACGCGGGCGTCGACTCGGCCCAGCCGTTGTTCTCGAGCACGAAGACGGCCGGGACACGCCAGAGCTGTGCGAGGTTCATCGACTCGTGGAAGGCGCCGCTGTTCGTCGCTCCGTCCCCGAAGAACGCGACGGCGACCCGCTGCTCGCCCTTGAGCTTGAACGCGAGCGCGGCGCCGACGATGCCGGCGAGCCCGCCGCCGACGACGGCGTTTGCGCCGAGGTTCCCCTTCTCCACGTCGTAGAGGTGCATCGAGCCGCCGTACCCGCCCGAGCAGCCCTCGACCTTGCCGTAGAGCTCCGCCATCACCGCGTTGACGTGCGTGCCCTTGGCGATCGTGTGGTGGTGGGCCCGGTGCGTCGACGCGATCACGTCGTCGGGCTGGAGCGCCGCACAGACGCCGGCGGCGACCGCCTCCTCGCCGAGCGCCACGTGCAGGAAGCCCGGCAGCTCGCCGGCGCGGAAACGCTCCTCCACCTTCTCCTCGAAGCGCCGGATCAGCAGCATCTCGCGGAAGAGGTCGCGTAGCCGCTCCTCGGAGAGCTTGTCCGACCGCACCCCCGCGCTGTCCTCGACCCGCGCCATGCGGCGTCATTATGCTCACTGTCGATGAGGCTGGCGCAGCACTGGCAGCTGATCGAGGAGAACTTGCCGGCCGACTGGGAGGAAGCCCGCGTCTCCCTGACCACGGAGCAGCCGGGCGAGCTCGAGCGCGCCGCCCAGGTGCTCGGGCCGCTGAACCCAGGCCGGTCCGGGCAGAAGCTCGTCTTCTCCGTCCGCCGCGCGGGCGGGGCGTCCGGGCCTGAGGCCGCCCGGCGGCTGTTCGGCCGGCTCGACGCCGACCGCGTCTGGTGCGTGCTGGAGCTGGAGGACGTCCAGGCGGCGAGCGAGCTGGAGCCGACCGGGCCGGCGACCGGCGAGACGGCCGCGTTGGCGGAGTCGTTCGACGCCGCGCTGGAGCAGCTGCCGCCCGATTGGTCCGACCTCCTCTGCGAGCTCGAGGTGACCTCGAGCGACTGGCTGCCGCGCACCGCGCTGCTCTGCGCGCCGATCAACCCGACCCGCAGCCGCGAAGTGACGGGCTTTCTCTTCCGCTGCGCGCGGCGGGCCGGCTACGGCGTGTCGCCGGGGATGGCGCGGCGCTGTCTCGCGCGCCTCGACGCCGAGGGGATCACGGGCGGCGTGCGCGTCCTGCGCTCGCTGTCGGACACCCAGCCGGTCGCCACCCAGGGGCCGGTCTGGTACGTCGGCGGGAAGGTGCTGTGAGCGGCGATCCCGTCTCCTGGCTCGTCGTCGAGCCCGGGTGGGAGGTCGTCGACGCGGCCGGAGAGCCGGTCGGGGCGGTCGCCGAGGTGCTCGGCGAGCCGGACAACGACATCTTCGACGGGCTCGCGGTGGCGGGCAGCGTGCTGGAGCAGCGCCGCTACGTCCCCGCGGAGGTGGTCGGTGAGATCACGCAGGGCACGATCCGGCTGACGGTCGGCAAGCGCGAGCTCGAGGAGATCGAGGAGCGGGTCGAGCCGCCGGGCGGCAGCGTCTGAGCTCCGAGCGTCGGGGCTACGCGACGGGCACGCGGACGCCCCTCGCGCCGCAGCGGAGCGTCAGCACCCCGGCTCCGATCGTCACGCGCCACGCCCTCGGGCCCACGAAGGCGACACCCGTGCGCCGCGTGACGGCGCCGTTGCGGTAGCGCAGCCCGCAGCGCCTGGAGCGGTCGCGAACCCGCAGCACGTAGTCGCCGGGCGTCAGCTTCCCGACCTTCTTGCCGGAGGCGGACCGCAGGATCACCACGCCGCGCGGCGTGAGCACGGCGATGAGCCTCGGAAGCTTGACCGGGACGCTCACGGGTGACGGCGGCGGGGACGATGCCGGCGGCGGCGAGGCAGGCGGCGGGGACGCGGGCGGAGGGGACGAGGGCGGCGGCGACGCCGGCGGCGGCGGGCTGCCGGGCGGCGGGGGCGGCGGCGGCGGCCCTGGTGGCGGCGGCGGCCCTGGCGGGGGCGGCGGCCCTGGCGGGGGCGGCGGCGACGGCGGGCCGGGCGGGGGCGGCGGCGACGGCGATCCGCCGCTGACGGTGAACGTACCGCTGATGTCTGGATGGACGTCACACTGGAACGTGTAGGTCCCGTTCGAGAGCTGGACGCCGTTGAAGGTGGACGTGCCCGTGCCGCCCACGCTCGTCGCGACGCTCGTGCCCACGAGGTGCCAGTTGTGGATGTTCGCCCCGTCGTTGATGACGAAGTCGTGCGTCCCGGCCGGGGTTCCGTTCGGCGGGCCCGAGATTCCACCGCCGGCGGTGATCCCGCCGTTGAGCGTGGCCGCGCCGCCGGTGACCGCAAGGACCAGGAACGCGGCGAGTGCGGCGGCGGTGACGACGACACGCCTCACGCTCCCTCGTACGGGGGATCCGCCGAGGCGGATTGCGCCCGAGGCGCTCGGGCTCGGTCAGGCGACGAGCACGGTGCCGCGAACCGTCGTCCGCCGCGGATCAGAGCGGAACGTGAGGGTGCCCTTCCTGAGGGTCACCGTCCAGCGCTTCTCCCCCTTGAACGCGACAGTCGTCTTCCGGTCGATCCCGGCGCCCGTCAGGTGCACGTTGTGCGCGGCGGAGCGGTCGCGGGCGACGATCAGGTAGCGGCCGGG
>DATBMD010000314.1:0-9339 GCA_036555085.1 Gaiellaceae bacterium
GCGCTCGTCAGGATGTGCGAGCCGAGGAACGCCTGGTCGTTGTCGACGCCGATGCCCCACTTGCCCTGCTCCTTGGCCGCCTGGAGCGCACCGAGGCCGCAGCCGCCGGCGGCGGCGAACACGACGTCGGCGCCCTGGGAGATCTGGTTGAGCGCGATCTCCTTGCACTTCGCCTGGTCGACGAAGTCCTCCGAGTAGGCGGACAGGACCTTGTCGCCCTTCGCGCCGGACTTGTAGCCGGCGAGGAACGCGACGACGGCCGGGACGGCCTGGCCGCCGACCGAGCTGACGGTCTTCGACTTCGAGACGGCCTTGGCCGCGACGCCGGCGAGGTAGCCGGCCTCGTTCTCGCGGAAGATGAGGCCGCGTGCGTTCTTCGGCTTGCCCTTGAGCGCCACCCAGGGGAAGTCGATGATCGCGAAGGCGGTGTTCGGGAAGCGCTTCGCCACGGCGGCGAGCGAGTCGCCCATCAGGAAGCCGTTGGCGATCACGAGGTCGTAGCCCTGCCGCGCCGGCGTGGACAGGTTCGGGATGTAGTCGCCGGCCGACTTGGAGATGAAGACACGGCCCTGGACTCCGAGCTGCGTCTTCGCGTCGGCGAGGCCCTTCGCGGCGAGCGCGTTGAAGCCCTTGTCGTTGAGGCCGCCGATGTCGGTGACGACCGCGACCCGAATGGCCTGGCTTGGCTTGGCCGAGCCGGCGGTCGTGACGGCCAGCGCGATCAGCGCGGCGAGCGCGACGATCAGCGCGGCCATCGTCTTGCGTGCTGCCACATGCCCTCCTTGGACGTGGAATGCGGTACCCGGTGCTCTGACGCGGGATTGAACCGGAAGTTGGCCCGTCTTGCCGCCGCCGCGTCAGCTCCAGCGCCATCGTAGCGCCCGGCCGGTGTGCGCGACGGGCGTCCTTACCTCCGCCTTACGCCTGCACAGCGGCGGAAAAGCCGGGGCTCTCAGTCGCGCCCGACGACCGTGTGCAGCTGCGACTCGTCGAGCAGCACCCGGCGCGGCTTCGAGCCCTCGTAGCCGGAGATGATGCCCCGCCGCTCGAGCATGTCGATCAGGCGCCCTGCGCGCGTGTAGCCGACCCGCAGGCGCCGCTGGATCAGCGAGACGGACGCGGTCTGCGTCTGGACGACGATCTCGATCGCGCGGTCGAGCAGCGGGTCCTCGTCCGGGTCGAAGTCGCCGTCGTCCTCTTCGCCGGCATCCTCGAACGCTCCTTCCGGCGCCTCGAGCAGGCTCTCGTCGAGCTCCTGGCCGCGCTGGGAGCGGCACTGCTCGACGATCAGGGCGATCTCCTCCTCGGTCACGAAGGCACCCTGGACGCGCTGGAGCCGCGAGGTGCCGAGCGGCTTGAACAGCATGTCGCCCTGGCCGAGCAGGCTCTCGGCGCCGGCGGTGTCGAGGATCACCCGGGAGTCGGTCTGGCTCGAGACGGCGAAGGCGATCCGGGACGGCACGTTCGCCTTGATCATCCCCGTGATCACGTCGACCGACGGCCGCTGGGTCGCGAGCACGAGGTGGATGCCGACCGCGCGCGACTTCTGGGCGAGCCGGATGATCGCGTCCTCGACCGCCTGCGGGGAGATCATCATCAGGTCGGCGAGCTCGTCGATCACCACGAGCAGGTACGGGAGCGGGTCCTCGCCGCGGGCGCGCAGGGCACGGTTCGCCTCGGGCAGGTTGCGCGCCCGGACGAGCGACAGCCGCTCGTAGCGGCGCTCCATCTCGGCGACGACGTTCTGGAGGACGGCCGACGCCTCCTTCGGGCTCGAGACGACCGGGGTCAGCAGGTGCGGGATCGACTCGTAGTAGTTCAGCTCGATCCGCTTCGGGTCGATCAGGATCATCCGGACGTCGTCCGGCGTCGCCCGCAGCAGGATCGAGGTCAGCAGCGTGTTGATGCAGCCGGACTTGCCCGAGCCGGTGGTGCCGGCGATCAGCAGGTGCGGCATCCGCGCGAGGTCGGTCCAGACGGCGTTGCCGGAGATGTCCTTTCCGAGCCAGACCGCCAGCGGGCTGGCAGCGCCCGGGAGGTCGTCGAAGATGTCGCCGAGCGTCACCATCCGGGGCGTCAGGTTCGGCACCTCGACGCCGACCGCCTGCTTGCCCGGGATCGGCGCGAGGATGCGGATCTCGGTGGTCGCGAGCGCGTACGAGAGGTCGTCCTTCAGTCCCGCCACCTTCGAGACCTTCGTCCCCGGCGCGAGCTGCAGCTCGTAGCGGATCACCCGCGGCCCTGCGATCTGACCGACGATCCGCGCCTCGACGCCGAAGTGCGCGAGCGTCTGGACGAGCACCTCGGCCGTGCGCTCGCCGGCCTCGGCTGCGTCCCCGCGTGCGGGCGGGCTCGCCTTCAGCAGCGTCCGGTCCGGCAGGCGGTACTCGGCGTGGGCGGCCGGCGCGAACGCGAGCACCGAGTCGGCCGTCTCGAGCTCCGAGCCTGCCGGGTCAGGCTCGTCGGTCTCGAGGGCGGGCGGCGGCCCGATCACGTCCGGGAAGTCCTGGACGGCGTCGACGGGCGCGGGACGCGGCGCACGCGGCTCCGGCGCCGGCGGCGGGTACGGCTCCGTCTCGTCGCCCCAGCCCCAGTCGAGCGGGCGCTCGAGCGTGCGCCTGGCCGCTGTGCCGGCGGTGCGAACGGCACGGCCGGAGCGGCGCAGCAGCGCGCCGGTGCTCGCGCCCGTGACGAGGAGCGCGCCCGCGACGACGAGCGCCGTCCCGATGATGAACGCCCCCGTCCCGCCGACCACGCGGGAGACGACGCCGTCGAGGAAGCCTCCGATCGCCCCGCCGTGCTCCTCGCCGAGCGCGAGCATCACGCCCGCCGCGCAGAGGCCGAGACCCGTCCTGAACGGGCGCACGTCGACCAGCGCGCTCCGAGCGAGCATCAGGCCGCCGACGCCGAGCAGGCCCAGGGGAACGATGTACGCGGCCGCGCCCAGGAGGTCTCCGAGCCCGTCAGCGATCCACGAGCCGGCGCTGCCCCCGTCGAAGCCGAGCCAGAGCACCGTCGCGAGCACGAGTCCGACCGCGACCATCCCGAGCCCCCAGAGCTCGGGATGGTGGTGCGATCGGGTCTTGCGGGTCTTCTTCCGAGCCCGGGCCGGCGCCCGCGGGCGCAGCTTCCGGCGCGGCTTCTTCGAGGCCATGCGCGCAGGTTCTGCGCTGCCGCCCGCGATCCTCCCGCGTGCCCCCCGCTCAGGCGCCGAGCCGGGCGGCGAGCCAGGCGTTCCGCTCGCGCACCATCCGCGCGGAGGGCGCGTGCGCCGCGTCGTACCACCGCACCCGCTGCGGCGACGGAGCGGCTGCCGCGAGCCGCCGGAGCGCGTGCCGCGGCACCACCGCGTCGCCGAGCCCGTTCTGGAAGAAGATCGTCCCGGGCCGGGCCCGCGCGACCCAGCGCAGCGGGTCGACGTCGGTCAGCAGCCGCTCGACCGCCGGGCGCAGGCTCCCCGGCACGGAGGCGAGGTACGAGGCCACGGGGGATGCCCCGCCGGCGACGAGCACGAACGAGCGGACGCGCCGCTCGACGCCTGCGAAGATCGCCCCCTCCCGGGCGCCCGCGCTCCAGCCGACGAAGCCGATCCTGCCGCCGTCGATCGCCGGCAGCGAGCGCAGCAGGTCGACCGACCGGCGCAGGTCGGCGACGGTCGCCGCCTCGAGGTCGCGGAACCGGCGCACGGCGGCGAGCCCGCCCGGGTCGCTCGACCTGGCGCGCGCCCAGGCCGAGTCGATCGTCAGCCCGGCGACGCCCTGCCGCGCGAACGCCTTCGCATCGGCGAGGAACTGCCGGCGACCGCCGCCGGCGCCGTGCAGGTACAGCACGGCCGGGAACGGGCCGCGCCCGCGCGGCAGCACGAGCAGGCCGCGCACGCGCCCGCCCCGGGGCGC
Source organism: Gaiellaceae bacterium (assembly GCA_036555085.1). Classification (GTDB taxonomy): domain Bacteria; phylum Actinomycetota; class Thermoleophilia; order Gaiellales; family Gaiellaceae; genus Gaiella. Next base: position 3,897 of record DATBMD010000314.1, read on the forward strand.
CGCGAAGGAGACTTCGCGCACGCCGTCGCCGGCGCGGCGAGACTCGAGGTCGAGCGGCTGGGAGCGCTCGTACGCGAACGGCGAGGGCGAGCCCGGCGACGCCGAGCCGATCGACGCCAGCAGCGCGGCCGACACGGCCGCGGCGACCCCGATCCGGCTCCGGGCACCCGCGCGCATCCAGTCAGGATGCCCGCAGGGGCTCAGACCGCGCGGTCCATCGCGCCGACGACGATCCGCTCCGCGTCGTGGCGGTTCCCGAAGCCGCGCGTCTCCGTCTTCGCCTCCTCGAGGTCCTTGTAGACCTGGAAGAAGTGCTCGATCTCGTTCCGGAGCTCCGGGAGGATGTCGTGGACGTCGTGCACGTGCATGAAGGCCGTGTCGCGGTGCGGCACGCAGATGATCTTCTCGTCGGGCCCCTTCTCGTCCGACATGAAGAAGACGCCGACGACCCGCGCCCGGATCCGGCAGCCGGGAAACGTCGGCTCGCCGACGAGGCAGAGCGCATCGAGAGGGTCGCCGTCCTCGCCCAGCGTGCCCTCGATGAACCCGTAGTCGGCCGGGTACGTCATCGAGGTGAAGAGGCGCCGGTCGAGGACGATCTGCCCCGTCTCCGCGTCGAGCTCGTACTTGTTGCGCGACCCGGACGGCACCTCGACGAAGACCAGCACGTCCATCGCGTCACCCGAGCCGCGAGATGCGCTCGACCAGCAGGTCGAAGAAGCCCGCCTCGTCGAGCGCGACGGCGACGTGCGCGTTCGCCGGACGGTCGGTCCTGTTCCAGAGGTCGACGACGGTGCGCCCGCGGCACAGCTCGGACTCGAGCTCGACCTCGACATTGCGGAACCGGGTCTCGACGAGCTCGGAACGGAGCACCTGGGCGACCGCGACGGCGTCGTGGATCGGCGCCCCGTTCCAGCCGTACGTCCGCTCGTGGAAGAGCGTGAAGAACTCGACCAGCTCGGCGACGAACACCCCGACCGAGCCGGTCCGGCGCAGCCGCTCCGCGACCGGCGGCGTCACCAGCGCCCGGTGCGTGACGTCGAGGCCGATCATCGTCACGTCGAGCCCCGACCGGAAGACGAGCTGCGCCGCCTCGGGGTCGGCCCAGATGTTGAACTCGGCCGCCGGGGTCATGTTGCCCTCGGCGATCGCCCCGCCCATCAGGACGATCCGCTCGACGTTCTCGCCGCCCGTACGGTCGAGCAGCCGCGCCACGTTCGTCAGCGGCCCGGTCGGCACGATCGTGACGGGACGGGCGCTGGAGACGAGGCGCTCGATCATGAAGTCGACGGCGTCCTGCGCGGTGGGCCCGCGGCTCGGCGGCGGCAGCGTCGGCCCGTCGAGCCCGCTCTCGCCGTGCACGTGGGCGGCGACGGTGAGCGGCCGCTCGAGCGGGCCGTCCGCTCCCGCCGCCACGGGAATCTCGTGACGGTCGGCGAGGTCGAGCACCCGCAGGGCGTTGGCCGTCGTCTTCTCGAGCGTCTGGTTCCCGTACGTGGTCGTCACGCCCAGCAGCTCCAGCTCGGGCGAGGCGAGCGCGAGCAGGAGCGCGATCGCGTCGTCGTGCCCCGGATCGCAGTCGAGGAGGACGGGAAGCGGCTGCGTGCTCACGGGCCGAGTTTCGCACCTGCGGCCGGCGCGGCGGCGCGGTGCTCGGCCGACGCCGCGACCGCGCCGAGCACGAGCAGCGCCGCCGTCACCGCGCAGGCATACGCGGCCGCTCCCGCGCCGCTGTCGAAGTCGCCGTGGAAGCGGGCGGCCGCGGCGAGGAGGAGGACGCCGAAGACGGCCGCGCCGGCCGCGGACGGTCGCGCCCGCTCCCAGTCGCGCTCGTACAGCGAGACCCAGATCAGCGTCGCGGCGGACGCCAGGAGCCACGCGCCGACCAGCGCGCCCGCGAGCGGCGAGAGCGGCCAGGGCCACAGGTCGAGCGCGTCCTGCTGCTCGGCCACGAGCACGAGGCCGAGCCCGGCGAGCGCCCCGCCGAGCGCTCCCAGCGCGCCGAGCTCGCGGGCGTGCAGCGGCAGCGCCCGCACCTCTCGCATGCTCCCGCGCAGCTCGAGCACGAGCGTGGCCAGCGCGAGCGGAGGCAGCGCGGCATAGACGGCGAGCCAGATCCAGGCGACGGCGCGCGGGAGCGCGGGCCCCTCGCCCAGCCTGAGCTCGTCGAGGTGCCGGACGCTGACCGCCAGCGAGAGCGTCGTAAAGGTCAGGGCGCTGACGAGCACCGGGCGCGCGCTTGCCCCACGGCGCGTCCACAGCGCGAGCGCGAGGCTGACCGCCGCCCCGGCGAACCCGGCGCCGAGGAACGCCGCCGACAGCGGGGCGGCGATCGTCCAGGCCCAGTAGTCGGCGGTGTCGCGAGCGAGCAGCCAGAGGCCGGCGCCGGTCCCGACGGTCAGGGCCGTGCCGGCCGCGAGCACCGTCCGGGTGAGCCGCTCCATCAGGCGAGCGCCGCGTCGACCTCGGCCGCCGTCGGCAGCGACGGTTGCGCGCCGAACCGGGAAGCGGCGATCGCGCCGGCGGCGCACGCGCGCCGCAGCGCCTCGTCCGGCCGGCGTCCCTCGAGCAGCGACACGAGCAGGCATGCGGTGAACGCGTCGCCGGCCGCGGTGCCGTCGACGGCGTCGACGCGCGGCGGCGTCGCCCGCGCGATCTCGGACCCGTCCCGCAGCAGGATCGCGCCCTCCGCTCCGAGGGTGACCGCGACGAGCCCGTCCCGGCGCCGCAGCGTCTCGAGCTCGTACCGGTTGACCACCGTCACGTCGGCCCCGACGGGCACGGGGCGGGCCGGCGCCGCGTTGAGGCAGAAGAGCCCGTTCGCCTGCTCCCTGGCGGCGACGACGGCGGCATCCGGGATCTCGAGCTGGGACAGCACCGCGTCCGCCGGCGGCAGCTCGAAGCCGGCGAGCTCCGCGTTGGCACCGGGCGCCACCACGATCTGGTTCTCGCCCTCGGTGTCGACCAGGATCAGCGCGACGCCGGTCGGCGCCTCGACGACGTGGAGGTCGAGCACGACGCCCGCCCGGCGGAGCCCGCCGAGCGCCTCCTCGGCGAAAGGGTCGCGGCCGACGGCGGCCACCATGCGCACGTCGGCGCCGAGCCGCGCGCAGGCCACGGCCTGATTTGCGCCCTTGCCACCCGGGATGCGCTCGAAGCTCGCGCCGGTGACGGTCTCGCCCGGGCGCGGCAGCCGCTCGCAGCGGGCGACCAGGTCGAGGTTGACCGATCCGACGACGACGACGCGCGGTGCCACGCGCACATCCTGCCGTGCCGGGCGACGGCGTCAGGCGGCGAGCGCGCGCAGGTCCTCGACGGTCGACCCGAGCAGCGTGTCGCGCAGGTCGAAGAGCCCCGCCCACAGCGACGAGCGGTCGGGCGTCAGCTCGAGCCTGGAGGCGTCCGCGAGGCCCTGGAGCGCCCGGACGAGGACGGCGAGCTCGAGGTAGACGGACGCGACGCGGTTCGGGCAGGCGTGCACGCCGGCGCGGTCGAGCACCGGCCGCCAGTCGACGAGCTCCCCCGCCCCGGGCCCGCCGTACCACGAGCGTCCCTCGGCGCTGTCCGGCTCCAGCTCGAGCAGGTAGCGGGAGAGCGGCGCCTCGAGCCCCGCCAGGGCGGTCTCGACGCGGTCGGCCGCGCGCCTGAGCGCGGCCTGCCGGGCGCCGGCCGTCGCGGGCATCGCGTCCCCCCGCCCCCAGCGCTCGAGCAGCCGGCAGAAGGCGATCGACGCGGCCTCGCAGGCGCGCAGCTGCGCGATCAGCCGGCGGGCGGTGAGATCGCTCGCGGCGTGACACGCCAGGATCTCCGCCCAGCCCGACTCGATCTGTCGACTGCTCATGCCACCGCCGCGCATCGCCGGGTTGGCACGGGGCTTCTCATACCTCGATCACCACCGGCAGGATCATCGGCCGCCGACGCGTCCGGTCGTAGACCAGCTGCCCGATCTCGTCGTGGAGATGCTCTTGCAGGAGCTTGATCTCGTTGACGCCGTCCTCGGAGAGCGCCGCGATGATCCGGTCGGTCTCTGAGCGGAGCTCGTCGAGCAGGTCGTCGTCCTCGGCGAAGCCGCGGGCGATCAGCTCCGGCGGCGCGATCTCGCCGCCGTCGGACAGCGCGACGGTCGTCACCACGATCAGGACCCCGTCCTCGGAGAGGCGCCGGCGGTCGCGCAGCGCGACATCCTGGACGTCGCCGACGCGGAGCCCGTCGACGAAGGTGACGCCCGCATGGACCCGGTCGACGATCCGCGCCCCGTGCGGCGACAGCTCGACCACCGAGCCGTTCTCGGCGAGCACGATGCTGTCCGCCGGCACGCCCGCGTCGCGCGCGAGCTGCGCGTGGGCCGCGAGCATCCGGTACTCGCCGTGGATCGGCATCACCGCGCGTGGGCGCAGCAGCGAGAGCAGCGTCCGCAGCTCCTCGCTGTTCGCGTGACCGGAGACGTGCACGGGGGCGATCTCCTGGTGCAGCACCTCCGCCCCGGACTTCGCGAGGCGGTTGATCGCATCGTGCACGCGGAGCTCGTTGCCGGGCACGGGCTTCGCCGAGATGATCACCGTGTCGCCGTGGTCGACCGCCACGTTGGGATGGTCGCCGTAGGCGATCCTCGTCAGGGCGGACATCGGCTCCCCCTGGCTGCCCGTGCAGAGGACGAGCACCCGGTCCGGCGCCAGCTCCATCGCCTCCTTGGGAGAGACGACCGCGTCCTCGGGAATGTCGACGTAGCCGAGGTTGCGCGCGATGTTCATGTTCTTCCGCATCGACCGCCCGACCACGGCGACGCGGCGCCCGTTCCGGATCGCCACGTCCGCCGCCTGCTGCATGCGGTGGATGTTCGAGGCGAACGACGCCACCAGGACGCGGCCCTTGCGGAGCGGGATCAGCTGCTGGAAGGCCTCGCCGACGAGCCGCTCGGAGCCGGTCATCCCCGGCCGCTCGGCGTTCGTCGAGTCGCCGAGCAGGAGGTCGACGCCGAGGTTGCCGATCTCGGCGAGCGCGCCGACGTCGGTCTTGAGCCCGTCGACGGGCGTGTGGTCGAGCTTCCAGTCGCCCGTGTGCACCACGCGTCCGGCCGCCGACTCGATCACGAGCGCGACCGAGTCCGGGATCGAGTGGGCCATCCGGACGAACCGGAGCCGGAAGGGCCCGAGCTCCATCGGCTCGTCCCCCGGGACCGCCTCGCGCAGCTCCGTCGCCGCGCCGAGACCGTGCTCGTCGAGCTTCGACTTGATCAGCCCCAGCGTCAGCCGGGTCGCGACCACCTCGCCGACGTCGACCTCGCGGAGGACGTACGGGAGCGCACCGACGTGGTCTTCGTGCCCGTGCGTCAGCACGATCGCCCGCACCGGACGGTCGACGAGATACGAGAAGTCGGGCAGGACGAGGTCGACGCCGAGGTGCTCGTCGCGCGGGAAGGCGAGCCCGGCGTCCACGACGATCA
>DATBMD010000341.1:0-9574 GCA_036555085.1 Gaiellaceae bacterium
CGACCGCGGAGGCCGCGGCCGCGAAGCTCTGCGGGCTGGCCGAGACCGTGGTCGTCACCCTGGCCTCGGAGGGCGCGATGGCGTTCGCCCACGGCGAGCTGGTCGGGCAGGCGATCGAGCGAGTGGAGCGCCCTGTCGACACGACCGGGGCCGGCGACCTGCTCGTCGCCGCCTACATCTGGGCCGACCTGCGCGGCGCCGAGCCCGCCGATCGGCTGAGCTGGGCCGTGCTGTACGCGAGCCTCGCGGTCGGCACGCCGACCGGCGTCGGCGGCGCCGTCGACGAGGCGACGCTGATCGAGGCGGGCACCGCGCGGGGCCTGCCGGTCCCGCCGGTGGCGGGCTCGGTCCAGGTCTGAGCCGGGCTCAGCCGCGCAGGTAGGCGTCGTCGCCGCGCTGCCAGTCGTCCCGGGCGGGGACGAACAGGTCGAGCACGACGGCGTCCGTCAGCGCCTCGACCTCGTGCGGCACGTTGGCCGGCAGGACGACGCTCTCCCCCGGCCCGACCTCGCGCTCCTCGCCGCCGACGACGAAGCGCAGGCGCCCCTCGAGCAGCGTCGCGACCTGCTCGTGCTCGTGCCGGTGCTCGGGGACGTGCGCGCCCTCGGCGAGCAGCACGCGCGCGACCGTCATCCGATCGGTGTGCACGACCTGCCGGCCGATGGTCGAGCTCAGCTGCTCGACGGGCTCCGCATCCCAGCGAACCACGTCCACGCAGCCGATTCTACGGCTCAGACGTTTCGGCGCCTGAGCACGTAGGCGAGCGGGAGCGCCGCGAGCGCGACCGCCCAGCCGGCGAGCTGGCGGCCGCTGGCCTCGTGCCCGGTGACGACCGCCTCGCCCCGCCCGAGCCGCCGCCTGAGCGTCGCGGCCGCGGCCGCGGCGTCCCCCTCGGCGAACGTGCGGGCGCCGACGGCACGGACGATGTCCTCGTAGACGGCGGTGCTCGCCGGGTCGGACCGGTAGCCGGCGTCTGGCGCGATCCGCGGCTCGTGGATGCGCTCCCGCTCGGACCAGGTCCGGACGAACAGCAGCTCGAGCTGCGGCCCCGACCGCAGGATGTCCTCGGTCGCCTGCGAGAGCGGCAGCGTCTCGCCGTCCGTGAGCACGACCGCCACCCGCCGCTGCGCCGCCGGCGCGAAGAAGCGGTGGGTCTGGAGCGGGGCGAGCGAGTCGAGCGCCGTCAGCAGCGCGCCCTCGCCCTGATCGGGCGGCGGCGACTCGATCTCGATCGAGCGCTCGAGCCCCGCGGCGAAGACGCCGGGGTCGGTGGTCGGGAAGACGTGCGGGACGACCCGGTTCGTGAACGACGCGATCCCGACCGGGACGTCGGGCACGGCCCTGCGCAGGCGCGCCGCGATCGCGCGGGCGCGCTCGAGCCTGGTCGGCTCGCCCTTCCCGCCGGAGGCGAGCATCGACCGCGTGATGTCGAGCACGATGTACGCCTCCGCGTCGGTGCGCGTGCGCACCGGGTCGGACCGGAGCAGCACGGGCCCTGCGCTCGCGAGCCCGAGCAGAACGGCGATCGCGGAGATCGCCGCCGCGACGAGCGCCGGCGACCGGCGCCGCGGCGGCCGCAGCCCCAGGCTCCGGCGCACGCGCCGCCCGCGCCGCTGCACGACCGCGAACGCGGCGAGCGGAACGATGCCCACGAGCGCCAGCAGCAGGGCGTGCGGGTGGACGAGGACGATCTCCAACGCGCTAGAAGCCGCGCTTCCCCGGCGACGCTCCCGCGCCGGCGCCCGAGCCGCTGCCTCTCGAGGGGGCCTCGGGGTCGACCCGGGGATCGTCGACCTGGAGCAGGGTCAGCAGGAGCTCGAGGTTCGACTGGGCGATCGCGTTCCCGGGATCGATGGTCGCAGCCTCGCCGAACGCGCGGACCGCCCGCCGTGACAGCTCGGCGGCCTGGCTCGAGTCCGCGATCAGGTCGGCCAGCGTCAGCACGCCGATCTCGTTGGCGGCGAGCGAGCGCACCGCGGCCGGCGCGTCGCCCGCCTGCACGTCCGCGAAGGCGACCTGCGCGGAGGTCGACGCCGCGAGCTGGCCCGTCGTGCGGAACGAGCCGTCGCGCGGGCGGCTGCCGCGCTCGAGCTGGGCGGCCCGGCGCAGATCGAGATCGTCGTCGAGGCCCAGCGCCAGCCGCGCGACGCCGCGGAACGGGCGCGTGCCGTCCGGCTCCCAGAGATCGGCCGGGCCGGGCGACACCTGGAAGCGCGCGTCGCCGTAGTCGACGCTCCGCTCCCAGCCCCGAACGTCGCGCGCGAGCAGGGCCAGGACCAGCGCCGCGAGGAGCGCGAGAACCGCCCAGGCCGGCGCCGGCACGCTCCGGAGACGTGTCATGCCGCCTGCCTCCGGCTTCGCGGCGGGCCCCAGTCGAGGCGCCCGCAGCGAAGCTCGTTGAGCGCGAGCAGCCCGAGGAGGCCGCCCGCCAGCAGGACCAGCACGACCGGGAAGCCCGCCTCGAGCGAGCGCCGGTCGACCGACCGGGCGTTCCGGAGCAGCTCTGCGTGCGTGACGAACACCCCGGGCCCGAGCGCACGCCGGAAGAACGCGCGGTCGTCGCTGGAGGGGAAGAGCGGCACGACGCGGAGCCGGATCCCCTCGCGCTTGTAGAGCGCCAGCGTCTGGCCGAGCGACGCGAGGTCGAAGAGCGAGTCGTCGAGATCGCTGATCAGGAGCACGGTGCCACCGGCGCCGTCGCGCTGCACGGCGGCGCGGGCGACCTCGAGCCCAGCCGAGATCCGCGTCCCGCCGCGGAAGGCCGCGCTCCAGGGGTTCGCCGCCGGCCGGCTCGCCGCCTGCTCCGCGCGCCTGATCTCCTGCGCGGACGGGAACTCGCTCAGCGCGGGCGGCGTCTGCAGGAAGCGAAGGAAGGGCCGCAGCTCCCGCCCGGGCGTGCCGGGCGGCAGCGCGACGTAGCCCACGTCGGAGAAGTAGACGACTCCGACCGGCTGGTTCGCCTCGACGATCGGCCTCAGCACGTTCGTGATCCGCTGGTAGCCGGCGTCGCCGATGCTCGTCGAGAAGTCGAGCACGACGACCCCGCTCTCGCCGGCCTGGAAGAAGCTCGAATGGTGCACGGGCTGCGAGCGGGCGGCGAAGAACGCGGCGGCCAGCACGCCCGCGAGCGCCACCGCCAGCCCCCAGCGGACCGCACGCGTCCGCGCCGCAGCGCCTGCCAGCGACCTCGCGTCGGCCAGCGGGATCGACCGCCGCCGCGAGCGGCCGGGCCACACAATTCCACTCACGCCTTACCTCCGTCGACTGCCGCGCGAACATCGACGGCCAGCGCCTCGACGTGCTCTCGCGGGGGCGGCGACTCCGACCAGGCGAGCCGGTCGGCCCGGGCGGCGAGGGCGGGCTCGCGCCCGCGGCGCAGCTCGGCCGCGAGCGTCTCGAGCGCCATTCGCTCGTGGGCGACGTCGCCGTTGCCGTTCGCGGCGGTCACGAGCGCGAGGGCCCGCTCGATCGGCGTCAGCGGCCGCGACGCGGCCGTCGACGACGCGTCACGATCGCGTCGCAGCCGGACCGCCCAGCGTGCGAGCAGGAACGCCGCCAGCGCGACGAGCGCGACCGCGAGCCCGAGCAGGACCGCGGCGAGCCAGCGCGGCGCGGCCCGGTAGCCGGGCTCGGGCAGCGTCGCCAGCCCCGAGCGCCAGCGGGCGTCGGTGACGTCGGCGTTCGAGAGCCGGCTGACCACGGTCAGCGGCGGCCACGCCGCCGAGGCGCTGCGCTGGTCGAGCCGGCGGTCCTCGAAGCGGCGCCCGGGCGGCGGCGGCACCCTGAACGAGAAGCCGCCGGAGCCGAAGTCGAAGGCGGTCGGCTGGCCTCCCTGGGGCAGGCACGCCTCCTCGAGGCACCGGAGCGTCAGCGTGTAGCGGACGAGCGTCAGGCGGCCCAGGTCGACGACCTCCTTGCGCGGCCCGGCGACGACGACGTAGGGGTCGAACGTGGTCCCGGCGCGCACCGTGTCGGGCAGCAGCTCGTCGGTGCGCGCGAGCAGCTCCAGGCGCGCCTCGACGGGCTCGCCGAACCGGTGCACGGGCGGGGTGAACGAGGCGCGCACGGTCGGACGGACCGACTCCTCGCGCCGTGCGGCAGCTCCCTGGGAGCCCGGGTCGCCCCCGAGCGTCACGAGCGCCACGAGCCCGGCGGCCACGAGCACGGCGGCGCCGGCGACGAGCGCAACGACCGTTCTGCCGCTCACCAGACGCGCCCCCGCGCGAGGCTCCGCTTCGCGTCCCAGTCGAGGAACGCGCCGAGGATCTCGTCGGCATCGCCCGACGACACGAGCACCGGGCTCAGGTCCCGTCCCTCGAGCTCCGCGAGCAGGCGCGCGAGCCGGCTGCGGTTCGCCTCCCGGCGCGCCGCCACCTCGTCCTCGCTCAGCCGGATCAACGCGACACGTCCCGTAGAGGGGTCGTGCACGGGGGTCACGACCGATGCGATCTCCGGGAAGTCCTGCTCCCAGACGGGGTCCTGGACGATCACCGGCACGAGCTCCCACCGCCGCGCGAGCGCTCGCTCCCAGACGGCTTCGGGCGGCGGCTCGAGGAAGTCGGAGACGAGGAACACGAAGCTGCCCGCGGGCAGGTCGCCGCGCACCCGGACGAGCAGCTCGAGCGCCCGCGCGACCCCGTCGGCGGGCGCGTTCCACGGGCCGTCCTCGACGCGCGCTCGGATCTGCTCCGTCCAGCCCTTCCCGCGCGGCGGCCGCCAGAACGCGTCGGCCTCGCCGTCGTGGGCGAGGTCGAGGTACCCGAGCAGGCCGTGCGCGGCCGCGACGCTCCGGGCGATCAGGTCGACGACTTCGTACGACGCCCGTGGCTTGTCCAGCAGCGGCAGCTCGCCGGGCTCGACGCCCATCGCCGGGCGGCGGTCGCAGGCCACGACGACGCGCGGCGCCTCCTCGGCGTAGCGCTCGCGCACGATGAAGACGTCGCTCGCCAGCGCGGTCGACAGGCGCGCGGACGTCTTCCAGTCGATCGCCTCGACCGGGTCGCCCGGCTGGTACGCCCGGGTGCCGGCGACGTCGAAGCCGCGTCCCCGGCGGACGCTCTCGACGGCGCCGAACGCGAGGCCGCTGAGCCGCCGGCGCGGGACGAGCGGGACGATCGTCCGGTCAGCGGGCACTAGTGCGCCCTCTCCAAACCTTGCACCAGAAACCCAGTAGGGGCCGGACCTGTCCGGCCCGCTAGTGCGGCGCGTGGACAGAGTCGTTGGCGATCGATTAACCGGTGAATCATTACGAGACGCCGCACTAGCCTGCGCCGTCCTCGCGGCGGACGTCCAGCCGGGGCGCGGGAGCCTCCTCCAGACACCGGCCGGCGAAGGCCTCCAGCGCCGCCCGCGGGCCGGTGCGGCGAGCCTCGGCGAGGTACGACGGGGCGAAGGTGATCCGGTGCCCGAGCACCGGGATCACGAGCCGCTCGATGTCGGCCGGCACGACGAAGTCGCGGCCGGCGAGCAGCGCCGCCGCGCGCGCCGCCCGCTCCAGCGCGAGGCTGCCGCGGACGGAGGCGCCGATCGAGACCGAGTCGAGCGAGCGCGTCGTCTCGACGATCCGGACGACCCAGGCCTGCAGCAGCGGGTCGATGTAGACCTGCCGCACCGCGGCCTGGAGCGCGCGCACGTCGTCGAGCGTGAGGACGGGCCCGAGCCGGCCGAGCGGATGCCCGTCGCGCTGGTCGCGGATGATCCGGAGCTCGTTCTCGGCGCCCGGGTACCCGAGCGAGGCCTTCAGGAAGAAGCGGTCGACCTGGGCCTCGGGCAGCGGGAACGTGCCCTCGTGCTCGATCGGGTTCTCGGTCGCGAGCAGGAGGAAGGGATCGGGCAGCAGCCGGGTCTCCCCCTCCACCGTCACCTGACGCTCGGCCATCGCCTCGAGCAGCGACGACTGCGTCTTGGGCATCGCGCGGTTGATCTCGTCGACGAGCACGACGTTCGCGAAGATCGGCCCCGGCCGGAACTCGAACTCGCGCTCGCGCTGGTCGAACACCCCGAGCCCGGTGACGTCGGTCGGCTGGAGGTCGGGCGTGCACTGGATGCGCGCCTGCGTGGCCCCGTCGATCGAGCGCGCGATCGCCCGGGCGAGCACCGTCTTCGCCGTGCCGGGCACGTCCTCGAGCAGCACGTGGCCCTCGCAGGCGAGCGCCGTCAGCACGAGGGTGATCTCCTCGCGCTTCCCGTGGACGACCGTCTCGACGTTGTCGAGGAAGCGCTCGGCGAGCGCGGTCGCGGCCGCGATCGGGGGAGTTGCCTCCGGGCCCTGCTCTGGCGCCTGCACCGTCTCGGTCAGCGGAGTTGTCCCCCTGCTCTCGCCGGCCGCGAGCTCGCTCGGTTCGGGTCGCATCGCCGGTGCACAGATGTTAGGGGCCGCGAAACTCCTCCCGCCAGTTCGCCCCACAGTCGGAGTCGAACGGCGACCGCGCGTACCAGCGCTCCTGGACGACGACCTCGATCACGAAGCGGTTCGGCCGGACGTCGCCGTAGTCTCGCCGGCCGTAGATGCTGAACGCGGTCATGTTCCCGTTCGGGTGCGCCGCGACGAGCCACGTCCCCGGCCACGGGTTGCCGAGCTCGCGAAACACACACGTCGCCCGTGGGAACGCCTTCAGGACCGCGCTCGGCTTCGAGCCCGAGCCGACCCCGTCCCGCGTCCGCTGGGAGTTCACCGTCGTCGAGACCCGGACGACGCGCAGCGGGCCGCCGGTGCTGCGGAGCCCGACCGTCCAGGTCGCGTAGCGCCACTGCAGCTCGAGGTACTCGCCGCCGAGCGCGTAGTCGAGCTTGCCGCTGACGGCGGCGGGCTTGCCGAGAGCGCGCTTGACCTGCGCCAGCGTCATCCCCAGCCGCACCGGGCCGATCGCCTGGCCGGGCACGATCAGCCTCGGCGGGGGCTTCGCCGCCAGCGCCGAGCCCGCCAGGCCGGCCGCGAGCACCAGCCCGGCGACGAGCGCGACGCTCACGGTTCGCACCGCTCGATTTTCGCACAGGTCAGCCGGCAGGCTCGTCCGGCGGCTCGACGAGGCGGAGCTTCGCGCGCAGCTTCTCGAGCTGCTGCTCCGCGGCCCGGCTGTCGAGCTCGGTCAGCGCCTCCGCCAGCACGAGCATCGTCTCCTCGAACTCGGCCGAGTCGAGATCGAGCTCGCGCAGCTCGCGCAGCACTCTGAGTCGCTCCTCGTGCGTCACCCAGATCCCCCAACCCATCGTCGTCGAGCCGGCCGTCGCCGCAAGAGGCGCCGGGTCCAGTCTTTCTACCCAGCGGGCTCCGCTTCGACGGCACGGCTCGTCCCCGCGGCGGCCGCGTAAAGCTCCCATCGTTCCGGCAAGCCCTTCAGTATGTGCTCTCCGCGCGGCTCGAAGATGACGCCGGAGCCGGCGACGAGGTCCTTTACCGTCCGGGTGACGAGCACGTCCCCGGGCTCAGCAAGCGCGACGACGCGCGCTCCGACCACGACGCTGATGCCTCCGACCTTGCCGTCGATCAGCTCGCATTCCCCCGTGTGGATGCCGGCTCGAACCAGCAGCCCGGCAGAGGCAGCGGCGGTGCTGATCGCCTGAGCGCAGCGGATGGCCCGTCCCGGGCCGTCGAACGTCGCGAAAAACCCGTCGCCGGCGGTGTCCACCTCGGTGCCCTGAAAGCGGGCGAGCAGGTTCCGCACGAGTGCGTGGTGCTGCTCGACCACGCCCTTCCAGGCCCGGTCGCCGAGCTCCGCGGCCCGCTCGGTGGAGGCGACGATGTCGGTGAAGAGCACGGTCGCGAGCACGCGGTCAAGCAGCGCACGCTCGTCCGTGACTCCCCCCAGGAAACGCTGCACCTCCTCGGCGATGCGATCGGCCGGCTCGTACCACCACAGCTGGTCGTCGCAGTCGAGCTCGACGAGCGTGGCGCCGACGATGTGCTCCGCGAGGTAGCGGCTCGTCTTGCGCTGGAAGACCATCCCTGTCTCGGACTCCCGGACGCTGAGGACGAGCGTCGGCGCGTGGATCGCCGCGAGGACGCCGGCAGTGCTGCTCTCGAGGAACCTGCGCTGCTCGGCGACCATCGCCCCAGGAGCCTCGCAGGCGCGCTGGTAGCGCAGATACCAGTCGAGCTCCCGCCGGTCGTCGGCAACCGTGGTGACACCGTGGGTCCAGCTCACGCCCCAGCTGGCACGGAGGTCGTCGAAGATGTTTGTCTCCCACCAGGACGAGTCCGGCATCCACGGCGTCTCAGGCGTCGACGACCAGGAGACCATGGAGTCGAGCAGGATCAGGCCCGCCACCCGCTTGGGCTCCGAAGCCGCCAGGAACTGGGCGATCATGCCCGATTCCATCGTGGCCAGCACGACGGCGCGCTCCGAGCCCGCCGCCTCGAGAACGACCGGGAGGTCTGCCGCGAGCGTCTCCAGCGACGGCACCTCGGTCGGCGAGAAGCGATCCGAGCACCCCCACCCCCGCCGGTCGGTGACGATCACCCGCGCCCCCTCGGCGAGGCGCCGCAGGAAGCTCGAGAGGTACGGGCTCTCCCACTGCACGTCGAGATTCGACATGTAGCCGAAGTAGACGAGCAGGTCGATTGGCCCGTTCCCGAAGACCTGGTAGGCGAGCGAGATGTCGCCGTTCCACGCGTACCGAACGGGCTCGGGCTGCACGCCGCAAGTATTCCATCGGGATTTTCGGCGCGAATGCGAGGCCGTATGCTGGTGGCCGACCGCGAGGAGCGGACGACGATGGCCCCCAGGCTGCGGCTCCACCACATCGACCTGACCGTCGGCGACGTCCAGAGGTCGCTCGAGTTCTACCTCGCCCTCTTGGGCCCGTTCGGCCTCCATGAATTCGAGCGGTGGCCGTCCTACCGGGGCACCGAAGAGATCGTCTACCTCGCGGTCGGAGACGAGGAGCAGTATCTCGGGCTGCGCCCGGCCGACGGCGGCGAGCACCGCTACCACAACGTCGGCCTCGAGCACTTCGCGTTCTACGTCGACACCCGCGAGGAGGTCGACGCCGCCTACCAGCGCTGTCTCGATCTGGGCGTGGAGGTCCACTTCCCGCCGGAGGAGGATCGGGACATCGAGGGCTACTACGAGCTGTTCGTCTGGGATCCCGACGGCATTCGCGTCGAGATCGCGTGCGGCCCGCCCAGGCCCCGCACAGCCGCCGTTTCGGGCGGGTCGTCGCGGTAGGCTCTGCGGCCGTGTCGGTGCTGACGTCGCAGGCAGAGCGGGACGAGACGTTCGCGAGCCGACGGGCCCGGATGGAGGCGCTCGTGGCCGAATTGCGGGAGCGGACGGCAACGATCGCCGCGGGCGGCGGCGAGAAGGCGGTCGAGCGGCACCGCTCGCGCGGGAAGCTGACCGCGCGGGAGCGGATCGACCGCCTCGTCGACCCGGCCTCGGCGTTCCTGGAGCTGAACGCGCTGGCGGCCTGGGACCTGTACGGCGGGGACGCACCGTCGGCGGGGATCGTCACCGGCATCGGCGTGGTCGAAGGACGCCAGTGCGTCGTCGTCGCGAACGACGCGACCGTCAAGGGAGGCTCGTACTTCCCGCTGACGGTGAAGAAGCACCTGCGCGCCCAGGAGGTGGCGGCC
>DATBMD010000348.1:0-9184 GCA_036555085.1 Gaiellaceae bacterium
CGTCAGCACCGCCGCGACGAGCGCGAGCCCGGCCGACAGCGCCACGACCAGTCGCCGATCGCACAGGATTCGTCCCGCCCGGGAGCGCCGCATCGGCTCAGTGTCGGTGGGGCGCCGGCTACCTTCAATCACCCGTCGGGGCGACGTGCGGAACGCGGTCGCGCGCGCGTGGACGGGCTCCACGGGACCGTCCTAGACTCCCGACGTGGCCGCCTGCGTCGCGTGCGGGGAGCACAATCCCGATACTGCCCGCTTCTGCCAGCGCTGCGGCCGCCCGATCGCCGATGCCGCACCCCTCGAGGTCCGGAAGACGGTGACGGTGCTGTTCTGCGACGTGGCGGGCTGGACCGCGCTCGGGGACCGCTCCGACCCCGAGACGACTCGCCGGGTGATCGCGCGGTACTTCGAGGAGATGCAGGAGATCGTCGTCACCCACGGCGGCACGGTCGAGAAGTTCAAAGGCGACGAGGTGATGGCGGTGTTCGGCGTGCCGATCGTGCACGAGGACGACGCGCTGCGAGCAGTGCGGGCTGGGATGGCGATGCAGCGGCGGCTCGCCGTCCTGAACGGTGAGCTCGAGGCCCGCTGGAGCGTGGGTCTCGTGTGCCGGATCGGCATCAACACGGGGGAAGTCGTCGCCGGCGACCCGGGCGCCGGCCAGTCGTTCGTGACCGGGGACACCGTCAATCTCGCGAAGCGCCTCGAGCAGGCGGCGGCACCGGGAACGATCCTGATCGGGACCGCCACCTATCCACTCGTGAAGGACGCGGTGAAGGTGGGCCCGCGAGAGCGGTTCGGCGCCAAGGGCAAGCGCGAGCCTGTCTCTCGCTTCCGTCTCGACGACGTCGACGACACCGCGGCCGGCTACGCACGCCGGCTCGACGCGCCGTTGATCGGACGCCGGGACGAGCTCGCGCGACTCCGCTCCGTCGTCGACGAGGCCTTCGGCGAGCCACACTGCGCGATCCTCACGCTCCTCGGGCCCGCCGGGATCGGCAAGTCGCGCCTCGCCCGCGAGCTCTCCACGGTCGTCGACGCCGACGTCGTCACGGGCCGCTGCCTCTCGTACGGCACCGGCATCACGTTCTGGCCGCTCGTCGAGCTGCTGCACGAGCTCGGCGGCATCGAGGCCGTCGCGGCGGAGCTCGCAGACCTCGAGGACGGCGCCGTCGTCGCCGAACGCATCCGCGGCGCGACGGTCGGCGGCGACGAGGTGGCGAGCGACGAGGTGTTCTGGGGGGTGCGGCGCCTGCTGGAGCACCGCGCAGCCCGTCGCCCACTGCTCGTCTGCCTCGAGGACCTCCACTGGGCCGAGCCCACGATGCTCGACCTCGTCGAGTACCTGGCGGCGTTCGCAGACGGGCCGATCGTGCTCCTCTGCATCGGCCGTCCGGAACTCGTCGAGCTCCGCCCAGGGTTCGCGAGCGCTCAGACGATCGAGCTCACGCAGCTTTCCGCCGGCGAGACGGGCGAGCTCGTGGACGCCCTCGGTGTCGAGGACGAGCGCCTGCGCGCCCGGATCGCCGCGGCATCGGAGGGAAACCCGCTGTTCGCCGAGCAGCTTGCCGTCATGGTTGCCGAGTCCGAGCCGACGCACGACAAGGAGCTGCCGCTCCCGGCTTCGATCCAGGCGCTCCTGGCCGCGCGCCTCGACGCTCTCGATCCCGGCGAGCGGCGGACACTCGAGCGGGCCGCGGTCATCGGAAAGGAGTTCTGGCAGCCCGCCGTCGCCGACCTCTCGCTCGAGGCCGACCGGGCCGCGGTCGCGAGCCGCCTCCTCGCGCTCGTCCGTAAGGGCCTCGTGACGCCGTCGCCGTCGCGGTTGCCCGGAGGGGACGCATTCCGGTTCCGTCACGCCCTGATCCGCGAGGCGACCTACGCGGGGATACCGAAGCTCGTGCGGGCGGAGTTGCACGAGCATTTTGCCCGGTGGCTCGAGGACCGTCCGGCGCAGGGGTTCGGCGTGCAGGACGAGATCGTCGGCTATCACCTCGAGCAGGCGTTCCGCGCCCGGGTCGAGCTCGCACCGGCCGATGCGAGCGTCGGCGGCCTACGGGAGGAAGCCGGTCGCCGGCTCGGCGCGGCGGCGCGACGCGCGATCGCCCGCGAGGACGCTCCCGCCGGCGCGGGGTTGCTGGCGCGCGCGGTCGAGCTGCTCTCGGAAGGCGATCCGGAGCGCCTCGAGCTCCGACGGACGCTGACGTCGACGCTCTGGGAGCTCGGTGCCGTCGAGCGTGCAGGCGCCGAGGCGCTCGGGCTGTGCGCCGAGGCGACTGCGCACGGCGACCGAGCCTCGGAGGCTCACGCTCGGCTCGAGCTCGCCGAGCATCGGCTCTACACCGCCGATCCCGAGGCGGTGCGCAGTGCGGCGATGACCGCGATCGGCGTCTTCGACGACGAGGGTGACGAGCGCGAGCTCGCGTACGCGTGGCGGCGGCTGGCGTCCGCCGAGCGCCGCGCGGGTCGCTTCGGGGCGTCGGAGCACGCTGCGCGGGAAGCGCTCCGACACGCGAGCGCGGCCGGCGACCGGCGCGAGGAGTCACGCGCCGTCGATGCGCTCTGCAACAGCCTCCTCTACGGCCCCACGCGAGTGGAGGATGCCCTCGCGGAATGCAAGCAGCTCCTCGCCGGCGACCGGGTCTCGCCTTCGATGCAGGCGAACGTCCTCAGCACCGTCGCCGGGCTCGAGACGATGCGAGGGGACTTCGAAGGCGCGCGCCGTGCCTACGGCGAGGCCGCCCATCTCTTCCAGGAGCTCGGACTGCGCATGCCGCTCGCAGGATTGACGCAGATCGGCGTGCCGATGGAGTTGCTCGCGGGCGACCCGGAAGCGGCCGAGCAGGAGGCCCGGCGGGGGCTGGAGATCATGGAGTCGGCCGGCCTCGGATCGATCCAAGGGCCTCTCGTTGCGGAGTCACTGCTGGCACAGGGTCGCCGCGAAGAGGCCGAGCTCGCCCTGGGTGAGCTCGGCGACGACGCGCCACAGCTGCCGCCCTGGCAGGTGAAGTGGCGCGCGGTCCGCGCCCGCCTCGACATCGCCGCCGGTCGGCCGGAGAGCGCCGTCGCGCTCGCCGAGGAGGCGGTGGCAATCGCGGGCGCCACGGACGACCCGACGATGCGTGCAGAGGCGCTGGTGGCGCTCGCCGAGGCGCTGACCGCGGCAGCGCGCCTCGAAGAGGCTGCCACGGCCGCCGGTCAGGCCCGCGCGGCGTTCGAGAGCAAGGGACACGTCACGGGCCTGCGACGCCTGATCCCCGCTGTGGCGTCCTGAGGGACAACTACACACGGCTCTTTGCAGCGGTTTCGCGAGGGAGTAGGCTCGGAGCTCCGTTCCCAAGGGAGGGTGCCATGGTCAGAAGGGTGACCGACTGGAAAAACGACTGCAACGGCCCGTGGATCCGTGGGTTCGACCAAGATGGGGAGGAGTTCCAGAACTGGAAAAACGAGCGCATTCCTCCTCCACACCACGTCAAGCTCAACGAGGCCATCCAGGCTGGTCTGGATCACAAGTCGGATGGCTGGGATGAAGGGGACGAGGGCGAGTTCGTTCTCGACTTCCAGGTCAAGATCAGCAAGCACAACCCGGGCTGGATCGACGGGTACCGGGTGGTGGCCCGGCCGTAGCTACTCGCCGACCAATGCGCGCGCGAAGTCGCGTGCATCGAACGGGCGGAGGTCGTCGAGCCCTTCGCCGATCCCGACGAGCTTGACGGGCAGGCCGAGCTCGTAGGCGATCGCGACGGCGACCCCGCCCTTCGCGCTGCCGTCGAGCTTCGTCAAGGCGACGCCCGTGACCCCGGCCGCCTCGCCGAACAGGCGGGCCTGCTGGAGCCCGTTCTGGCCGGTGGTCGCGTCGATCACGAGCAGCGTCTCGTGCGGCGCTCCGTCCAGACGGGACTCGATCACCCTGCGCACCTTCGCGAGCTCCTCCATCAGGTTGGACTGGGTGTGGAGGCGGCCGGCGGTGTCGACGATCGCGACGTCCTTGGCGCGGGCGCGCGCCGCCTCGACCGTGTCGTAGGCGACCGCGGCCGGGTCGCCGCCCCGCGGCGCGCCGACGAAGTCCGCCCCGGCGCGGTCGGCCCAGATCTCGAGCTGCTCCTCCGCGGCCGCGCGGAACGTGTCCGCCGCGCCGAGCAGCACCGAGCGGTCGTGCTCCCGGAGCTTCTGCGCGAGCTTCCCGATCGTCGTCGTCTTGCCGGTGCCGTTGACGCCGACCACGAGGATCACCGACGGCTTCGCGGTGACGGCGAGCGGCGCCGGCTCGCCGAAGAGCTCCTCGATCTCGTCCGCGAGCGCCTCGCCGAGGTCGCCGAGCTCGCCGCGCGCCTCGAGCCGGCGGACCAGCTCGGCCGTGGCGGGCACGCCCACGTCTGCCTGGATCAACGCCAGCTCCAGGCGCTCCCACGCCTCCTCGTCGGAGGGGTCGAAGGCGGCGGCCGCGAGCTGCTCGGTCAGCGCGCGCCGGCTCTTGCCGAGCGAGTCGCGCAGCCGCGAGAAGAAGCCGGTCCGCTCGCTCTCGTCGACGTCGGCGACGTCGTCGTCGCCGAGCAGCTCGCCCCAGGTCCTCGACACAGCCGTGAAGGCTATTCGGCCGCCCGCGCCTGCGGCTGTCGAGCGCTCACGAGGCGACCGCAGCGTGGTGCTCGCGCGGCAGGCGCCGAGAGACGATCTGCGAGACGCCGTCGTCGCCCATTGTGACGCCGTACAGGACGTCGGCGGCCTCCATCGTCCGCTTCTGGTGCGTGATCACGACGAACTGCGCGCGGTCGGCGTACCGGCGCAGCAGCTCGACGAAGCGCGCGATGTTCGTGTCGTCGAGCGCCGCCTCGACCTCGTCCAGCAGGTAGAACGGGCACGGCCTGGCGAGGAAGAGCGCGAACAGGAACGAGATCGCGCCGAGCGCCTTCTCGCCGCCCGAGAGGAGGGACAGCCTCGTGATCCGCTTCCCGGCGGGGCGGAGCTCCACCTCGACGCCGCCGTCGGCCTCCTCGGCGTCCTCGCCTGGCTCGACGAGGCGGAGCCTGCCCTCACCGCCGGGGAAGAGCGTCGCCGCGACCTCCTCGAAGTGCGTGGCGACCGCCGTGAACGTCTCCGCGAACCGTCGCTGCACCGTCTCGGCCAGCTCGTCGCGCAGCTTCTGCAGCTCCGCGAGGCTCTCCTCGAGGTCGCTGCGCTGCGTCGCGAGCTCGTCGAGCCGCTCCTTTTCCGCCTCGTACTCCTCCTTCGCCAGCGGGTTCACCCGGCCGAGGGACTCGCGCCGCGCCTCGAGGCGGTCGGCGCGCGTCGCCAGCTCGTCCCGGTCGTCCCCCTCGGCGGGCGCCTCCGCACCGGCCTGCTCGAGCCGGCGGCGGGCCTCCGCCGCGTCCGCGTCCAGCCGGGCCAGCTCGACCTCCACCGCCGTCGCGCGCTCGGACGCCTCCTCCGCGGAGCGCCGCTGCTCGACCTCCGCCGCCCCGAGCCGTCGCAGCTCGGCGCCGAGCTCGCCGGCACGCCGGGCGCCCGCGTCGACGCGCGCGCGCACGGGCGCCTCGAGCCGCTCCGCGATGCCGTCGGCGGCCGCCGTCCCGGCGCCGAGCGCAGCCGCGGTCGCGACGAGCCGCTCCAGCAGGTCGGGATCGACGAGCGGGCGCCGGGGCGCTCGCTCCAGGAGCGCGGCGTCGGCGGCGCGAGCGCGGTCGGCTGCCGCCTGGGCGTCGGCCGCGGCCGCCTCCGCCCACGCGAGCAGCTGAGCCGCCTCGCGCTCCAGCAGCTCGCGATCCACCCCTTCCTCGACGTGCGCGCCGTCTGTCGACCCACCCAGCCGCACGACCACGACCTCGGCCGACTGCGCCCGATCGGACGCCTCGGCGGCGAGGCGCCTCGCCTCGGCCTCGGCGGCGGCGAGCCGCTGCAACTCCTCGCCGACCTCGAGCGTGCGGCGCGAGCCGACCTCGGCCTCGGCGGCGAGCGGGGCCTCGATCGCCTCCGCGAGCCCGGCCGCCCGCCGCGTTGCCTCCTCCAGGCCGCCGGCGCACGCCGCGATTCGCTCCACCAGCTTCGGGTCGCTCACGCGGTCGCGCAGGTCGGCGACCTCGGCGTACGCGGCCTCCGCCTCGGCGGCCCGGGCTGCCAGCTCCCCGGCCGTTCGCTCGGCGGTCGCGGCGCGCGAGGCGAGCTCGCCGGCCTCGGCGGCGAGCGCCCGGCGGCGTGCGTCGAGCTCGAGCAGCACGGCCTCGGCCGTCTCGCCCGCGAACCACAGCTCGCCGAGGTCGGCGTCGTAGCCGAGACCGTCGGCCGTGACGGCGATCCCGGACTCGACGTCGAGCAACGACTCGCGGTCGACCAGCCAGACGCCGTCGAGCAGCCCGAGCGCCGCGTCGTCTCCCCGGACGAGCTCGCGCAGGGCGCGGGCGCCGCCGACCGGCGGCGCGGTCGCGGGTCGTGGCCGGGCCCGGGTCACGACTGCGAGGCTGCCCAGGCCGTGCTCGCGCGCGTGCTCGAGCAGCGCCAGCGCCGCAGCCGGGTCGGAGGCCAGCACGGCCGCGGCTCGCCACGCGAGCGCGGCGGCGACCGCGCGCTCGGCCCCGGGCTCGACCTCGAGGGCGGTCAGCGCCAGGGTCTCGCCGGCCTCGGCCAGCGCGCGCGCGGCGGGCGGGATCCCCTCGCGCTCGGCGAGCGAGCGCTCCAGCGCTGCGAGGCGGTCGCGGGCCGAGCGGGCGCGCTCGGCGAGATCGTCCCGCTCGCCGGCCGCCGAGCGGGCGGCCGCCGCCGCCTCGTTCGCCGCCTGCTCGAGCTCCGCCGGCGACGCGCCGGCCCGCGACGCGGCCCGCGCCCGCGCCAGCTCGGCGCGGAGCCCGTCGGCCAGCGTCGCGGCGACCTCGCGCCGCGCGGCCAGCCGCTCACGGGCGGCGCCGAGCACGAGCAGCGTCCGGCCGGCGCGCTCCCGGCCTCCGAGGACACCGGCGAGCGCGGACTCGAGGACCTCACGCTCGCGCAGCAGCGCGGCGAGCCGCTCCTCCGCGGCACGCGCCGCAACGCGCTCGAAGGCCGCGAGGCGCGCGTGGGCGAGCCGCGCCCGCTCCGCGGAGCGGCCGCTCGCCCCGGCGGCGTCGCGCGCGGCGGCCGCAGCGGCCGCCGCCGCCTCCTCGAGCGCCCGCACCGACTCGTCGCTTCGCTCCAGCCGCGACCGCTCGACCTCGGCCAGCTCCTCGCGCAGGCGCGCCTCCAGGCCCGCGGCCGACTCCCGCCTGATCGCGAGCCGTTCGCGCGCGCCCTGCAGCCGGTACTGCGCGCCGAGCGCCGCCTCGCGCCGGCCGGCCGCGTCGGAGAGCTCCTCCTCGGCCTGCTCCCGCTCGACGAGCAGGGCGGTCAACCGCTCCTGCGCCGAGCGCCGCGCGAGCGCCGCGGCCTGGCGGCGGTCGGTCACCTCGGCACGACGCTCGTCGATCGCCGCCAGGTCGAGCTCGGCGAGCCGCGCCCGAAGCGCGGCGATCTCGACCGCGAGCTTCTCCGCCCGCTCGGCCGCGGTCGCCTGCAGCGCCAGCGGCCGCAGGCGCTTGCGCACCTCGTCCTCGACGTCGCGCGCGCGCTCGACCTGCGTCGCCACCCGCGCGAGCTTCAGCTCCGCTCGGTGCTTGCGCCGCTTGAACTTGCCGAGCCCCGCCGCTTCCTCGACGAGCGTCCGCCGGTCCTCCGGCTTCGAGGCCAGCACCGCGTCGACCTTCCCCTGCGAGACGATCGAATGCATCTCGCCGCCGAGGCCGACGTCGGCGAGCAGCTCGACGAGGTCGATCCTCCGCACGGGGGTGCGGTTGACCAGGTACTGGCCCTCGCCTCCCCGCACGAGGCGCCGCGCGATCGCGATCTCCGAGTAGTCGAGCTCGCGGAGCCCGCCGTCCTCGTTGTCGAACAGCAGCTCGACCTCGCAGTGGTCCGCCGCGGCGCGCTCGCCGCCGCCCGCGAAGAGCACGTCGTCGGGCTTCTCCGCTCGCAGCTCGCCCGGCGCGAGGCTGCCGGCGGCCCAGACGATCGCGTCGGCGATGTTCGACTTGCCGGACCCGTTCGGGCCGACGACGACGGCGACGCCGGGCTCGAGGGTCACCTCGACCGTGTCCGGGAACGACTTGAAGCCGCGCAGGCGCAGCGAGCGCAGATGCATGCGCCGCGAGGCTAGCGGCTCCGGCGGACGATGGCCCCCACCCACGACCGCTCGGAGCGCGGAATATCGTCGCGGGAAGATGGATGCTTTCAGACATCATGACAGATACGCATTACAATGTCATGATGACATCTGTGCTCGGGGTCGCCGAGGCGAAGCGTCGCTTCGCCGAGCTGCTGGATCGTGTCCTCCGGGGCGAGCAGTTCGTCGTGGCCCGTCGCGGGCGTCCGGTCGCTGCGCTCGTTCCGGCAGGTCGGGCGAGCGAGAGCGCCGGCGAGCCCCTCGGCCTCGCCGCCGTGGCGGGAGCCCTTGCCGACTGGGACGACCTGGACGAGACGATGGCGGTCATCGTGGCCGCCAGGAAACAGGAGCGAGGCCGGCCGGCGCCGGCTCTCGATTGAGCCGTGTACTGCTTCGACACGGACGTGCTGAGCGCGGTTCTCAGGCGGGATCCGCCGCTCCGACTCGTGCGCCGGCTCGCAGCCACGCCCGCGCGGGACCAGTCGACGACGGCGATCACGCTGGGCGAGCTGATCGACGGCGCGACGCGCCGCGGCAGCCTCGAGCTGGCCGAGCGGGTGCGCGAGCTCGTGCGTGCGGCAAGTGTCGTGCTCCCGTTCGACGACGCCGCGGCGGAGAGCTACGGGGCGCTTCGCGCTCGGCTCGAGCGCGACGGCGAGCGCCTCGCGGACCCCGACCTCCGCATCGCGTCCATCGCAGTCTCACGCGACCTCACGCTCGTCACCGGGAATGTGAAGCACTTCGCGCGCGTACCGGAGCTCCGCGTCGAGAACTGGCTCGCCGAACCGCCGCGCAGCACCTGACCGGCTAGCTGTTCTTGGGGCGAGAACTCGTGACGTTGTGACGAGTTTGTCGTGACGTGTCCGGTGCGTGGACGGAGGGATGCGGCGTGGGCCGTGACGCGAGCGAGAGCTCCTGTGGAGAGGCGGTTGCGGCCGGAGGCCGGCTTTGCCGGCCGGGAGGCCAGCTGCGAGCCGTCCTCCGCGCTGCGGTGAAGGAGGGGGCCCGAGGGGGAACCAGGTG
>DATBMD010000011.1:0-2206 GCA_036555085.1 Gaiellaceae bacterium
CTCGCCGACGAGCTCGCGCAGGAGAACGACGTCGCCTGGTACCAGCAGCGGGGGCTCGAGCCCTCGGCGGCAACGGGCCCTTACTCGGTGGCGGCGGATGTCGAGGACGCTCGCCGCGTCCTCGACGCGCTCGGCTGGCAGACGGCGTACGTGGTCGGCCATTCCTGGGGTGGGCATCTCGCCCTCCACGTCGCCGAGACGATGCCGGAGCGGCTCCTCGGCGTGCTGGCGGTCGACCCGCTCGGCGCGGTCGGCGACGGACGCTGGCCGGAGTTCGACGAGGAGATCTTCCGCCGCACGCCCGAGGCGGTGCGCGCGCGCGCACGCGAGATCGACGAGCTCAGCATGGCCGGCGAAGTCGACTCCAAGCTGGCGCTCGAGGGCATGCGCCTCGTCTGGTCCGCCTACTTCGCCGATCCCGGGAGCGCGCCGCCGATGCCCGAGCTGCTGTATGCGAGCGAGCGCTCGGCCGAGATGGGGCCGTCGATCCTGGCCGAGCTGCCCGCGCTCGAGGCGGGGCTGCCGCGGATTCGCGTCCCCGTCGGCTTCGTCCACGGCTCACGGAGCCCGATGCCGGTTGCCGCCTCGACGGACGGGGCCGAGCGGATCCCCGGCGCCTGGGTCGACGTGATCGAGGGCGCCGGGCACTTTGTGTGGGTCGAGGCGCCGGGCGCCGTTCGCGCGTCGCTTCGACGGCTCACCGTGAACAAGACCTAGTCCAGTCGCTGGACCGCCGCGTTCCGAGCCTCATATAGTGCGACCGTCTTCACCCGAGTCGCCTGCGGAGGGTAGGTACATGTCGCAAGCTGTCTATCCGGCTCAGCCGAGCACCGCGAGGCCGTGCCCCGTATGCAATCGCGATTGGGGTACGTCGATCTACTGCCAATTCTGCGAGCAGGTCGAGGGTCTGCCGGCGGGCCTCCGCATGGCCAGCGTGGGGCGGCGCTTCGCCGGGTACCTGCTCGACGTCCTGCTCTTCATCGTGACGCTCTTCATCGGATGGTTCATCTGGTCGCTGATCGTCTGGGCGCATGGCACCACCCCCGGGAAGCAGTTGCTCAAGATGCGCTGCGTCTACCTCGCGAACAACCGGCGCGCCACGTGGGGGCGAATGGCCCTGCGCGAGTTCGTCGGCAAGTTCCTGATCATGCAAGTGATCGGACTGGTCACCCTCGGGATCGGCCCGCTCATCCTCTACTTCATGCTCCTCTGGACGAAGAAGCGGCAGGAACTGTGGGACCTCGTCGCGGACACGATCGTCGTCCACGACCCGATGGACCAGCTGAATCCCAAGGCCATTGCAGCCGCTGAGGCTCCGGTGCTGCCCGCACCGCCGGCCGTGCCCGCGTGACCGGTGCCGGCGTGGCGAAGCGAGATGCAGGCTGATGAGCGAGGTGACGGACGCGCAGTACCGGACGGTGTGGGACTACAAGACCGTGGCCCTCACGCCGGCATGCTCGAGGGCGCGTGCCTCGAGGTCCTCGAGCGGCTCCTCCGCGTCGACGGGAACGAGAGGCGGGAGCGGCTCGGGGTCCGGGAGGGCTCGCCCCGTCAGCTCCCGATGGCGGCGACGGTACTCGGCAGCCGGCGCCCGGCGGTGCAACCTCCGGTAGAGCGACGCGGCGCGGTCGCGAGCGGTCTTGCGGCCGCCAAGGCGCCACGCCTCGTAGAGGACGGATGCGCGCAGCTCGGGATCGTCCAGCGTCGCCGCCAGCGCCTGGAGCTCGCGAGCAGCTGACGCCGCAGGCGTCCTCCCCGCGAGCACGTCGACGCGGACGGACACCAGCCGCGACTCGACGACGATGTCTGCGCGGCCCACCTGCTCGGCAGCCCCGGCCGCGGCCGTGACACGGTCGGCCGCCGACTCCTCGCGGCCGAGCTCCAGCAGCGCGCGCGCCAGGCCGAGGCCGTACTCCGCGACGGAGTCCGCGTCGCCGACCAGCTCGGCGAGCGCGACGGCCGCCTCCAGCAGGCGCCCGGCTGGCTCGAATCTGCCGAGGTCGAGCGCGGCGAGACCGCCGTTGCCGAGGGCCATCAGCGCGAGCGTCCGGTCGCCGAGCTCGCCCGCCGTCTCGAGCGCGGCGTCGTAGTGGCGGAGAGCCAGCTCTGCCTGCCCGTGCGTGCGGTAGAGCTCGCCCGCGTTGGCGAGGATGTGACCCGCAGCCCGCCTGTAGCCGATCTCGGTCGCAGCCGAGAGCGCCTCGCC
>DATBMD010000014.1:0-5959 GCA_036555085.1 Gaiellaceae bacterium
CGACGAGGACGGCTCGCTCTATCTGCGCGCGCGGCTGCCGGCCGAGGACGGCACGCTGCTGGTGAAGGCTTTGGAGGCTGCGCGCGAGCGACTGTACGAGCGCCGGCGCGAGGAGCGCGCCGCCGCTGCCGACACGAACGGGGTAGAAGCCACGACGGTCGTCGAGCCTGCGCGCTCGGCGAGCGTGGAGGCCCTGCTGCAGCTGGCCGAGACCTCACTCGCCGCCTCGGAGGAGAGCCGCGGCGAGCGCGCCAGGTTGGTCGTGCACGTCGACGCCGCCACGCTCACCGGCGCCGCTGGGGGCCGTTGCGAGCTGGAAGACGGCCCCGTTATCTGCCCGGAGACGGCGCGCCGCCTGGGCTGCGACGCCGAAGTCGTCACGCAGGTCGAACGGGATGGGCTGCCGCTCAGCGCCGGCCGCAAGCGGCGCACGGTGCCGCCGGCGCTGCGCCGGCTCCTGGAGGCGCGCGACGACCAGACCTGTTGCTTCCCCCGTTGCGAGCGGCAACGGCACCTGCAGGCCCACCATCGCCACCACTGGGCAGACGGCGGCGAGACCAGCCTCGACAACCTCGTGCTGCTCTGTTTCCACCACCACCGGCTGGTGCACGAGGGCGGCTACACGATCGAGACCGATCAGGCGGGCGGGCTTCGCTTCCGAAACCGCCACGGGCTCGTCTGCCAGACTCGGCCGCCGAGACCGCCGCCGGGCAGCCTCGACCAGCTGCTCGCCGACCACCACCGGCTCGGGCTCGAGATCGGCCGGCGCACGAACCGAAACGGCCACGGCGACCCACTCGAGCTCGCCCTCGTGGTGGACGCGATCGCCAGCGCGGTCGGGTGGGAGCCCGAGGTCGCATCCGCGACCCTCGAGTCGACGAAGCGCACGCCGAGTCTCTCCGGCGCGGCGTCCCCGGATGACTGCGGGAGCGGGAGCGTGAAGTCATAGCCGCACCTCTCGCTGCGGTACCTACGCCACTGCCCGCACGCCGCTGCGCGGCTCCGGGCTGAGGAAGCGCTCGAGCTCGGCGAGGACGCTTTCCGGGTCGTCGATCCAGGGGAGGTGGCCCGCCCCGGGGATCCGAACGAGGCGAAGGTTCGGATTCGTCGCGACGAGAGCCTCGCCGTCCTCCGGCGATCCGAAGGCGTCGTGCTCGGGCCAGACGAGCAGCGTCGGCGTCGTCAATGCGCGCCAGCGCTCGCCGAGTATCAGCTCTCGGCGATACCCGAGCCGTCGAGCATCCGCGATGCACTGCACCAGGCCGAGCATGCTCTCGGCGTTCCGTCGGGTATGCGCGACGTCGACGTCGAGCAGCAGATCGTCGACCCGCTCGGGATGGTGGACCATGAGCCGGGCCCAGAACTTCCGGTTGCCGTCGCGCGTCGCGTTCGAGAACACGTACCGGCCGAGCCTCGGCCCGATGACGGGAAGGCCGATCGGAAGCAGCTGGAGCGGCGGCCGCCGCTTCAACCCGAACGGAGCGCCCACGAGCGCGAGACGCGAGACGCGGGCCGGAGCGTCGATCGCGAACGCGACCGACCAGAGCGCGCCCATCGAGTTGGCGACAGCGTCGACGGTCGTGAGCTCGAGCGCATCGAGGATGTCGCTCAGGAACCTCCGCGCGTGGTCGAGGAGATCGACGCCGCGGTAGTCGAAGGGATCGGCGAGGCCGTGGCCCGGCCGATCGACCGCGAGCACGCGGTGGCCCCGCGCGAGCGCAGGCAGGATCGGCATGACCTCGAACGCGCCTCCCAACCCGCCGTGGACGTACAGCAGCGGCGGCCCGCTGCCGAGCTCGTAGAGCTGCGTCTCGCCCTGGGACCAGCGAATCCGGCGGGTACGCGTCTCGGGCGCGAACCGGGCGAGCAGCGCGGCCTGAGCCTGCTCGAGCTCCCGATCCAGCGCGGTCTCCACACAGGCGAGGATCGCCGCACTCGCGCTGCGCAGCATCGGTGGGAATACCTATCCGGCTACGGGTTCGGGCTCTGCGCGCGCAGAGCGTAAGCGGCCGCCTCGGCTCGGTTCCGCAGGCCGAGCTTGGACAGGATGCGCGCGACGTGATGCTCGGCCGTTCGCCGGCTGATGAAGAGCCGTTTCGCGATCTCCGCGTTCGAGCAGCCCTCGGCCAGGAGCGAGAGGACCTCGGTCTCTCGCAGCGTCAGCGCCCCGCGCCCTTTCGGGTACGTCCGCGCCGGAGCGCCGAGCTCCCGGAGCAGGGCGGCGGCTGCGTCGGCGTGGCGGGCCGCGCCGAGACGGTCGAACGTCTCCAGCGCGTGCCGTGCCTCCACGACCGCGGCCGCGGGCGCATGCGAGCCGAGCGCCCGGGCGAGCGCGACCCGGGCCTGCGCCGCCTCGAAGGCGAGACCGAGCCCCGAGAACAGCTCCAGGGCCACCTGGAAGTCCCCCCGCGCTTGCTCGTCGCTACGAGCGGCACGGACCGCACCGCCGGCGAGACCCGAGACGGCGCGCGTCCGGTCGTCCTTGCGGTCGTCCGCAAGGCGGGCAAGCTGGTCGAGCGTCTCGTCCGCGGCGGCGAGGTCGCCGCCCGCGAGCTGCACCTCGACGAGCAGGCCGAGCGCGGGCGCGCGATCCGGATCGGAGGGCGGCGTGCTGTCGAGGCTCAAGCGGGCGAGGTCTCCCGCCAGGGCGAGCTCGCCGCGCGCCAGCGCGATCCTCGCTAGTGACCGCCTGGCGCTCGCGTGCCAGTCGATGCCTTCGAGCAGCCGCTCGGCCTCCTCGAACCGTCCCTGCCGAACGCGTAGGTCGGCGAGCCGAAGCAGCGGGAAGAGCTGCGACGCCCAGTAGCCCGGCTCGAAGGTCCGGATCGCGGCGAGCAGCTCGTGCTCAGCGTCTCCCCAGCGGCCGAGCGCGATCAGGAGCCCGCCGTAGTGCGTTCGGCAGGTCGGCGGCACGAAGTCGCCCCACGCGTCGAAGCGCGCCGCGGCCTCGAGCCACTGCTCGGCGCGCCTGACGTCGGTCGCCCGTTCGCAGGCGCTGAGCAACCTGCAGTAGATCTCGCCGGCGGAGCCGATGCCGACGACCGCACCGGAGGCGACGGCGGCCATCGCCTGGTCGAGCAGCGTCATCCCTTCGGCGACGCGACCCGAGGCGACGTACGCCTCGCCGAGCAGGGCAATGGCGTCGAACTCGAGGTCCCGGTCGCCGTAGCGCCTGGCGATCGCGAGCGCGCCGTTCGCGAACTGCTCGCGCTCGGCCGCATCGGAGGTCCACGGGGCACGATCGAGCATCAGCCAGCCGTGCGCGGCGCACTCTGCGACCCCTTCCAGCACGCTCTCCGCCCGCGCCATCCATCCGTTCGCCGCGGCCATGTTCCCGTGGACCGACGCGTACAGGAACGCGAGCCAACGCGCCAGCTGGGCGGCCTCGGCACCCAGCCCCCGGCGCTCGTACTCGGCGAACGCCCGCTCCTTCAGCTCGATCGCGCGTGCGTGCTCGCCGCCGAACTGCGCGGCCTCTCCGAGGCCGTCGAGAACCTCGGCGCTCTCGCCGAGCTCGGCCGCTTGCTCGAAGCAGGCGCGGGCGCGCTCCCAGTCCGCCGCCGCAAGCGCCTCGCGGCCGAGGCGTACGAGCTCGTCAGCCGTCGCGACTCCCACGTGCGGGAAACTAACGGGCCGGACAGGTCCGGCCCCTACGAGCTCGTCGTCGGAAAGGACAGACAGCTTCTTCGGCACGACCATGCGCCAGGCGTCGAAGACGAGCTCGCGCAGCTCGTCCTCTTCGACGGCGTCCAGACGGACGACGAGCCACTGGAAGCGCAGATCGGACGGCTTCGGACGCACGAACTTGTCCGGATACGTCTCGAGCGCGGCCTCGCGCTCCTCCTTTGGAAAGGCGAAGCCCATCAGCGTCTCGTCACGGGAGAACGCGAGATAGACGATCTGTCCGACGCGGAACTTGACCCGGCCGCGCACGAAGACCTCGTATGACCGTGGCAGCCCCGCCGTCAGCGCGCGCACGTCGTCGATCGTCGCCGCCATCTCGTGAAGAGGTTAGGTCACGCAAGGCGACTTCTGGGCGCGTCCTCCACCAGGGGAGGCCCTCCTAGCGGGCAGGTTCAGGCTGGTGAGCCGACCGTGCCCGAGGGACAGCTTGCTCCAACCCTGGCGGCTCGGGCAGGAGTTCCCGAACCTCCTGCGCACAGCGGCAGGCGACGGCGATCTTGGCAGCCCACGCCAGCGCCTCCTCGCGTGAGGGCACGTCGACGACCGCGAACCCGCCGATGACCTCTTTGGTCTCCGGGAACGGGCCGTCGGTGACAATCCCGTCGGTGGCCACGATGCTCGCCCTCTGGCTTTCCAAGCCGGCGCCGTAGACCCAGACCCCGGCCTCCTGGGCTTCCCGGACCACTGCGAGCGCGGCCTCGGTCACGTCGGGAAGCTCTTCCTCGGGGAAGGTCATCGCGCCGTCATCGAACGAGATCAGGTACCGCGTCATCCATGCCTCCCTTGTCTCGCGGCGGCCTCCTCCGGCCGCCTCTCACCTCCTAGACGAACGGCTGCCCTCCGGATTCGACACTCTGCCAAAGGAATCTCTTCGTCGTCGCCACCCGGTTCTTGGTGTGAAGTGCCGGCGAGGCCTGAGCCGAGGTAGGAGTGCGCCCTCTCCAAACCTTGCACCGGAAACCCGTAGGGGCCGGACCTGTCCGGCCCGCCAGCTGGTGCGGCGCGCGGACAGAGTCGTTGGCGATCGAGAAACCGGTGAATCACTACGAGACGCCGCGCTAGTTCGAGTGCTCGCGTGTCTGCGCCCAGTCCGGCTCGACGAAGCTGATGCTCACCCTCTGCTGCCATGCCTCGAGCGCCGGATGCGCATCACCGACGAAGCGGACGATCTCGAGGAGCGAGAGGAGCGGTCTGCCGTGCTCGGCGGTGATGCTGGCCGGAATGTCGAGCGTGCTCACCGGCTCCGTCAGGTACGGCGCGGCCACACGTCGTCCGAACAGCACGACGTTCCGCGTGGCCGGAAGAGCAGCGCTCGGAACGACAATGCCCGGAACCTGACCGCGCAGCTCGGCTGCGAGCTGCTGACAGGCCGTGCGGTCGTCGGCGACCAGGTCGTCCGCGCTGATGCCGAACCGATTTGCGGTGTCGAAGGTGATCTCAGACAGGTCGCCGAGAGGCACCTCGAGCGCCCACGTACGCGTGCGGAGGGCGCGGATCTGCTCCGGGGTACGCAGCTCTGCGTTCCGCATCAGCTCGGCAAGGGGGCCGAGAGGGTGCAGCGCGAGATACTGAGTTGGTTCCAGCTCGTCGCCCCGGCTATACCGCGCCGGCAGCGCGGCCGGCACCGTGCGCAGCGGAGTCGCGTAGCTGGCGAAGCGGTAGCAGACCACCTCGGCGGGTGGTCGCTCAGCCGGCGAGCTGGCTACGCATTGCTCGCGCGACCATCATCAGCGTCGGTTCCTCGGCCGGATCGTCGAGCAGGTCGACGGGCCGGCGCTGGTCGAGATCGGTGCGCGGCCAGCCGAACCACTCGATGGTCCCCGCGGGTGTAAGCACGAAGCGCAGCTGGCTCACCACTCGCGCGATCACGCGGACTTTGCGCGCATCGTCGCCCTCCGGCTGCACTGCCTCGCTTTGCGAGAGCCAGCGCTGCAGCTGACGAGCGCTCACCCCGACGAGGTCGGCGAGCGTCGGCTGAGGGACCTCGGTGCGCGCGGCGAGCCACTGCACGATCTGCTTCGGCGTGCGCTCGTCGCTGACCGGCTCACGCTCCGCGATAGCCGCGAGCGACTGACGGATGCTCTCCAGCGCAACGCGCAGCTGGTCGCGGGCCGCGGGCGAGCCCGGATCCTCGAGCGCTCGCTGTGCGCTGACGGCCGAGTGAAGGACGATCACCGCATGGTGGGGGTCGATGGCCTCCCACCGCCGCAGGTTGGTTTGGTCGACGCCTGCGGCGAGCTCACGGACGGCGTCCGCAATATCGGCGGGGATCGCC
>DATBMD010000065.1:0-7801 GCA_036555085.1 Gaiellaceae bacterium
TCGAAGGCGGCGAGGACGAACCAGATCGTCGCGAGGCGGAAGCCCCACTCGACCGCCTGCCAGAACGCGACCGTCCGCAGGTAGCGCGCCGGCGTGCGCAGCACCGTGAACGCCTGGGCGATCCGCCCCCAGAAGTTGCGGATGTGCGTGCTCGCCCAGACCCCGAAGACGAACGAGACGACCATCAGGCTCGCGATCACGGCGATCAGGACGGTGGTGTTCTCCACCAGCCAGCCGAACTCGAAGCTCGGCAGGCTCGGCAGGGCGTCGAACGACGGGAAGACGCCGAGCGTGAGGGCGTAGCCGAGGAAGACGCCCGACATCGCCAGGTCGAAGATCGCCATCACGAACAGCGTCGAGGCGAGCGTCGTGTACGTGGACGAGGGGACTGCGCGGTGCACGAGGTACAGCCTGAGCAGGTCGCCGCCACGGGCCGGGATGATCGCGTTGACGCCGACGCCCGCCCCGTAGGCGGCGAGGATGCTGGGCCAGCGAACGCGCTCCTCCGGGTACGCGGCGGCGATCACGTTCCGCCAGGCGCGGCTCGTTGCAGCGATCTTGAGGACGTGCATGGCGATCGCGAGCAGCAGCGGGACGAAGTGGACGTCGGAGAGGCGGTCGTAGAACGCCTCGACGGCGTCGAAGACCTGCTGCATGCGGTGAGGCTAGACGGCGGAGCGGGCGGCGGCGATCAACCGGTGCCGGCGCCTCCGTCGGGGGCCATGAACGGGTAGCGGTAGTCCTCCGGGGGCACGAACGTCTCCTTGATCGTCCGCGGGCTGACCCAGCGGATCAGGTTCCACATCGATCCGGCCTTGTCGTTCGTGCCCGAGGCGCGGGCGCCCCCGAACGGCTGCTGCCCGACCACCGCTCCGGTCGGCTTGTCGTTCACGTAGAAGTTGCCGGCCGCATAGCCGAGCGCGTCGTGCGCGTCCTCGACCGCACGGCGCTCGGTCGCGAAGACCGCGCCGGTCAGCCCGTACGGCGCCGTCTCGTCGACGAGACGCAGAGTGTCGTCCCAGCGCCTCTCGTCGTAGACGTACGTCGTCAGCACCGGGCCGAACAGCTCGTCGCGCAGCAGCCGGAAGCCCGGGTCCTCCGTCGCCAGCACGGTCGGTCGCACGAACCAGCCCTCGCTGTCGTCGACGTTGCCGCCGGCGACGATCTCGGCGCCCGCCCGCCGCGCCTCGTCGATAGCGTCCTTCTGCGTGGCGAAGGACGAGCCGTCGATGACCGCGCCCATGAAGTTGGAGAAGTCGGCGACGTCACCCATCGCGATCGTCTCGACGTCGGCGCTCAGCCGGTCGCGTAGCTCGGGCCAGAGATTCGACGGGACGTAGAGCCGCGACGCTGCCGAGCACTTCTGCCCCTGGTACTCGAAGGCGCCGCGGACGACCGCCGCGGCGAGCGCCTCGACGTCCGCCGACGCGTGCGCGAGCACGAAGTCCTTGCCACCCGTCTCGCCGACCAGGCGGGGATAGTTGCGATACGAGTCGATCCGGTCGCCGATCGTCTTCCACATGCTCTGGAAGACCGGCGTCGAGCCGGTGAAGTGGACGCCCGCGAGCTCGGAGCTGGCGAGCGCAGCGTCGCCGATGTCCGCACCCGAGCCGTAGACGAGATTGATCACCCCGTCCGGGAGCCCGGCCGCCTGGAGCAGCCGCATCGTGTAGTACGCGGAGACCGCCGCCGTGGAGGCGGGCTTCCAGACGACCGTGTTGCCCATCAGCGCGGGCGAGCCGGCGAGGTTCGCGCCGATCGCCGTGAAGTTGAACGGGCTGACCGCGAAGACGAACCCCTCCAGCGCCCGGTACTCGAGCCGGTTCCAGACCCCGCGCGACGAGACCGGCTGCTCCTCGTAGATGCGCAGCATGAACTCGACGTTGAAGCGCCAGAAGTCGATCACCTCGCAGGCAGCGTCGATCTCGGCCTGGTAGGCCGTCTTCGACTGGTTCAGCATCGTCGCCGCGTTGAGCGTCGATCGCCAGGGACCGGCCAGCAGCTCCGCCGCCCGCAGGAAGACGGTCGCCCGCTCGTGCCACGGCGTGCGCGACCAGTCGTGCCGGGCCTCGCGCGCGGCCGCGATCGCCTGCTCCACGTGCTCGGGGCCGCCCCGGTGCACGTCCGCCAGCACGTGCTCGCGCCGGTGCGGCGTCACCGCCTCGAACGTGTTCCCGCTCTCCACGTCCTTGCCGCCGATCACCATCGGGATCGAGATCCGCTCGCCCTGCAGCTGCCGGAGGCGCTCCTGCAGCTCCGCGCGCTCCGGCGAGCCGGGCGCGTATTCCCTGACCGGCTCGTTCACCGCGGGCGGCGGCCTGAAGATGCCCGGGGCGCTCACCGACCCGATTGTAGAGTCGGGGTCCGTGGCCGTCAGCCGCCACCGCTACGTCCTCCACGGCTGGGGCGTCGGGGAGCTCTGGGTCGACGAGGGCGTCGTGCTCGCGCACGACGTGTGGTGGGCGGCGGGCGCCGCGACGGAGCCGCCTCCCCCCAGGGGGGGCGCGAGCGCCCCTACCGGAACGATCGCAGAGAAGCCGTCACCGGAGCGCGACGCCTTCGTGTCGGATCTGCTCCGGCGTGTCCACAGGCAGCTCCGGGGAGCGCCCACGAGCTTCGCCGACGTGCCGCTCGACCTCTCCTGGTGCACGCCGCTGCAGCACGCGCTCGCGGGAGCGCTGCAGGCCGTCCCTTGGGGCGAGGTCGTCAGCTACGGCGAGCTCGCCGCGCTCGCCGGCCGTCCCCGCGCCCCTCGGGCTGCCGGGAGCTTCTGCGCCGAGAACCGTTTCGCGCTGTTCCTCCCGTGCCACCGGGTGGTCGCGGCCGACGGGATCGGCGGCTACGGCAGCGCCGGCGTCGGGCTCAAGCGACGGCTCCTGGCGCTGGAGGGCGTCGACCTGTGAGCGCCGCCCGGATCGCGGACGACGTGCGGGCCGAGCTGGCGGCGATCGCTCCGTCGCGCCGCTGCGACCGGCTCGCGGAGGTGAGCGCGCTCTTCCACACCGCCGGCGCGGCGCACCTGCTGGGGCGCGGCCGGCTCGCCTTCCACCTCGACCTCGCGGGCAACGCGATCGCCAGGCGGGCGTACGCTCTGCTGCGGGCGCTGCGGGTCGAATCCGAGATCCGGACGTACCGCCGGGCGGCGTTCGAGCGAGACACCCGGTTCCAGCTCCATCTCGAGGGTGACGCGCACGCGCTGGACGTGCTCGCAGAGGCGGGCGTGCTCGATCGGGACCACCGGCCGCTCGAGCGACCGCCCGGGCACGTCGTCGCCAGGCCCTGCTGCCGCGGTGCGTACCTCCGCGGGGCGTTCCTCGGCGGCGGGTCGCTCAGCGGCGGGCGCTCGCCGCACCTCGAGCTACGCGCGCCGGGTCATGCGGGCGCCACGTTCATCCGGGCGGTCGCGTCGGCACGAGGCGTGCGGCTGCGAGTCCTCGACCGCTCGTCGCATGCGATCGCATATGCGAAGAGCTGGGACGCGATCGAGGCGTTCCTCGCCGCGGCCGGGGCGGTGGAGACCGTGCTCGCGCTCGAGGAGCGCGCGGTCGTCGCCGAGGTACGGGCACGCGCCAACCGGCTCGCGAACGCCGACCACGCGAACCTCGTCCGGCAGAGCCGGGCTGCCCGAGCGCAGCTGGACGCGGCGCGGCGCCTTCGTGCCGACGGCCGGCTCGAGCGGCTGCCCGAGCGCCTGCGCGAGGCGGCCGAGCTCCGGCTTCGCTACCCGATGCTGCCGCTGCGGGAGCTCGCGCTCCGGGCGGACCCGCCGGCGACGAAGGCCGGGATGCAGCGACGGCTGGCACGCGTCGTCGACCTCGCCGCCATCTAGTGCCCTTCCACCGGAAACCCGTGGGGCCGGACCTGTCCGGCCCGCCAGCTACTGGTGCGGCGCGTGGACAGAGTCGTTGGCGATCGAGAAACCGGTGAATCATTACGAGACGCAGCACCAGTTGTCCGCCGACCGGGGTTCGCTCATACTGCCCGGCAGGTGGGCTCGCGCTCCCGGGCGGTGGATCCAGACCCCGTCCGCCGTCTGGTGCCGGAGCGCGCACTCAGTGGGGGCAGGAGATCGTCCTCGGAGCTCCTGCCCCGGCCCACCCACGGCCCCCGGCCGCGGCTCGGGCTCCCGGCCGGCGGAGCCGGCCTCCGCCCGCGCCGCTCGCGCCGCTGAGCGCACGTGGCTCTCCGGGTCTGGGCTCGAGCCCTATCCCCTCCGGCCGCGCACGCTCAGCGGCACGCCGGGAGCCGTGGGCGGAGTCTCCGGCCGCGGCCCGGGCTCCCGGCCGGCGGAGCCGGCCTCCGCCCGCGCCACCGGGAACCGTGGGCGGGACATCCGGTCGCGGCCCGGCCGGCCGACGGCTCCTCGTTAGACTCGCGGCGCAGGCCACCGAGCGGAAACCGAGCTGAAGGAGCTGACAGGGAACATGGCGACTCGCGTAGGGATCAACGGGCTCGGGCGCATCGGCCGGAACTTCTTCCGCGCGCAGCAGAAGCTCGACGCCGACATCGAGATCGTCGCCGCCAACGACCTCGGCGACGCGAGGACGATGGCGCACCTGCTCGAGTACGACTCGACGCTGGGGCCGTTCCCCGGCGAGGTCGCGGTCGGCGACGGCGTCATCCACGCCGGCGGCGAGGAGGTCACGCTCCTCTCCGAGCCCGATCCTGCCGCGCTGCCGTGGGCCGACCTGGGCGTCGACGTCGTGCTCGAGTCGACCGGCTTCTTCACCAAGCGCGACGGCGCGCAGAAGCACCTCGACGCCGGTGCGAAGAAGGTGTTGATCTCGGCCCCCGCGACCGACCCGGACATCACCATCGTGCTCGGCGTCAACGACGACGCCTACGACCCGGCCGTCCACGACATCGTCTCGAACGCCTCGTGCACGACGAACTGCGTCGCGCCGCTCGCGAAGGTGCTGCACGACCATGCCGGGATCGAGAGCGGCTTCATGACGACGATCCACGCCTACACGGCCGACCAGCGCCTCCAGGATATGCCGCACAAGGACCTCCGGCGGGCGCGTGCCGCCGCGATCAACCTGATCCCCACCTCGACCGGCGCCGCGAAGGCGATCGGGCTCGTCATGCCCGAGCTCGCCGGCAAGGTCGACGGGATCTCCGTTCGCGCGCCCGTCCCCACGGGCTCGGTCACCGACCTGGTCGTCACGCTCGGCCGCGAGGTGACGATCGAGGAGGTGAACGCGGCCTACCTCTCGGCGGCGGAAGGCGACCTGGCGGGGCTGCTCCAGTACACGGAGGACGAGATCGTCTCGACCGATATCGTCGGCTCCCCCTACTCGTGCATCTTCGACAGCAAGCTGACGATGGTGCACGGCCGCTCCGTCAAGGTCTTCGGCTGGTACGACAACGAGTGGGGGTACTCCTGCCGGCTGGTCGACGTGATCGGGAAGCTGCTGCCGTGACGCCGGCCCGGTCGTGAGGCTGCCTCGTTCGGTCGAGACTGCCGATGTCGCCGGTGCCCGCGTGCTCGTCCGCGCCGACCTGAACGTGCCGCTCGAGGACGGCCGGGTCGCCGACGACACGCGCATCCAGGCGGCGCTCCCGACCCTGCGCTGGCTGCTCGACCACGACGCCGCCGAGGTCGCGGTCTGCTCCCACCTCGGCCGCCCGAAGACCGAGGAGGACCGTCGGAAGTACGCGATCGAGCCCGTTGCCGCGCGGCTGCGGGAGCTGCTCCCCGACGAGCGGGCGCACGTGCTCGAGAACACGCGCTTCGACGCCGGCGAGACCGCCAACGCCGCCGGCTTCGCACGCCGGCTCGCCGACGGCCGCGACGTCTTCGTGAACGACGCGTTCGGCTCGGCGCACCGCGCGCACGCGTCCACCGAGGCCGTCGCCCACATCCTGCCGGCGTACGCCGGCTTCCTGCTCCTCGCCGAGCTCGACCACCTCGGCCGGCTGCTCGGGGAGGTCGAGCGGCCGTTCGTGCTCGTCGCCGGCGGGGCGAAGGTCGACGACAAGCTCGGCGTCCTCCGCCACCTCGGCGGGCGGGCCGACACGATCCTGATCGGCGGCAAGATGGCGGAGGAGCTCCGGGGCGACGACCCGCTCGGGTTCCCGGTCGAGCTGCCCGTCGACGTGGTCGCCGCCGAGGCGTTCGCCGAGGACGCCGCGACCACCGTGGTCGCCTACGACGACGTTCCCGAGGGGTGGCTCGGGCTCGACATCGGCCCGGAGACACGCGAGCGCTTCGCGGAGGCGATCCTCGGGGCGGGGACGATGTTCTGGAACGGGCCGATGGGCGTCTTCGAGTGGCCCCGCTTCGCCGACGGCACGAAAGCCGTCGCGGAGGCGGTGGCGGCGGCTGACGCCTACTCGGTCGTCGGCGGCGGCGACTCCGTCCGGGCGATCCAGGAGCTCGGGCTGGCGGAGCGGGTCTCCTGGGTCTCGACCGGCGGCGGCGCCTCGCTCGAGCTGCTGGAGGGAAAGGAGCTGCCCGGCGTGGCGGCGATCCCGTCGTGAAGCTCGTCGCGGGCAACTGGAAGATGTTCAAGGGCCGGGCCGAGACGCGTGCGTTCCTGGAGGCGTTCGAGCCGCCCGGCGGCGTCGAGATGGCCGTCTGCCCGCCGTTCACGTCGCTCGACGAGGCGCTGCACTTCGACCTCCCCGTCTACGCGCAGAACGTCCACTGGGATCGGGAAGGAGCGTTCACGGGCGAGATCTCCGCGCCGATGCTCGTCGAGCTGAAGGTCGACGGCGCCCTGGTCGGCCACTCGGAGCGGCGCCAGCTCTTCGGCGAGACCGACGAGACGGTGCGACTGCGGGCGGAGGCCGCGCTGGCCGCCGGGCTGGCCGTGATCGCCTGCGTGGGCGAGACCGAGGCGGAGCGCGAGGCCGGCGAGACGGAGGCCGTCCTCCGGCGTCAGGTCGCGGTGCTGCCGCGGCACGAGCGGCTGGTGATCGCGTACGAGCCGGTCTGGGCGATCGGCACCGGCAGGACGGCGACTCCCGAGACGGCCCAGGAGGCGCACGCGCTGATCCGATCGCTGCACGACACCCGCGTCCTGTACGGCGGCTCCGTGAAGCCCGAGAACGCGGGCGAGCTGCTGGCGCAGCCCGACATCGGCGGCGCGCTCGTCGGCGGCGCCTCCCTCGACCCCGACGCGTTTCGCGCGATTTGCGAGGCAGCAGCCCGCTCGTAGCCCTCGTGATCCTCGACGGCTGGGGGATCGCGCCGCCCGGCCCCGGAAACGCCGTCGAGCTGGCCGCGACGCCGGTCTTCGACGACCTCGTCGCGCGCTACCCGCACACGCAGCTGCGCGCCGCGGGCGCAGCGGTCGGCCTGCCCGACGGGCAGATGGGCAACTCCGAGGTCGGCCACCTCACCATCGGCGCCGGGCGCGTTCTCTACCAGGACCTCGTCCGGGTGACCCGGGCGGTCGAGGACGGCTCGCTCTTCGAGCTCCCCGCGCTCGTCTCCGCGTTCCGCCGCGCACGGGAGCGCGGCGGCGACGTCCACCTGCTGGGGCTCGTCTCCTACGGCGGCGTCCACTCCCACATCGACCACCTCCGCGCGCTGCTGGAGCTCGCCGAGCGCGAGGGGATGTCCGATCGCACCTGGATCCACGCCTTCACCGACGGTCGGGACGTCTCGCCGCACGCGGCGATCCGCGACCTGGCCGAGCTGCCGGCCGACCGGATCGCGACCGTGGCCGGCCGCTACTACGCGATGGACCGCGACGCGCGCTGGGAGCGGACCGACCGCGCCCTCGAGACCATCTGCCGCGGCGGCCGCGAGGCAGAAGACCCGCTCGCGGCGATCCAGGCGAGCTACGACGCC
>DATBMD010000075.1:0-9957 GCA_036555085.1 Gaiellaceae bacterium
AGCTCCCGCTCGGCATCCGCCTGGGCCGACTCCGGCACGGTGACCGTCGTGTGCGACTGCGCCCAGTCCGCCGCGTGCCGCCCGACGCGCTTGCCGTACGTGATCGTCTCCATCAGCGCGTTGCCGCCGAGCCGGTTCGCGCCGTGCACCGACACGCAGGCGGCCTCGCCGGCTGCGTACAGGCCCTGGAGCTCGGTGGCGCCCCACTCGTCGGTCTCGATGCCGCCCATGTGGTAGTGGGCGCCCGGCCGGACGGGGATCGGCTCGTAGATGGGATCGACGCCCGCGAAGGTCATCGCGAGCTCGCGGGTGCCGTGCAGCCGCTCGAGGATCTTCTCCGCGCCGAGGTGGCGCAGGTCGAGCAGCACGTTCCCGTTCACGCCACGGCCCTCGTCGATCTCCGTCTGCTCCGCGCGCGAGATCACGTCGCGGCTCGCCAGCTCCATCGCGTTCGGCGCGTAGTCCTTGAGGAAGCGCGCGCCCTCGGAGTTGAGCAGGTAGGCGCCCTCGCCGCGGCAGCCCTCGGTGATCAGGACGCCGGTCGGGGAGAGCGTCGTCGGGTGGAACTGCATCATCTCCATGTCCTTGAGCGGAACCCCGGCCTGGAGCGCCATCGCCATGCCGTCGCCGGTGCAGGCCCAGGCGTTCGTCGTGCCGACGTAGAGGCGTCCGGCGCCGCCGGTGGCGAGGATGACCGTCTTGGCGCTGATCACCTGCAGCCCGCCGTTGACGAGGTCCCAGCAGATGACGCCCTGGCAGCGCCCGTCGTCGAGCACGACCCGCCACGCGAAGAACTCCTCGTAGACCTGCAGGTCTCGCTTCATCAGCTGCTCGTAGAGCACGTGGATCAGCACGTGGCCGGTGATGTCGGCCGCGTACGCGGTACGCGGCTCGCCCGCCGCGCCGAACGGCCGCTGCGCGATCCGCCCGTCCTCGGTGCGCGAGAAGACGGCTCCCCAGCGCTCGAGCTGGTAGACGTCCTCGGGCGCCTCGTTGCAGAGGATCTCGATCGCGTCCTGGTCGCCGAGGTAGTCCGAGCCCTTGACGGTGTCGAAGGCGTGCTTCTCCGGGTCGTCCTCGGAGGCGTTCCCGAGCGCCGCGTTGATGCCGCCCTCGGCGGCGCCGGAGTGGCTGCGGGTGGGGTGGAGCTTCGAGACGATCCCGACGTTCGCGCCCTTGTCGTGAGCCTCGATCGCCGCCCGCATGCCGGCCAGGCCGGCCCCGACGACGAGGACGTCGTGCATGGGATCCATCGCGGCGGACGCTACCGAATCCAGGGGACGCCCGGACCGGGCAAGCGGCCTGCGCTCAGGAAGTCCAGAGCGCCATCCTCGCGACGAAGAAGAGGATCGCGAGGAGGAAGAGGAGGATCCAGGGCACGTCGTCGAGCCAGCCGAACAGCGTGTCCCAGTCGAATAGAGGGTCGGGCTTGGGGTCCCTGCGAAAGACGACGGCGCGCTCGGGATCCTTGATGCCCCAGCAGTCGGCGCAGACGCCGCCGCTCACGGTCGGCGATTCGCGGCCGCAGTGCGGGCAGGTCGAGCGCGGCGCAGAGCGCAGGGACCGCGCCGCTCTGCTCTCGGTCGACCCCGGCGGCAGCTCGTCTGCCATGCGGCGATTGTAGGCCAGCGGGCGCGTGCGCCCGCGGCCGCGCGGCGTTCAGCCTGCGGGGCCCGCCTCCGCGATCGCGGCGTCGACGCCCTCGAGCTTCGCGAAGTTCTCGCGGAACATCGCTGCGAGCTCCTTCGCCTTGGCGTCGTAGGCCGCCGGGTCGCGCCACGTCGTGCGCGGGTCGAGCAGCTTCGTGTCGACGCCGGGCACGGCGACCGGCACGTCGAAGCCGAAGGTCTCGTCCGTCCGGTACTCGAC
Source organism: Gaiellaceae bacterium (assembly GCA_036555085.1). Lineage (GTDB taxonomy): Bacteria > Actinomycetota > Thermoleophilia > Gaiellales > Gaiellaceae > Gaiella. Next base: position 1,870 of record DATBMD010000075.1, read on the forward strand.
CTTGTCGAGCCGGAGCGAGAGCGCTGCGTGCAGCAGTGCCCGCGTCGCCGCGATCGGCATCCGGTGCCCGTCCCCGTACGGCCCCCCCGTCCAGCCCGTGTTGACGAGCCAGATGCGAGAGCCGTGCCGGTCGAGCTTCTCGCCCAGCATGCGCGCGTACACGGCCGGCGGCTGCGGGAGGAACGGGGCGCCGAAGCACGCCGAGAAGGTGGGCTGCGGCTCGCGCACGCCGATCTCGGTGCCGGCGAGCTTCGCCGTGAAGCCGGAGAGGAACCAGTAGAGCGCCTGGTCGCGCGTCAGCCGCGCGATCGGGGGCAGCACGCCGAACGCGTCCGCCGTCAGCATCACGACCGAGCGCGGATGGCCGGCCTGTTTCGTCCGCAGCGCGTTCGAGATCCGCTCGAGCTTGTAGGCGGCGCGGGTGTTCTCGGTCTTCGAGTCGTCGTCCAGGTCGAGCGCGCCGCGGTCGTCCATGACCACGTTCTCCAGGATCGTGCCGAACGTCTTCGTCGTCTCGTAGATCTCCGGCTCCGCCTGCGCGGAGAGCCGGATCACCTTTGCGTAGCACCCGCCCTCGACGTTGAAGACGCCGGCGTCGCCCCAACCGTGCTCGTCGTCGCCGATCAGCTGCCGCTTCGGGTCGGCCGAGAGCGTCGTCTTGCCGGTGCCCGAGAGCCCGAAGAAGACGGCGACGTCGCCGCGGTCGCCGACGTTCGCCGAGCAGTGCATCGGGAAGACGCCCTCGAGCGGCAGCCGGTCGTTCATCAGCGTGAAGATCGACTTCTTGATCTCGCCCGCGTAGAAGGTGCCCCCGATCAGCACCTCCTGCCGGGTCGGGTGGAGCACGACGAAGGTCTCTGAGCGCGTCCCGTCGACGGCGGGCTCGGCGCCGAGGCCGGGTGCGTGGAGGACGAGCGCCTGCGGCTCGAACGCCGCGAGCTCCTCCGCGCTCGGAACGATGAACATCGTCCGCGCAAAGAGGGCGTGGTAGGGCCGGTCGGTGACGACCCGTACCGAGATCCGGTGCGACGGATCGGCGCCCGCGAACGCGTCGACGACGTACAGCTCGCGCCCGCCGAGATAGGCGACGACCTTCTCCCGCAGCGCGTCGTAACGCTCCTCGTCGAGCGGCTGGTTGACAGAGCTCCACCAGATCCGGTCCTCCGAGCCAGGCTCCCGCACGACGAACTTGTCCTTGGGCGACCGTCCCGTGTGCTTGCCGGTGTCGACGACGAGCGGGCCGCCGTGGGCGAGCCGTGCCTCGCGGCGGAGCAGCGCATGCTCGTAGAGGATCGGCGTCGTCGGATCCCAGATGACCGGCTGCGAGGAGACGATCCCGTGCTCCTCGAGGCTCGCTGCGCCGCGGGTCTTCGTCGTCGCCATCGGAGATGCCGTCTCCCTTCGGGTCGCCTGACCACGAAACGGTAGTCGCCGCACGGCGACATTGCATCAGCCGGTCGCGGCGACGGCGTCCTCGGCGTCCGCGTCGCGGGTGACGAGCGCCGCGTAGCGGCCGCCGGCGGCCAGCAGCTCGTCGTGCGCGCCGATCTCGGCGATGCGGCCGCGGTCGAGAACGACGATCTGGTCGGCGTCGCGGATCGTCGACAGCCGGTGGGCGATCGCGATCGTCGTCCTGCCCTCGGCAAGCCGCTCGAGCGCGATCTGGACGAGCCGCTCGGTCTGGGTGTCGAGCGCCGACGTCGCCTCGTCGAGGACGAGGATCGGCGGGTTGCGGAGCACCGTCCGCGCGATCGCGATCCGCTGCTTCTCGCCCCCCGAGAAGCGGTAGCCGCGCTCGCCGACCATCGTGTCGTACCCCTCCGGCAGGGTCGAGATCAGCTCGTGGATCTGCGCCGCGCGCGCCGCGTCCTCGATCTCCTCGTCGGTCGCGTCCGGCTTCGCGAAGCGGAGGTTCTCGCGCACCGTGGCATGGAAGAGGTACGTCTCCTGCGAGACGACCCCGACCGCCTCGGCCAGCGCGTCGAACGTGAGGTCGCGCACGTCGACGCCGTCGATCGAGACCGTCCCCTGCGTCGCGTCGTAGAGGCGTGCGACCAGGTACGCGCAGGTCGTCTTCCCGGAGCCGGTCTCGCCGACGAGCGCCGTCTTGGTACCGGCCGGGACCGCGAACGAGACGTCCTCGAGCGTCCAGGCCGCGTCGTCGTAGCGGAACCAGACGGCGTCGAGCGCCACCTCGCCGCGGGGTCGCTCGAGCTCGCGGTCGCCCTCTGCGATGTCGATCGGCTGGTCGAGGTAGTCGAAGATGCGGTCGAAGAGCGCGAGCGAGCTCTGCACCTCGAGCTGGACGCCCAGCAGGCTCCCGATCGGGAAGAACAGCCGCGTCTGCAGGGTCGTGAAGGCGACGAGGGTTCCGATCGTGATCGTCTCGCCGCCGCGGGAGATCGACCAGCCGGCGAACCAGTAGACGAGCGCGGGCATGACGGCGAACGTCATCTGGATCGCGGCCATCATCCAGCGGCCCGTCATCCGGCTGCGCACCTCGAGCTCGGCGAGCCGCCCCGACTCGCGCTCGAAGCGGCCGGCGAGGTCGTCGGCGCGGCCCATGGTCTTGCCGAGCAGGATCCCGGAGATCGAGAGCGACTCCTGGACGATCGACGAGACGTCGGCGAGGGACGCCTGGCGCTCGGCGGTCACCTTCCGGCGCTGGTCGCCGACGCGCTTGGTCAGCCAGACGAACAGCGGCAGCAGCGCGAGCGCGAACGCGGCGAGGCGCCAGTCGAGGATCACCATCGCCACGACCGTCGCGAGCACCGTGGTCACGTTGGAGAGGACGGAGGTGGCAGTCGAGGTGACGACGTTGTCGATGCCGCCGATGTCGTTCGCGATCCGGCTCTGCACCTCGCCGGTGCGCGTGCGCGTGAAGAACGCGAGCGAGAGCCGCTGCAGGTGCCGGTAGACCGACGTCCGCAGGTCGTGCATCACGCTCTGGCCGACCTGGTTCGAGAGCAGCGTCTGCCAGACGCCGAGCGCGCCGGTCACGATCGGGATCGCCACCATGCCGGCCACGAGCAGCGTCAGCAGGCCCATCCGCGCGCCGTCCTCCGTGATCGCGGTGTCCAGCACCTCGCGCAGGAGGAAGGCGGGGATCGCGCCCAGCGCGGCCGAGAAGACGATCAGGGTGAAGACGAGCGAGAGGCGCGCCTTGTACGGCCTGAACAGGCGGACGATCCGCCGCAGGTTCGCCTTCCGGACGGCGGGGTCGGCGGGCCGCTCGGGCAGCTCGTCGGGGCTCGGCATCTGCCAGCGTCGACCGGGCACGGAGCAAGCATGCCTGCCCGCCCGCAGGTTGCGCGGCCCGCGCCCGGCTCAGGTTCCGAGCCGCTGGACCGCGCGCTGCAGCCGGCCCGTCAGCTCCCGCGCGGTGCCCACCGTGGGCCGCTGCCGCGGCGCCTGCAGCGGCTCGTCGATCAGCACCGCCAGGCGCGGGAAGCCGAACCGCCCCGGCGAGAGCGCGCCGGCCGTGCCGAGCAGGCGGACCGGCAGGATCGGGGTTCCCGTCGCGAGCGCCAGCCGCGCGGCGCCCCGCAGCCACGGCCCGTGGCGGCGCACGCCGCCTTCGGGGAACAGCGCGATCGCCTCACCCTGCTCGAGCACGTCGCGGGCGCGTCCCATCGCGCCCATGTCGCCGCGCCCGCGCGCGACCGGGATCGTGCCCGTCCAGTCCAGGATCCAGGCGGACAGCGCCGTCGACCACAGCTCCTCCTTGGCCACGAAGTGGAGCGTCCGCGGGATCGCCGTCCCGAGCACGAACGGGTCGACGAGCGACTCGTGGTTCGCCGCGACGATCAGCGCCCCCGAGACGGGCACGCGCTCCGCGCCGCGCACCTCGATTCGGTACGCAGCCTGCACGAGCGGGCCGACCGTCCGCTTGACGAGCTGGTAGCTCAGGTGCCGATCCTAGGCGGGTGCGGGCGGCGCGCGTCGCGGCGTGCACGACCTGACGGCGTCGGCGACGGCCTCGGCCCGCTTCGTATAGCCCTCGGAGGTCGCGTGCACGCCGTCCACGGCGAGCCACTCCGGGTTGCGGAGCACCAGCGTTCCCCAGTCGAGGATCCGGACGTTGCCGCTCCTGGCCGCCTCGTCGCGGAGCACGGCGTTCAGCTCGTCGTAGGGCTCCCCCGTGCGATAGAGACCGACCCAGATCACGCAGCGGCCCGCGCCGGCGAGCGCGACCGCCCGGCGAACGCGCGCGCGGAAGCCGGCGACGTCGTCCGGCTGGTCGTTGGTGCCGAGGCTGACGACGACCCACGGGGCGAGCTCGCGCCCCAGCGAGCGCAGCACGTCGACGCCTTCGGCCGTCAGCCGGCCCTCGCGGTTGTCGTTCCGGATCGTCCAGCCGGGCAGCGCGTCGGGCAGGTAGGGCTCGATGCCCACGTTCAGCGAGTCGCCCACGAGCGAGACGGTTCCCGTCGCCCGGGCCGTCTTGGGCGCGTCGTCGCGGGCGGCCACCCAGGCGAGGACGCCGAGAGCGCCGCAGGCGACCAGGAGCGGGACGATTCTGCGCATGGGGACGGGGTGGGTGGCCCGGCGCGATCGTAGCCGGGCAGGACGTGACCACCGCCGCCGCGAACCCGTTCGCATGGACCTGGACAGCGCCGTCCGGCGTTTTCTCGACAGCCCGCGGCTCTCCGACTCGACGCGGCGGGCGTACGGCGTCGACCTCCGCGACTTCTCGCGGTGGCTCACGGCCGCGGGCATCGACGTGGGCGCCGTCGACACCCGCGCGCTGGCGGCGTACACGGCGGAGCTGGGCCGGGGGCGGCGCGGGCTGGCGCCGGCGACGATCGCCCGCCGGCTCGCCGCGGTGCGCGCCTTCCTGCGCTTCACGCTCGGCGGCGACCGCGTTCCGGAGACGGCGCTCGCTCCGAGGCGGAGGCGGCGGCTCCCGCACGTTCCGAAGCCGGACGAGGTCGACGGGATGCTGGCGGGGCTCGACGGCTCGGAGCCGCTCGCGCTGCGCAACCGCGCGCTCGTCGAGCTCGTCTACTCGTGCGGGCTGCGCTCGGCCGAGGCGGTCGGGCTCGACCTCGCCGACGTCGACTTCGACCGCGAGTCGCTGCACGTCCGCGGCAAGGGCGGCAAGGAGCGGGTCGTCCCGCTCGGCGAGGAGGCCTCGCACCGGCTCGGCCTCTACCTGCGCGACGGTCGCCCGCGGCTCGCGCGCGGCGCGGCGGACGCGCTGTTTCTCTCCGCGCGGGGCCGGCGGCTCGACACCAGCGTCCTGCGGCGCGTGCTGGCCAACCCGCACCGCCTGCGCCACGCCTACGCCACGCACCTGCTCGAGGGCGGGGCCGACCTGCGGACGATCCAGGAGCTGCTCGGCCACGCCTCGCTGTCGACGACGCAGATCTACAGCCACGTCGACGCGCGGCGGCTCCGGCGCGTCTACGACGGCGCGCACCCGCGCAGCTGAGGCGCGAGCCTCGGTGCGAGCGGGGCGCGAGCTGAGAGCGCGAGCTGTGGAGAAAAAGTCACGCTTTCGGCACGCGTCGGCCATGGCTCTTCGAGCCATGGCCAGGGTCAGACCCCGGACATGGCCCTAACAGACGGTCCGCGAGGACGCGCCGGCCCCGAGCGTCGAAAGCGGCCATTTCCTGCGGCTTCGCGCTGACGCCTCCGCGCGCGGCGGCGCCCGAGGATCGGTAAGCGTGGACCTACCAATGCCCCTTTGACGAGGAGCCGCCGGCGCGCCGTTGAATCGAAGGGACGCCGTGGCGACCTCCGACCCCGACGTCGAGAGCTTCCTGCTGCTGCTCGCGTCGCAGCGCTCCCCGCGAACGGTGGATGCCTACCGGCGCGACCTCCGGTCGCTGGCGGGCTTCCGCGGCGGCCCCGTCGGCGAGGCGACCACCGAGGAGCTGGAGGCCTGGCTCGCCGGGTTGCGAGCGGACGGGCTCTCGCCGGCGACCCTCGCCCGCCGACTCGCGGCGGTGCGCTCGTACTACCGGCATCAGGTGCTGCTCGGGGCCCGTAGCGACAACCCGGCGGCGGAGCTCCGGCCGCCTCGACGGACGCGGTCGCTGCCGCGCACGCTCTCGCCCGCCGAGTCGGAGCGCCTGATCGACGCCGCGGCCGGCGTGACCCCGCGGGCGATGCGGGACCGCGCGCTCGTCGAGCTTCTCTACGGTGCGGGCCTGCGCGTCTCGGAGGCGACCGGGCTCGCGCGCGGGGCCGTCGACCTCGAGGCGAGGCTCGTGCGCGTGATCGGCAAGGGAGACAAGGAGCGGATCGTGCCGCTCGGGCGCCCCGCCGCCGAGGCGCTCCGCCGCTACGTCGCGCTGGGCCGGCCGCACCTCGACCGGCGCCACCGGCCCGACCTCTTCCTCAACGCGCGCGGCGGTCCGCTCACCCGCGCGGGCGCGTTCCTGATCCTCCGCCGGCTCGCCGAGAAGGCCGGGCTCGAGCCCGGACGGGTACATCCGCACCTGCTGCGCCATTCGTTCGCGACGCACCTGCTGGAGGGAGGCGCCGATCTCCGCAGCGTGCAGGAGCTGCTCGGCCACGCGGACCTCTCGACAACCGAGCGCTACACGCACGTGTCCGACCGGCGGCGGCGGGAGACCTACTTCCGCGCGCACCCGCACGCGCGGCGGCTCCCGCCGGCCGACCGCGGTGCGTGACGCTTCGCTGACAACGGCGAGCCTGCCCGAGCGGGCGTTTACTGCACGGCTACCAGGCGTTTGCGGGCACCTTCTTGAATTGGTGCATGAACGCACCGCGCCCGCTTCTCCGGCCGACGCTGCCAGGGCCGCGAACGGTGGGCGCGGTGCTGTTCCTCGCGCTCTTCGCCGGCCAATCTGCGGTGATCGCGCTGACGCCCGTCCTGGCCGAAGTCGCCGCGGACTTCGAGATCTCGACAGCCGCCGCCGGCCAGCTGCGGACCGTGTCCGGGCTCGTTGCCACCGTCACGGCCCTCTCGGCCGGCCTTCTCTCGCGCCGGTTCGGGCTCCGGACGCTGCTGCTTGCCGGCGTTGCGGGGCTGGCGGCTGGCTCCATCGCCAGTGCGCTCGCCCCGGGATTCGTCGCACTCGCGCTCGCGCAAGCCGTCCTCGGCGGCGGGATTGCCCTCGCAATCACGGCCGCCACCACCGCCGCGGCCGAGTGGGCAGCGCCCGAGCACCGGGCGCAGGTGCTGTCCTGGACCCTGCTCGGCCCACCGGTCGCCTGGGTCGTCGGCATGCCCGTGATCGGCACGCTCGGCGAGTCGAGCTGGCGCTACGGCTGGCTGGCCCTGCCGACGCTGGCCGCGCTGCTCGCGCTCGGAGCGGCGCTCGCGCTTGCCCCGAGACGCCTCGCCCCACCCACCGAGCCCCCGTCCGGCCTCCGCGAGGCGCTGCGCGAGCCCGCCGCGGCGCGCTGGATCACGGGGGAGTTGCTCGCCAACTCGGCGTGGACGGGGACGCTGGTCTACTCGGGTGCGCTCTTCACCGAGACACACGGCGCCTCGCCGGCGACGACAGGGGTCCTGCTCTCGCTCGGGGCGGTCGCCTACGTGGCGGGCAACACCGTCTTCCGCCGTCGCATCGGGAACGACCCGGCTCCGCTGCTCGTCCGGCTCGCGCTGGGGCTGGCCGTGCTGATCGTCGCGTTCGGCACCGTTCGGATCGGGATCGCAGCGAGCGCGCTCATCTTCTCGGCCGCCGCGTTCCTCGCAGGCGCCCGCACGTTGATCGGCAACTCGGTCGGGCTGGGGGTCGCCCAGCGTCACCGCCTCGCGCTGATGGCGGCCCGCTCCGCGACCCTCCAGCTCGGATATCTGATCGGCGCAGCGACGGCCGGCGGCGCCCTGGCCCTCGGCGGCTACGGCGCGCTCGGCGTCGCGCTCGGCGCCCTCTTCGTCGGCGCGGCCGTGGCCCTGCTCGTGCCGCTGCCGACGCCGTCGCCCGCCAGTCGCTCCACCGCGGCGGCCGTGCCGGCGTCTGCCCCCACGAGCGTCACGTGACCGAGCTTCCTGCCGGGCCGCGGGGCCTTGTCGTAGAGGTGCACGCGCGCGCCCGGCAGGGCGAGCAGGCGCTCGAGCGGCGGCACGGTGCCCACGAGGTTGACCATCGCGCACGGCGCGAGCGG
>DATBMD010000133.1:0-1992 GCA_036555085.1 Gaiellaceae bacterium
CGTTCGCCGCCTACGTCCTCGTCCTCGCCGCGCTCGAGCGCGCACCGGCGGCTCCTGTCGCCGCCGTCCGCGAGACGAGCGTCGTCATGGCCGCGGTGCTCGCGGCAATCGTGCTCCGGGAGAAGGTCACGCCCCTCCGGCTGGCCGGAACGGTCGTGGTCGTCGCCGGCGTCGCCCTGATCGCGGCCTTTTAGAACTCGTTTCAGAACGAAGCTCGAGGCCGCCGGGCTGCGCTGGGCGGCGCGCCGCTGTGTCCTCGGTCGCGCACGTATCCTCCGGATACGCACGCGAGGTGGGCGGGCAAAGGTCCTTGCGTCGCATCCGCCCATCGCACTCCGGGCGGCGTGACTTCATTCTGAAACGAGTTCTGACATGGAGCGAAACGTCAAGGGGTGACGCTCGGGTGGCAGGTTGTCCTCTCGGTCTGGGGCAGCGGATGGTCCGGTGCAGCGACGGTGGATCAGACTGACATTCGCCGGTCGGGACGGCATGAAGGGGAACCGTCGGGAGCTGCCTCGGTCTTAGGTCGCGGGTCACCGGCGGGCGGCGCCGCAAAGAGCTGTCGAGGGTTCTCCGTGTGGTCGGACGCATCCGCTGCTCGAGGCCGAGAGGCTGGACTAGGCTCAGACGCTCCTGAGCGGCTGGTCGGTGGCGATCGCCCAGACGAAGCCGGCCAGCTCGCGCGCGCAGGCGACGACGATCTTCTGGGACGGCTTCCCGCGGGCGGCCATCCGTTGCCAGCGCTGGTACAGACGCTGCTGACAACGCCAGCAGCGCTCGATCACCGCCGCGTCGTGGCCGCGTTGGCGGCGGGCGAGCTCGTAGCCGACCGTGGGCCGGCGGCGCGCGTGCCAGGCCGACTCGACCAAGAGCCGGCGGGCGTGGCTGTTGCCGACCTTGGTGATCGAGCCCTGGCGGCGCTGCTCGCCGGAGGAGTGCTCGGAGGGCACCAGGCCGACGAAGGCCATCACCTCCTCCGCTGTCTGGAAGCGGCTGAAGTCGCCGATCTCGGCCACGAGGCCGAGCGCGCTCAGCGTGTCGATGCCGCGCAGGCAGCGCAGGCGGGCGACCAGCTCCCGCCATGGCCCCTGCTCGGCCGTCTCGCGGATCGCCCGCTCCAGCTGCTCGATGCGCGCCTCGACGAGGTCGACGGCGTGCAGATAGGTAGCGAACGTGAGCTGCTCGGCGGGGTAGGCGAAGCGCTGCTCGGAGAGCCACTTGCGCCGCAGCACCGTCCAGCCGCTGGTCGGCAGCAGGCGCCCGTGGCGCAGGCAGAACTTCGAGAGGCGGTGGCGGTCGCGCATCCGATCCAGGCGAGCATCCTCGCGGGCGCGCACGAGATCGCGCGCCGCCTCCAGCTCCGACGAAGGCACGTGGATCGGCTCCAACAACCCGCCGGCATGAAGCCGCGCCAGCTTGCGCGCGTCGCGCGGATCAGTCTTCACCCGATCGCCCGGCCGCCGCGGCACCAGCCCCGGCGCCACCACCACGCAATCGATTCCGTGCCCGACCAAATGGCGGTAGAGACCAAAGCCGGTCGGGCCCGCCTCGTAGCAGCAGCGCACGCCCGGCCAGCGGCGCAACAGCCGCTCAACCTGCTCCTCGTCATACGGCAGCGTCCGCTCCTCCACCAACTCGTCCGCGCGCACCGCCGCCAGCCGGATCGACCTGGCGTGAACGTCCAACCCCGCAGTTACCGTCGTAGACTCGTACATGGTCGGCGACCTCCGTATGTGGCTCTACCGGGCCACCCCCGGCAACCCACGACAGATGCGTAGGCGCCGACCACTCTCTGCCAGCAACCGGACGCCGCCGCCCTCGGGGCTACGGCTCCATCCTGTCTTAGGAGCTGCCCCTGAGGCTCTGGCAGGCCTCGGCGTTGTCGACGCCGTCCTGGATCTCGCCGGAGGGGTCGAGCTGCTCGAGGTCGTCGAGCTTCGCCTGCCCATCCTGCGCCAGGCTCTCGAGTGAGGCCGCCATCGGCGCGAGCTG
>DATBMD010000218.1:0-16687 GCA_036555085.1 Gaiellaceae bacterium
CGAGCTGCTCGAGCGCGTGGGCCTGACCGAGGCGGCCGACCGGAAGGTCCGGACGTACTCCGGCGGGATGAAGCGCCGCCTCGACCTCGCTCTCGCGCTCGTGCACCGGCCGCGGATCGTCTTCCTGGACGAGCCGACGACCGGGCTCGACCCGCAGAGCCGCGCGGCGCTCTGGGAGGAGGTCGAGCGGCTGCGGCGCGAGGACGGCGTCACGATCTTCCTGACGACGCAGTACCTCGAGGAGGCGGACGTGCTCGCCGACCGGGTCGGGATCATCGACCACGGCAAGATCGTCGCCGAGGGCACCCCCGCTGCGCTCAAGTCCGAGATCGGGCGGCCGAGCGTCCACGCGATCCCGCGACGCGAGCAGGACCGCGAGGGGATCGCCGGCTTCCTCTCCCGGTTCGGCGAGCCGCTCGGCTCGGGGCGCGACCTCGCCGTCCGCCTGCAGGCCGGGCTCGGCCTCGCCGACGTCGTGCGTGCCCTCGACGCGGACGGGCTCGAGGTCGACGACATCGAGCTGCGAGCGCCCACTCTCGACGACGTCTTTCTCGCCAAGACCGGCCGGACGCTCGAGGGCGCGACCGAGGAGGCCGAGGCGGAGGCGCAGCCGCAGAACGGCGGGGTGCGCCACTGAGCGTCCTCGCGGTCCAGATCGGAGCGCTCGCGTGGCGCTCGGTCACCCGCACGGCCCGGCAGCCGGCGAGCGCGATCCCGCCGCTCGTCTTCCCGGTCGCGCTGATGGTGGTGAACGCCGCGGGGCTGCAGGCCTCGACGGAGCTGCCCGGCTTCCCGACCGACTCGTTCCTCGCGTTCGCGCTGGCAGTGCCGTTCATCCAGGGAGCGCTCTTCGCGACGCTCAACGCGGGCACGGATCTGGCCCGCGACATCCAGACGGGCTTCCTGAACCGGCTCTCGCTGACGCCGATGCGCGACGCCGCGCTGCTGATGGGCAACCTGACCGGGATCGTCGTGCTGGGAGTGATCCAGGCGGCGTTCTACGTCTTCGTCGGGCTGATCCTCGGCGTCGACTTCGCCTCCGGCGCCGCGGGGATCGTGGTGCTCCTTCTCTTCGCGGCGCTCGTCTCGCTCGGCTTCGGCGGGCTCGGCGCCGCGCTCGCGCTGCGGACCGGCTCGGGCGAGGCGATGCAGGGGATGTTCCCGCTCTTCTTCGTCTTCCTGTTCATCTCCTCGATGAACACGCCGCTCGACCTGATCGCGGTCGACTGGTTCAGGACGCTCGCCACGCTGAACCCGGTCTCCTACCTGATCGACTGCGTCCGCAGCCTGATCATCACCGGCTGGGACTGGGAGGCGCTCGCGCTCGGCTTCGGCATCGCCGCGGTGATCACCGCCGTCTCGCTCCTGCTCGCCGCGCGCCAGCTGCGGAGGAGGCTGGCGCGGACATGAGGATCTGGCCGGTCGCCGCGGCCGTCGCGTGGCGGATGCTGAAGAACGTCTTCACCAATCCCTCGCTCTTCCTGCCGTCGCTGCTCTTCCCGCTCTTCTTCTTCGTCGCGTTCGCCGGCGGCCTCTCGCAGGTGTCGAGCGTCCCGGGCTTCGACTTCCCGTCCGGCTACACCGCCTTCCAGTTCGTGTTCGTCCTGCTCCAGTCCGCGGCCTTCAACGGCGTCTTCACCGGGTTCGGGATCGCCCGCGACTTCGAGGGCGGGTTCGCGCGGCGCCTGCTGCTCGCCTCGCCCAACCGCAGCGGCATCGTGCTCGGATACGGGCTCGCGTCGCTCGCCCGCTGGTGCGTGACGGCGACGATGCTCACCGCCATCGCCCTGATCGCCGGCATGGACGTCGGCGGCGACGCGGTGGACGTCGTCGGCCTCTACACGCTCGCCGTGCTGCTGAACATGGCGGGCTTCCTCTGGGCGTGCGGCGTGGCGATGCGGTTCCGGACGATCCAGGCGGGCCCGATCATGCAGATGCCGGTCTTCCTGATCCTCTTCTTCGCCCCGGTCTACGTGCCGATCGACCTGCTCTCCGGCTGGATCGAGCGCGTTGCGGCGATCAACCCGGTCACGTACATGCTCGAGGCCGGCCGGGGCTTCATCTCCGGCGAGCCGGTCTACGTCGTGCTCGCCTTCGCGCTCGGCCTCGCGCTCGTGCTCGGCTTCTCGGTCTGGGCCTTCCGCGGCCTGCGGAGCGCCGAGGCGGCCGGTTAACCGGTCCACCGTAGGGGCCGGACCTGTCCGGCCCGTGCCTATCGTGTGCCCATCGTGTGCCTGCCGGCGCCACGGGGCCTCAACGGCCTCGAACGCGGCGAAGCACGACGCTGACGGTGGTCCCGCCGCCGGGCGTCGACTCGATCCGGAGCGCGCCGCCGAGCCGCTCGGCCCGCTCGGCCATCGAGGTCAGCCCGAGCTTGCCGCTCCGTGCTCGCGTAACGGACGGCTCGAAGCCGCGGCCGTCGTCCGCGACGCAGAGCTCGAGCGTCCCGTCCGCCGACGTGAGGCTGACCCGCACGCGGTCGGGGCCGGCGTGCTTGACGGCGTTCGCGAGTGCCTCCTGCGCGATCCGGAACAGCGCCTGCTCGGTCGCCGGGTCGAGGTGCTCCGGACAGTCGACCTCGACGGCGATCTCGACGCCGTGCACGCGCTCGAGCACGTCTGCGTGCTTGCGGATCGCCGGGGCCAGGCCGTCCTGCTCGAGCGCGGCGGGCCGCAGCTCGAAGACGAGCGACCGCAGCTCCACCAGCGCGTCGCGCGCGAGCCGACCGACGCTCTCGACGTGCTCCCGCGCACGCGCGGGATCGTGGTCAAGGAGCTTCAGAGCGGCATCCGCCATCACGGCGGCGCTCGCCATCGTCTGCGTGACCGAGTCGTGAAGCTCGCGGGCGAGCCGGTTTCGCTCCTCGATCACGGACAGCTCCCGGCTTCGCTCGAAGTGGCGTGCGTTCTCGATCGCGACCGCCGCATGTGGCGCGAGCGTCTCGATCAGGTCCTGGTCGGCGTCGGTGAACGTGCCCTGGGGCCGGTCGCGCTTCTCGGTGATGTAGAAGGCGCCGAGCACCTCGTCGCCGGCGAGGATCGGGACGCCCATGAACGCGCGCATGATCGGATGGGCCTCCGGCCAGCCCTCGAAGCGCGGGTCGCTGCGGATGTCGTCCGTCCGGTACGGCTCGGGCTGCTCGAGCATCGCGCCCAGCAGGCCGTGCGTGCGGGGAAGCTCGCCGAGTGCCTCCAGCTGAGCGTCGGTCATCCCCGAGGTGATGAAGGAGGCGAAGCCGCCCTCCCCGTCGGGCACGCCGATTGCCGCGTAGCGGGCGTTCGTCAGCTCGCGGGCGGCTTCGACGAGCTGTTGCAGCACGTCCTCGAGGCGCCGTTGCGCCGCGATCGAGAGGACGGCGGCGTTCATCGCCGCGAAGGCGCGCGCTGTCGATCCGCCGGTCGAGGCACGCTCGGCCATCGACGCCACGATACGCAACCGGTCGCTCCGCTAGCGTGGCCGCCGTGGTGGGCGCCCGCGGAGCCGACGGGTGAGGGAAGTCTGGCCCGGCCAGCCGTTTCCGCTCGGGCCGGTCTGGGACGGGCACGGCACCAGCTTCTCACTCTTCTCCGAGCACGCCGAGCGCGTCGAGCTCTGCCTGTTCGACGAGGCCGACCGCGAGGAGCGCGTCGAGCTGCGGGAGCGCACGGCCTTCAACTGGCACGGCTACCTCCCGGGCATCGGCCCCGGACAGCGCTACGCCTACCGCGTCCACGGGCCGTGGGCGCCGGAGCGCGGGCACCGGTTCAACCCGCAGAAGCTGCTGATCGACCCCTACGCGAAGGCGATCGACGGGGCGGTCCGCTGGGAGCTCGGCCGGACGCTCGGCTACGCGGACGGCGACGACCTCGTCCGCGACGATTCGGACGACGCGGCCGCGATCCCGAAGTGCGTTGTGATCGACGACGGGTTCGAGTGGGAGGGCGACGCGCCGCTGCACCGGCCGTGGGCAGAGACGGTCATTTACGAGCTGCACGTCCGCGGGTTCACGAAGCTGCTGCCGGCGGTGCGCGAGGACCTGCGGGGGACGTACGCCGGCCTCGCCTCCGAGCCGGCGCTCGAGTACCTCACGTCGCTCGGCGTCACCGCGGTCGAGCTGCTGCCGATCCATCACATCGCGGACGAGCACTTCCTCGTCGACCGCGGGCTGACGAACTACTGGGGCTACTCGACGATCGGCTACCTGGCTCCCCATGCCGGCTACGCGGCGACGGGCACCCGTGGGGAGCAGGTGCGCGAGCTCAAGGGGATGGTGAAGGCGCTGCACCGCGCCGGCATCGAGGTGATCCTCGACGTCGTCTACAACCACACGGCGGAGGGAAACCACCTCGGCCCGACGCTCTCGTTCCGCGGCGTCGACAACCTGTCCTACTACCGGACGCTCCCGGACGAGCCCCGCTACTACATGGACTTCACCGGGACGGGGAACTCGCTCAACCCGGTCCACCCCTCGGTGCTCCGGCTGATCATGGACTCGCTGCGGTACTTCGTGCTCGAGTGCCACGTCGACGGCTTCCGCTTCGACCTCGCCTCGGCGCTGGCCCGCGAGCTGTACGACGTCGACCGGCTCTCGGCGTTCTTCGACATCGTCCATCAGGATCCGGTGCTCTCTCAGGCCAAGCTGATCGCGGAGCCGTGGGACGTCGGCGAGGGCGGCTACCAGGTCGGCAACTTCCCCGTCCTCTGGACGGAGTGGAACGGGCTCTACCGCGACACGATGCGGGACTTCTGGCGCGAGCACACCGCGGTGGCCGCGTTCGCCCAGCGCTTCACGGGCTCGAGCGACCTCTACTACTCGGACGGGCGCCGGCCGGTCGCGTCGATCAACTACGTCACCTCGCACGACGGCTTCACGCTCGCCGACCTCGTCTCGTACGACGAGAAGCACAACGAGGCCAACCTCGAGGGCAACCAGGACGGCACGCCGGACAACCGCAGCTGGAACTGCGGCGTCGAGGGGCCGACCGACGACCCGGAGGTGAACGCGCTCCGGGAGCGCCAGCTGCGCAACTTCCTGACGACCCTGTTCCTCTCGCAGGGCGTGCCGATGCTGCTCGCGGGCGACGAGCGGGCGCGCACGCAGCTCGGCAACAACAACGCGTACTGCCAGGACAACGAGCTCTCCTGGGTGGACTGGACGACCGACGAGCGCCGCGAGCGGCTGCTCGCGTTCACGCAGCGGCTGATCGCGCTACGGCGCGCGCACCCCGTGTTCCGGCGATCGTCGTTCCTCACCGGCGAGTCGCCCATGGGCTCGGGCGCACCGGACGTCTGGTGGTTCCGGACGGACGGCAGGGGGATGGCCCGCAAGGACTGGGAACGCGGCGACGCCTTCACGCTCGGCGTCTGCCTGAACGGCGCCGAGATCACCGAGCGGGGCCCCACCGGCGAGGAGATCGTCGACGACTCGTTCCTCGTCCTCTTCAACGCGTGGCGCGACCCGGTCACGTTCCGGCTGCCGCCGGTGCGGCTGGGACGGCGCTGGACGCACGAGCTCTCGACCGCCGATCCCGGGCTGGCCGCGAACGGTCGCGAGTACCGAGCCCGGGACGAGGTCGAGCTGCCGGCGCGCTCCATCCTGCTGCTGCGGCGGACGCGGTGACGGGCCCAAGCGGCTTCGGCATCTTCACGCCTCCCGGCGGCGGCGCGCCGCGCGTGGGATGGCGGGCCGGCGAGCGGGTAGTCGACCTCGAGGCTGCCGGGCTCGGGGACGTCTTCGCAGCGCCGTCGCTCAACCCGTTCCTGGTGCGCGGCCGCCTCGCCTGGGAGGAGGCGCTCGCTCGGATCGCGGCGGTGGGCGCCGAGGCGCCCTCGCACGCGCTCGCCGAGGTCGAGCTGCACCTGCCGTTCGAGGTCGCCGACTACGTCGACTTCTACTCGTCGCTCGAGCACGCCACGAACGTCGGCCGCCTGTTCCGGCCCGGCGCGGAGCCGTTGCCGGAGAACTGGCGCTGGCTACCGACCGGCTACCACGGCCGGGCGGGGACCGTCGTGGTGAGCGGGACCCCGGTCGTGCGTCCCCGCGGCCAGTCGCGGGCGCCGGATGAGCGCGTCCCGCGCTACGGCCCGAGCCGCAGGCTCGACGTGGAGCTCGAGCTGGGCTTCGTCGTCGGCGTCGGCAGCCGGCTCGGCGAGCCGGTGCCCGCGAGCGCGTTCGCCGACCACGTCTTCGGCGTCGTCCTGCTCAACGACTGGAGCGCCCGCGACATCCAGGCGTGGGAGTCGCAGCCGCTGGGCCCGTTCCTCGGCAAGTCGTTCGCGACCTCGATCTCGGCCTGGGTGACGCCGCTCGGGCTGCTCCAGCCGGCCCGGGTGGAGGCGCCGGCGCACGATCCGCCGTCGCTGCCCTACCTCGCCGGCGGCGACGACTGGGGGCTCGACGTCGAGCTGGGGCTGGAGCTGAACGGCACCGTCGTCTCGCGGGGGAACGCACGGGCGCTCTACTGGACGATGCCGCAGCAGCTCGCGCACGCGACCGTCAATGGCGCGTCGCTGCGAACGGGCGACCTGATGGGGACGGGCACGATCTCCGGCCCCGAGCGGGGCTCGGAGGGCTCGCTGCTCGAGCTGACGCGCGACGGCGCCGAGCCGGTCCGGCTCGCGGGCGGGGCCGAGCGCGGTTACCTCGAGGACGGGGACGAGGTCGTCCTCCGCGGCCGGGCGGGGGCCGTCGAGCTCGGCGAGGTACGAGGTCGCGTGCTCCCGGCGCTGACGGGGTAGGCTCCCCGCGTGGCCGGTCGCATCGTCGTCGGAGTGGACGGCTCCGAGCAGAGCATCGACGCGCTGCGCTGGGCGGCGGACGAGGCGAAGCTCCGCGGCGCCGAGCTGGTCGCCGTCCACGCGTGGACGTTCTCGCCGCCGGTCGCCGTCGGCACCCCGGACATGATGGCGATGCCCGCCGGCAACATCGCCGAGGAGCTCGACCTCGATCGCGAGATGGCCGAGCGCGCGCTGAACGACTCGATCGAGACGGCGCTCGGGCCGTCCCCGGGGCTCGCGATCGAGCGGCTGCTCGTCGAGGACGCCCCCGGTGAGGGCCTCGTGACCGCGGCCAGGGACGCCGACCTGCTGGTCGTCGGCACGCACGGGCGCGGCCGGATCGCGCAGGCGCTGCTCGGCTCGGTCAGCCAACATGCCGCGCAGCACGCCACCTGCCCGGTCGTGATCGTCCGGCACCGGGACGACTGAGCAGCCCGGTCGCTACTGCTCGCCGGCGCGGGGGCCGATACGAGAGGGATGCGGCCGCGTTTCGCGAACCCTTCGGGCATGGCGACCCGTGCAGCGGCTCTCGCGGCGGTCGCGTGCGCCGCCGGTCTCGTCGCCGCCACGGAAGCACGGCCCGCCGGCCTGCGCAGCGTCGACGTCTGGTTCGTCCGCGACGGCGCGCTCGTCTCCGTCGAGCGGCGCGCCGGCTCGATTTCGCGCGCGGTCGACCTGCTGCTGGCCGGGCCGACCGCACGGGAGCGACGGCGCGGGCTGCGGAGCGCGGTGCCGAAGGGCACGCGCGTCCACGCGGTCACGGTCCGGCAGCGCGTCGTCGTCGTCGACCTCGCGAGCCGCTTCGCCGCCGGCACGGAAGCGTCGGGCCTGCGGGCGCGGATCGGCCAGCTCGTGAAGACCGTCGCCGGCATCCCGGGCGTCCGCGGCGTCCGCGTCCTCGTCGAGGGAGGCGTCCCGGTCGGCCTGTTCCCGGGCTATGACCTGCGGCGGCCGTTGGGCCTCGGGGCCGTGAAGACCGACGAGCGACCGGGGCTGCGGGAGGTGCAGGAGCTCCTCCGCGACCTCGGCTTCCTCGGCGCGGGCGGCGTCACCGGCAGGCTCGACGACCGGACCGCCGTCGCCGTGCTCGGCTTCCAGAAGTGGGCGCAGCTTCCCCGCACGGGCGTGCTCGACGCGTCGACGTCGCGGGCGCTCCTGCGCGCGACCCGCCCGCTGCCCGCCACCCTTGCCGCCGGCAGGCGCGTCGAGGTGCTGCTCGACCGCCAGCTCGCCCTGCTCGTCGACGGCGGCCGCGTCCTGCGTGCGGTCCACATCTCGACCGGCGCCTACAACCGGACGCCGGCCGGCTCGTTCCGGGTCTTCCGCAAGGAGCGCATGTCCTGGTCGGTCCCGTTCTCGGTCTGGATGCCCTGGGCCAGCTACTTCGTCGGCGGCATCGCCTTCCACGAGTACCCGATCGTGCCCGCGTACCCGGCCTCGCACGGCTGCATACGCGTCAATCGCTACGACGCGCCGATGCTGTACGAGTTCGCGACGTCGGGCACGCCGGTGCAGGTGCTGTGGTCTGCGTGAAGCCGTTGCTGCTCCCGGTGGCGCTGCTCGCCGTCGCCGGGGTCGCGCACGTGGCGGCGGCGTCGCCCGCGCCGCCCCGTCCCGACGTCCTCGTCGTCGCCCTCGACCTCTCGGGCCGGCCGTTTCAGGCGGGCGCCGTGCGCGGCCGCGAGGTCGTCTACGCGACGGGCTTCGAGCCCGAGCTCGCGCGCGCGCTGGCCCGGCGCCTCTCGATCGACACGGTTCGGTTCGTGTACGTGCCGCGCGAGCGGCTGCTCCGGCGCGGGCCGAAGCCGTGGTCCCTCGCACTGGCCCGGCTGCAGCCCGGCTCGACGGCGTCGCTCCGTTTCTCCGCGCCCTACCTCGAGGCCGACCAGGCGGTGGTCCTGCGCCGTGGCCTGCCGCGGCCGCGCCGCCTGGCCGCCCTCCGCAGGCTGCAGCTCTGCGCCGAGCGGGGCTCGCGCGGGGCAGCCGTGATCGCCTCGCGGATCCGCCCGTCGCTGCGCCCCCTGCTCGTGCGAGACGCCGCGACGCTCGTCCGCCGTGTGCAGACCGGCGCCTGCGACGCGACGCTCGTCGAGGCCCCGCTCGTCGGGAGCTTCGTCGCGGGCAGGCGCGACCGGCTCGGCCCGGTCGCCGGGCGGGTGGACACGCGCGCCGGCTACGCGGTCGCCCTCGAGCCGGGGAGCCGGCTGCGCGCGCGCGTCGACACGGCGTTGCGGCGGCTGCGCGCCGACGGCACGCTCGCGCGCCTGCGCCGGGGCTGGCTCGGCGCCGACCCGAACCGGATCCCGGTTCTCCGCTAGCCCGGTCGCGCGTAGCCGAGCCCGACGAGCGCCTCGCGCATCTCGTCCAGGATCGCGGCGTCGTCGATCGTGGCGGGGACCACGTACTCCTCGCTGTCGGCGATCCGGCGCATGGTGCCGCGGAGGATCTTCCCCGAGCGAGTCTTGGGCAGCCGCTCGACCACTGCCGCCGACTTGAACGACGCGACGGGGCCGACGCGGTCGCGCACCAGCTGGACGACCTCCGCCACGACTTCGTCGTGCGGGCGCTCGGCGCCTGCCTTCAGGACGACGAAGCCGACGGGCAGCTGCCCCTTCAGCTGGTCGGCGACGCCGATCACCGCGCACTCCGCCACGTCCGGATGCGAGGCGAGCACCTCCTCCATGGCGCCCGTCGACAGCCGGTGCCCGGCGACGTTGATGATGTCGTCGGTGCGGGCCATCACGAACACGTAGCCGGCCTCGTCGACGTAGCCCGCGTCGGCCGTCTGGTAGTAGCCCGGGAACGTCGACAGGTACGTCTCGCGGTAGCGCTCGTCCGCGTTCCAGAGCGTCGGCGAGGAGCCCGGCGGCAGGGGCAGCTTGACCGCGAGCGCACCCACTTCGCCGGCCGGGAGGCGCTTCCCGGCCGGGTCGAGCACGGACACGTCCCAGCCGGGCACCGGGCGGGTCGGCGAGCCCGGCACGACGGGGAGCCGCTCGATCCCGAGGCAGTTCGCGACGATCGGCCAGCCGGTCTCGGTCTGCCACCAGTGGTCGATCACCGGCACCCGGAGCTTCTCCTCGGCCCAGGCGAGCGTATCGGGGTCGCAGCGCTCGCCGGCCAGGAAGAGCGTCCGGAACGCCGAGAGGTCGTGGCGGCCGAGGTGGCCGGCCTCGGGGTCCTGCTGTCGGATGGCGCGGAAGGCGGTCGGCGCGGTGAACAGCGTGCAGACGCCGTGCTCGGAGATCACCCGCCAGTAGGCGCCGGCGTCCGGCGTGCCCACCGGCTTGCCCTCGTAGAGGACGGTCGTGCAGCCGTGCAGCAGGGGCGCGTAGACGATGTACGAGTGCCCGACGACCCAGCCGACGTCGGACGCGGCCCAGAACGTCTCGCCCGGGTCGACGTCGTAGACGTGCTTCATCGTCCAGGCGAGCGCGACGGCGTGGCCGCCGTTGTCGCGCACGATCCCCTTCGGCTGCCCGGTCGTCCCCGAGGTGTAGAGGATGTAGAGCGGGTCCGTGGCCTCGACCGAGACGCACCCGACCGGCGCGGCTGCCGCCACCGCCTGCTCCCAATCGAGGTCGCGCCCGGGGACGAGCTCCGCCTCGAGCAGCGGGCGCTGCAGCACGAGGCAGCGCTCCGGCTTCGCCTCGACGAGCTCGATCGCGGCGTCGAGCAGCGGCTTGTAGGCGATCACGCGGCCCGGCTCGATCCCGCACGACGCGGTCAGGATCACCTTCGGCCTCGCGTCTTCGATCCGCGTCGCGAGCTCGTTCGCCGCGAAGCCGCCGAACACGACGGAATGGATCGCCCCGATCCGCGCGCAGGCCAGCATCCCGATCGCCGCCTCGGGCACCATCGGCATGTAGACGATCACCCGATCGCCGTGCCCCACGCCCTGGGCCGCGAGCGCTCCCGCCGTCCGCGCCACGGCGTCGCGTAGCTCGCGGTAGGTGAGCACGGTCGCCGTCTCGGTCACCGGCGAGTCGTAGATCAGCGCCGGCTGGTCGCCCCGGCCCGCCTCGACGTGGCGATCGAGGGCGTTGTGGCAGGTGTTCAGCCGGCCACCGGCGAACCAGCGGTACTGCGGCGCCCGGGAGTCGTCGAGCACGCGCTGCCATGGCTCGAACCAGTCGATCGCGGCGGCGGCCTCGCCCCAGAACTCCTCGGGAGCCTCGAGCGACCGCCGGTACAGCTCCTCGTATCGGCCCACGGCAGCCCTCCCGTCCGATGCAGGCTTCGGCAGCGACCGACGCTACCGCGGGCATCGGGCCCGGTCAAACCGCCGTCCGCGACGGTCGTGGAATCACTCGAACGAGTGAGGCCACCTCCCCTGTTGGCGGCAGTGCCGACCCCGGTTCAGGTTCGTTCTATGCCCTAACAGGGAGGCGTACCCACCTGCGGTTGGAAGGACGGTCGTTCTCGTTGCGGCGCACCGGCGTTCTGCATAGCGTTGCCCCCTGGGCCGGCGTGCCGCTTCGCTGGCTGGCCGCGGGCACCCAGCGCCGGATCTACGCGTACGTCGCGTGCGTGGCGCTCGCGCTGCCGCTCCTGTGGCTCCTCCTCGACGGGCGCGCGCTCGTCGGGGCGTGGTCGCTCGTCGTCGACGCAACCGCCTGCGGCGCCGTCCTGTTCGGCGTCTCGCTCAACCTGTGCGTGGCGCGCCGCCCCTGGTACTTCGTGGCCGGCGCGCTCGGCTGCTTCGTGGCGAGCGACGTGGCCGCCCTCGTCTACGAGGCGCGCGGACAGGAGCTTCCCTTCCCGTCGGCGGTCGATCTGCTGCGGCTGGCGGCCTACCCGTTGCTGACCGTCGCGCTGCTGCTCGTCGTCCGCAGGCGAACGCCGGCCCACGACTGGGCCGCCATCATCGACGCCGGCATCGTCACGGTCGGCGCCGCGGCGCCGATCTGGGTCTTCCTCGCCGAGCCGGCGCTGCTGGACACGTCGCTCTCGTCCGAGGCGCAGCTCGTCGTCGTCGGCTTCGCCGTGGCGATCACCGCCCTGGTCGCCGTGGCCGTCCGTCTGCTGGTCGCCGAGGGGCTCGGCACCACCACCCATGTGCTGCTGGCGCTCGCGACGGTGACCCAGGTCGCGGTCGACTGCGCCTACCTCGCCGGCGTGGCGCGGGGCTGGTTCGCGCCGGGAAGCCCGCTCGTGCTCGGCGCGCTCTGCTCGCACGTGCTCTGGGGGGCGACCGCGCTGCACCCGGACATGCGCCAGCTGACCGAGGAGATCGACCGGCCCGAGCCGGTGCTGACCCGGCGCCGGCTCGCGCTGCTCGTCGCCGCGGTCCTGGCGGCGGTCGCGATGATGCTCGTCGAGATGCTCGGCATGCGCCGGGCGTTCCCCGCAGGCGCCGTCGCGATGGCCGTGCCGCTGCTCGGCCTCGTCGTTGCACGCCTTGCAGGCCTGGTCGTCGGGAACGAGCGGTTCGTCCGCCGGGAGACGGTGCTCCAGTCGGGCGCGGCTGCGCTCGTGGCCGCGAGGTCGCGCGAGGAGATCCAGCGCGTCGGAGCGGCGACCGCGCTCGAGCTCGCAGGAGGCTCGACCGAGGCGCTGGCCGAGCTGGAGCTGTCCGCGCGGCCGAAGCTGGCACTGCAGCACGCAGTCGTCGTCGGGCGCGGGGAGATCGCGGCGGCGCTCCGGGGCGAGATCCGCCTGCAGGGATCGCTCGCCCGTGTCGGCACGGCCAAGACGCTCGTCGTGCCGATCGTCCTGCGCGATCGCCTGCAGGGGATCCTGCGGGTGACGGGGATCCGGCCGCTGGGCTGGCACCTGCACCAGGGCCTCGCGACGCTCGCCTCACAGGTCTCGCTGGCGCTCGAGGCGGCCGAGCTCGCCGACGACCTGCTCGAGCGGCGGAGCGAGGCGCGCTTCCGGTCGCTGGTGCAGAACTCGAACGACCTGATCGCCGTGCTGGAGCCCGATCTGACGATCCGGTACATCACGCCGTCCGTGGGCGCGATGCTCGGCTACGAGCCCGAGGCTGCCGTCGGGATGGCGCTCGACGCGCTGCTCCACCCGGACGAGGCCGAGCAGACCTCGCTGCGCCTCCGGGAGGAAGTGAGCGCCAACGGGCGGGTCGAGCACGAGTTCCGGCTCCGGATGCTCGACGGGACCTGGCGGACGGTCGAGGGCGTCCTCAGCGACCTGCTGGACGACCCGACGGTGGGCGGGCTCGTCCTCACCGCTCACGACGTCACCGACCGGCGCACCCTCGAGGACCAGCTCACCCATCAGGCGTTCCACGACACCCTGACGGGGCTGCCGAACCGCGCGCTCCTCGCCGACCGCGTGATGCACGCGCTGGAGCGGAAGCAGCGGAACGGCTTCGACCTGGCGCTGCTCTTCCTCGACGTCGACGACTTCAAGACGATCAACGACAGCCTCGGCCATGCGGCCGGGGACGAGCTGCTCGTCGAGATCGCCAACCGGCTCCGCGGCTGCTTGAGGGGGGCAGATACCGCGGCGCGGCTCGGCGGCGACGAGTTCGCGATCGTCCTGGAGGAGACGAAGGGCGTGGAGGGCGCGGCGGAGGTCGCCGCGCGGATCCTCGAGGCGCTCGCCCCGCCCTTCACGCTGGGCAGCACCGAGCTGCTCGCACGTGCCAGCATCGGCATCGACATCGGGCGGCCCGGCCAGACGGCCGGTGAGCTGCTCCGAAACGCCGACGTGGCGATGTACCAGGCAAAGCAGCGCGGGGGGAACCGCTTCGAGCTGTTCAAGCCGCAGATGCACGCGGCGGCGCTGACCCGCCTCGAGCTGAAGGGCGAGCTCGAGCGCGCGTTCCACGCGGACGAGCTGGATCTCCACTACCAGACCCTCGTCGAGCTCGACACGGGCCGGATCGTCGGGCTGGAGGCGCTCCTGCGCTGGAACCACTCGCTCCGCGGCCCGATCCCGCCGAGCGAGTTCGTGCCGCTGGCGGAGGAGACCGGCCTGATCAACGCGATCGGCCACTGGGCCCTCGAGCGCGCCTGCCGGCAGACGCGCGAATGGCAGCGGACGGTACCGGGCAGCGAGCTCGTCTCCGCGAACGTGAACCTCTCCGCCAGGCAGATCCTGCAGCCGGGCTTCCAGGAGCGCATCGCCGACGTGCTCGCGGAGACCGGGCTGCTGCCCGGCCACCTTGTGCTCGAGATCACGGAGAGCACGCTGATGGAGGACGTCGAGGGGGTGTCGGCGCAGCTCGCGGAGCTCCGCGCCATGGGCGTCCGGATCGCGATCGACGACTTCGGGACAGGCTTCTCGTCGTTGAGCTACCTGCAGCGGTTCCCGGTCGACGAGCTCAAGATCGCGAAGGAGTTCGTCGACGACGTCGTCGACGATCCTCGCAAGGCCCGCCTGGTCGAGGCGATCGTCCGCCTGGCCGGGTCGCTCGACCTGCAGACGGTCGCCGAGGGGATCGAGGAGCCCGCCCAGCGTGACCGCCTGCGCGAGATCGGCTGCACGATCGGGCAGGGGTTCCTGTTCTCGCGCCCGGCGAGCTCCGTGCAGGTGGCGGAGATCATCCGCGGCGTGGCCGCCGTCGCCGCCTGACGCGGGCGGCTCAGCCGCGTTCGGTGCGGGGCGCGTAGCGGTGGTGGAACATGAGCACGTTTCCGTCGGGGTCCTCGAAGACGGCCATGTGGCAGACGCCCGAGTCGATCGTGTCGCCCTTGAACGCGATCCCGCGCGCCTCGAGCCCGGCGCGCGCACCCGCGACGTCCTCGACGTGCAGCGCGATCGGGTTCTTGTTGGGGTGGAACTCCATCCCGAACGCCTCCGACTCGATCACCGCGAGCGTCAGGGTGCCGGTCTCGAACTCGGCGCCCGGGTGTTGCCCGTACCGGGCCGAGCACGGCAGGCCCAGCACGGTGCCGTAGAACTCCACCGCTGCATCGAAGTTCGCGGTAGGCACGGTGACGAAGTCGACCCCGTCGACCGCCGGGGTGGCGTCGGAACGGGTCATCGGCAGAAGCGTAGTCAGCGGAGGACGCCGATCGCGTGCGCGACGAGCAGCACGACGATCGTGAAGGACACTGCCGACTCGATCAGCATGATCAGCTTGGCCCGCCGGGTCAGCGGCATCGTGTCGGTCGGGCTGAAGGCGGTCGAGGCCGTGAACGAGACGTAGAGGTAGTCGAAGAAGCGAGGCGACCACGAGGGTGGCCCGCAGCCCGGCGTTGCCATCTGCGTGAACAGCAGGTCTGGCGCCGGATGGTCGGCGGTCGTTCTGGCCGCCGCGCCGCCGCGGTCGAGCTGCCACCAGATGACGCCGAAGACGAGCACGGTCTGCGCCCAGATCGTCAGCGCGGCGAGGAGCAGTCTCTGCCCGGACAAGGAGCTGCCGCCCAGGAGGCTGTCCGCGAGCGCGATCAGCGCGCCCACGTCCGTTACGAAGACGAGCGCGATGATCGCCCAGGCGAGCCTGTGCACGAGGCGGAGCTCCCAGAGCTGCGTGCGCGGCAGGACGAGCGTGAAGAGGCCGACGACGCCCGCGACGAGCACCGGCACGAGGAACCACGGCCCGAGCGAGATCTCCTCCGGGAGGAACCCGGCCAGGAGCGCGAAGCCGATGAACGCGAACGACATCGGCCAGTGCGACTCCGGCTGCGCCGCGACGCCCCAGGTGATCTCGTCCTGCGTCGGGCCGTCGCCCGGCGACGCGCTCGCCATTCGCGCGATGCTACGGACCGTCGAGGACGAACGGCCGAGTAGTCTTGTGCCGTCACGCTCGAGGTGATGAACGGATCGCGGACTTATGCGTTCGACAACGCGCTCGACATCCAGCGCGAGCGGCTGCGGGCGCTGGAGACGCTGCTCGATCCCGGCACGATCGACCAGCTCGAGGCACGCGGGGTCTCGAGCGGCTGGAGGTGCCTAGAGGTCGGAGCCGGCGGCGGCTCGATCGCCGGCTGGCTGAGCGACCGCGTCGGCCCTGACGGGTCCGTGCTCGCGACCGACCTCGACACGACGCATCTGCTCGACCTGTCGCGGCCGAACCTCGAGATCCGCGTGCACGACGTGCTCCGAGACGAGCTGCCCGAGGCGGAGTTCGACCTCGTCCACCTGCGGCTGGTGCTCGCGTGGCTCCCGGATCCGTCGACGGCCCTCCGGCGGCTCGTCGCGGCGCTCGAGCCCTCGGGAATGCTGGTGGCCGAGGAGCTGGACTTCGTGTCGGTCGCGGTCGACCCCCGTGTCGAACCGGCGTCGGCGTCGACCTTCGCACGGGTGGTCGCCGCGCACAACGAGCTCCTGGAGGCGAAGCACGCCTTCGATCCCGCGTACGGCCGCCGGCTCGCGGGCGACCTCGAGGACGCGGGGCTGGTCGAGATCGGCTGCGCCGGACGGTCGGCCATCTGGCGCGGCGACGGAGCCGGCGGCCGCGTCTGGCAACTCACCCTCGTGCAGCTGCGCGACGCGTTGGTCGGGGCGGGCGCGGTTACCGCGGCCGAGGTGGACGCCGCGATCGCGCTGTGCGGTGACCCGCGGCTGCGGTTCATGTCGCAGCTCTGCGTGACGGCGTGGGGCCGCCGCGATCCCGCTTGATTCGCGGCGCGACTGAGCTCAGGGTGTGCTCGCCGCCGTCCTAGCGGCATGCCTTACAGGGTGCGCGGCCGCCAGGGCTCGTGCTCGTGCGCGAGCCAGACGAGCTCGGGCTCGAGCGCGCGCACCCGCAGCTGGCCTTCGGTGTGCGGCTCGTCGAGCTCGCCGAACCAGACCGCCACGTCGCCGCCGACGACGATCGGACGCGCGCCCGTCTCGACGACGACCACCTGCAGGCCGCGCGTGTGGCCCGGCGCCGGGACGAGGCGGAGCCCGGGCAGCAGCTCGAGCTCGCCGTCGACGGGCTCGTAGCGCACGCCGGGCGCCTCGACCCACTCGCGGATCGTGTAGTCGTCCGCTGTGCGCGCGTCCTCGAGCTCCTGCCGCTGGACGTAGATCGGCC
>DATBMD010000229.1:0-28736 GCA_036555085.1 Gaiellaceae bacterium
TCGAGCGCGCGGTCGCGCGGGACGGCGAGCACGAAGAGCGCCTCGACGCTCGCGTCCCGCTCCTTCGCCAGCGCCACCGCGGTCGCGACCATCTCCTCGCCGATGTCGCCCAGCTTCATGGGCACGAGCACGCGCTGGAAGCCAGTCCCGTCGGGGGCCGCGCGCAGGTCGACGTCCTCGAGCAGGCCGAGCTTCGCCCGCATCCGGACCACGAGGTAGATCACGATCCCGGCCGCGAGCCAGACCGGGCCGGCGTACCGCGCGCCGGGGTGCGTGACCAGCGCCAGCACGAACACGACCGCCGTGAGGGGCGCGCCGACGAGCGCCGGCACGGGCACTGCCACCCCGCCGATCCGGACGTCCGGGCGGGCCCGGTACGGCCGCGCCAGCTCGGGCTCCTTCACGCGCAGGCGCACGACGGCGAGCTGGGCGGCGGTGAACGCGAACAGGACGCCGAACGAGTACACGCTCGCCAGGAAGTCGACGTCGCTCCCCGCAGCCGCGGTCGCGATCACGATCGCGATCGCCGTCACCGCGGTGACCACGATCGCCTCGGACGAGACGAGCGTCCTGCGCTCGAGCCGGCCGAGCGCCCGCGGCAGCTGCTCGTGCTCCCCCATCGAGTGGAGCAGGCGCGTGCAGCCCGTCACCGACGTCGTCGCCGCCGCCAGCAGGATCAGGACGCCGGACAGGCCGACCACGATCCGGAGGGCGTCGGCGAGCACCGTCGGCAGGTCGCTGCCGAGCGCGGCGACGACTCCCATCAGCGGGGCCTCGAGCCACTCCTCCGCGAGCGGCGTCGTCCCGTTCTCGACCGGGTAGGCGGTGATGGCGACGGTGGCGATGGCGACGGTGACGAGCACCACGAGGCCGATCGCCGAGAAGAGCGAGCGAGGCAGCGTCCGACCGGGCTCCCGTGCCTCCTCGGCGAGGTTCGCGACGGTCTCCAGGCCGGTGTAGGCGAGCATCGCCAGCGGCAAGGCGAACGCGAGGTCGCCCCAGCCCTGCCCTGCCGCGAAGCCCAGCCCTTCCACGAGCACGTCGGGCGAGAACAGGTAGGCGAAGCCGAGCACGACGAGGAGGAGCTGGACGACGATGTCGAGCCCCGCGATCGCGAGCGCCCCGGCGTACAGGCGGGAATGGCGAAGCAGCCGCATGCCCGCGATGCCGGCGATCACGGCGGCCGCGAGCACCGCGTCCCACGGGCTCTCCCGCAGCCCGGGCGCGTCGAGCGCGGCGCTCAGGTAGTGCGGCAGGAAGAGCGCCGAGAGCGCCATCACGATCAGGTAGTCGAGGAGCAGCACCCAGCCGGTGGCGAAGCCGAGCAGGTCGTTGAACCCGCGCCGCACGAACGTGGCGGCGCCGCCGGTCTCGGGGATCGCCGCGGTTCCCTCGGCGTAGGAGAGCGAGACGACCAGGAACAGCGCCCCGGTGAGGAGCAGGACGACCGGCGTCAGGCCGAGCGCCTGGGCGGCGACGATCCCGAGCGCGAAGTAGAGCGACGAGCCGATCTCCGAGTAGGCGATCGCGAACAGGGCCGGTGCGTCCAGCACCCGTTCGAGACCGCGGATCTTGCGCGCCACCGGCTACGGCCCCCGCCTGCGCTCGAGCGTGAACCGGGCGACGCCGAGCGCGACGAAGAGGCCGCCGAGGACGAAGCCGACGGCGCCGCCCCCCGCGGCCGCCGTGACCGTGAGCAGCGCGATCCCGATCGCGACGAAGACGAGAGAGAAGACCAGCACCGCGCGCCGGTACCACCTCACGTCGCGGGCCCTCGCACCGGGACGGCCTCCGTGCCCGATACCGCCCGGGACGACTCGGTCCCGCCGGCCGCCTCGATCGCCGCCGCGGACGTCACGAGCACCCGGCAGGGCGCATGGCGGAGCACGTAGTCGACCGTCGAGCTGAAGACCGCCCGCTGGCGCCTCCCGAGGCGGCGCCGCGGTGCGCCGATGACGATGATCTCGCTGTTCCGTGCCGTCGCCTCGTCGACGATCGCCGCGCCCGCGTCGCGTGCGCGTACCAGCCGGGCGATCACGCGAACGCCGTACGAGTCGCCGATCGCGCCGGCCTCGTCGAGCTCCCGGTGCGCGTGCTGCTCCAGCTCGGGCAGGTCGGTCCCGAGCGGCTGGTCGAGCGGCACCTCGAGCACGGAGAGCGCGACGATCCGGGCTCCCCGTTCGGCGGCCAGCGTGCACGCGACGTCGAGCGCGTCACCGGATGCCTGGCCGGCGATCACCGGCACGAGCAGGCGCCTGTACTCGAGCGCGAGCGCGGGGCCGAACGCCGGCGGCGCGTGGACGGTCGCCCGGAGCGGCGCGTGCACGAAGCGACGGCGGTAGACCGTGTACCCGACGAGCCCCGCCACCAGCCAGCCGAGGCCGACCCAGCGCGTCAACGGGTTCTGGACGACGAGGACCAGGAACGACGCCCCGGTCGCGATGCCGCCCACAATCGCGAAGAGCGGCCAGTCGACGCCCCGCGCGCGAACGTTCGGCCGGGCCCGGTACAGGAGCTCCGCGTCCGGTTCCCGCATCCGCAGCCGGATCAGCGACGCGTGGGCGACGGTGAACGAGAGCGTCGCGCCGAGCGAGTACAGGGTGCCGACGAAGTTGACGTCGCCCGGGAGGATCACGAGCAGCGGCGCGATCCCCGCGAAGACGACGAGGGAGAGCCAGGGCGTCTTCAACCGCGGGTGCAGGCGGCGGAAGACCTCCGGCAGCTGGCGGTAGCTCGCCATCGAGTACGTGATCCGGGAGGCCCCGATCACGCCGGCGTTCGTCGCGATGAAGAGGATCGTCGCCGCGAGGATGCCGACGTAGACCTGGAGGCCGTCGAGCAGCCGGCCCTCGAGGCCGAGGTTGTCGACGACCCCGAGGATCGGGTCGTTCGCGAAGCCGCCCTCTTCCGGCGGGAGCGCCAGCTCGGTCGTCAGCTCCCCGTCGATCCGCTCGACCGGCATCGCCGACAGGGCGACGAACGGCAGCGTGAAGTAGATCGCGAACACCGCCAGCGCCACGAGCTTGTAGGCGTTCGGCACCGTCCGGACGGGGTCGCGCGCCTCCTCGGCCAGGTTCGACACCGTCTCGACCCCGGTGTAGGCGAGCATGGCGACGGGGATCGCGACCGCGAGGTTCGTCCACGTCGGAGCGACCCCCCAGTGGACGTTGTCGACGAGGATCTCCGGGCTGAAGACGAGCGCGAAGCCGAGGATCACGAGCAGCACCTGCGTCGCGAAGTCGATCACCGTCAGCGTCACCGACAGCTTGGCCGCCTCCTGGACTCCGACGACGTTCAGCGCCACGAGCACCACGATCACGACGGCGCCGCCGACGATGTCCCACGGGTTCGTCTTCAGCGGCTCCCAGAAGACCGACAGGTAGTGGGGCACGAAGAACGCCGAGACCGCGACGGTGACGATGTACACGAGCATCTGCGCCCACGCGGCCACGAAGCTGAGCAGCTCGTCATAGGCGTGCCGTGCGAAGCTCGACGAGCCGCCGGCCTCCGGATAGCGCGCGGTGCCCTCTGCGTAGGTCGCCGCCGTCGCGGCGAAGACGACGCCGGCGAGCACGAAGACGAGCGGGGTCAGCCCGAGCGCGTAGACGGCCGTCAGGCCGAGCGCGTAGTAGATCGACGAGCCGACGTTGCCGTAGGCCGTGGCGAACAGCGCCGGCGTCCCGAGGACCCGCTCGAGCTGAACCTGGCGCCGCCTCCGACTCGGCACCGGCGGAGTTTAGGGGGAACCCACGGGTTCCCCCACGCTCCTATCCGTGGATGGAAGCGATCAGGGGGATGATCAGGATCGCGACGATGTTGGCGATCTTGATCATCGGGTTGATCGCGGGCCCCGCCGTGTCCTTGTAGGGGTCGCCGACGGTGTCGCCCGTGACCGCCGCCGCGTGCGCCTCCGAGCCCTTGCCGCCGAACGCGCCGTCCTCGATCAGCTTCTTCGCGTTGTCCCAGGCGCCGCCGCCGGACGTCATCGCGATCGCGAGGAAGAGGCCGGTCACGATCGTGCCGATCAGGAGGCCGCCGAGCATCTCCGGCCGGATGATCCCGACCACGATCGGGATCGCGACCGGGATCAGGGCCGGCACCATCATCTCCTTGATCGCGGAGCCGGTGACGATGCCGATCGCGTTGGAGTAGTCGGGACGCGACGTCCCCTCCATGATCCCCGGGTTCTCGCTGAACTGCCGGCGCACCTCCTGCACGACCTGCCCGCCGACGCGGCCAACCGCCTGCATCGCAAGCGACGCGAACAGGAACGGCATCAGCCCGCCGATGAAGAGGCCGGCGATCACCCACGGGTCGTTGAGCGAGAAGACCGTGTCGAGGCCCTCCTCGCCCAGGCCGCGGACGTACTCGTCGAACAGAATCAGTGCGGCCAGGCCGGCCGAGCCGATCGCGTACCCCTTCGTGACGGCCTTCGTCGTGTTGCCGACCGCGTCCAGCGGGTCGGTGACACCGCGCACGCTCTCGGGGAGATCGGCCATCTCGGCGATCCCACCGGCGTTGTCGGTGACCGGCCCGTACGCGTCGAGCGCGACGATCAGCCCGGTCATCGACAGCTGCGCCATCACGGCGACGCCGATGCCGTAGAGATCCTCGCCGGCCGCGTAGTAGGCGCCGACGATGCCGGCGGCGATCACCAGCACCGGCAGCGCCGTCGCCTGCATGCCCACGGCGAGCCCGGCGATGATGTTCGTCGCGTGCCCGGTCTGCGAGGACTCGGAGATCTGCTTGACGGGCCGCCAGCGGGTGCCGGTGTAGTACTCCGTGATCGCGACGAGCAGGAACGTGATCCCGAGGCCGATCAGCGCCGGGCCGTACAGCTCCCAGAAGGAGAACTTGCCGCCGTCGAAGGCCAGCGTGACCGGGATGAAGCCCGCGGCGGAGAGCACCGTCGCGACGACGACCGCCTTGTAGAGCGCGTTGATGATCGCGTTCTGCCCGCGGCCGACGCGGGCGAAGAACGTCCCGACCACCGACGCGAGGATCGAGATGGCGCCGAGCGAGAGCGGGTACAGCCAGAGCTCCTCCGCCGGGAAGGCGATCCCGAGCAGCATCACGGCCACCGCCGTGACGGCGTACGTCTCGAACAGGTCCGCCGCCATGCCGGCGCAGTCGCCGACGTTGTCGCCGACGTTGTCCGCGATCACCGCCGGGTTGCGGGGGTCGTCCTCGGGGATGCCGGCCTCGATCTTGCCGACCAGGTCGGCGCCGACGTCCGCGGCCTTCGTGTAGATGCCGCCGCCGAGGCGGGCGAAGACCGAGATCAGCGAGCCGCCGAAGGCGAGGCCGATGAGGTCGTCGACGGCCGACTCCGGGCTGTGGTCGAGCCAGCCGGTCAGGACCCAGTAGTAGCCGGCGACGCCGAGCAGCCCCAGGCCGACGACGAGCAGGCCGGTGACCGACCCGGCCCGGAAAGCGACGTTCAGCGCCGGCTTGACGCCCTCGCGCGCCGCCTCCGCGGTCCGCACGTTCGAGCGGACGGCGACGTTCATGCCGATGAAGCCGGCGGCGGCGGAGAAGACCGCGCCGATCAGGAACCCGAAGGCGGCGCCCCAGCCGAGCTGGTCGTAGAAGCCCAGCAGCAGGAACGGCACGACCGCGACGGCGGCGATCGTCGTGTACTGCTTGCGCAGGTAGGCGGCTGCGCCTTCCTGGACGGCGCGCGCGATCTCCTGCATCCGCTCGTTGCCCGCCGGCTGGCGCAGCAACCAGAAGGTGAGGTAGAGCCCGTACAGGATCGCGACGCCTGCACACGCCAGCGCGAACAGCACGGCGTGATCACTGAAGAAATCCACAACGCTCCTCCGGAAGTCCTGCCCGTCACAAAATGAGCGCCGAGTGCCCTCGGCGCGGGGGATTATGTATCACAAGCGGCAGCCGTTGGCGCGATCCGCGCTAGCGGGCACCCGCGCCACGGAGGATCCCGGCGATCTCGGCGTACCCCAGCTCTTCGGCGTGCGCGAGCGGCGTCATTCCCTGCCCGTCCGCCAGGTTGACATCGGCGCCGCCGTCGACCAGCAGGCGGACGACCTCGGTGTGAGGGGCATCCCCGCCGCCGAGGATGATCGCTTCCAGCAACGCCGTCCAGCCGAGCCGGTTGACGTGGTCGACGTCCGTGTCGGTCGCCAGCAGGCGGCGGACGATCTCGACGTGCCCTCGATCGGCCGCGCGGATGAGGCCCGTGCCGTCGTAGCTGTCCGTGACCGAGACGTCCGCCCCGCGCGCGAGCGTGAGCTCGAGCAGCGACGTGTCGTCGCCGACCTCGCTGGTTGCGATCAGGTGGGCGCTCTGCTCGCTGGCGTCCTTCGCGTTCACGTCGGCGCCGGCGTCGATCAGCAGGCGCGCGATCTCGACGTGGTTCCCGTACGCCGCCGCCACGAGCGCGGTGGCGCCGGTGTCGTCCGTCGCCGCGACGCTCGCTCCCGCGTCCAGCAGCCGCTCGACCTCCTGCTCGTCGCCGCGGCGAGCCGCCTCGATCAGCGCCCGATCGTCCTCCGGCCGCGCCTCCTGCTCGCCGCCGCCGCCGCAGCCGGCGGCGGCGCCCGCCAGGAGCAGGGCGAGCGGAAGTAGTCTCACAGGCGCGCGCCCGCAAGCGCAGCGGCGCACGCGTCGTCGGGCTGAGGGCCGATCTTCGGGATCGCGGCGAGCAGGAGCGCGCGGAGCCGCTCGTTGTTCTCGTGGAAGACGCGCACGACCTCCTCCGCGCTGACCGGGCTCGAGCCCTCGACGCCGACGTCATGGTCGGTGACCATCGAGACGTTCGCGTAGCAGAGCTCGAGCTCCCGGGCCAGGTGGCACTCGGGGTACGCGGTCATGTTGATCACGTCCCAGCCCGCCTGCTGGAACCAGCGCGACTCCGCTCGCGACGAGAAGCGCGGGCCCTGGACGACGACCACCGTGCCGCCGTCGTGCACGGGGATGCCCAGGCTCCGGGCGCTCTCGAGCAGCACGTTCCGCAGGTCCCGGCAGTACGGTTCGGCAGCGGAGACGTGCGTCGTCTCGGGGCCGTCGTAGAACGTGTCGCCCCTCCCCCAGGTCCGGTCGACGAACTGGTCGCAGACGACGAAGTCCCCGCGGGCGAGGTCCGCCCGGAGGGCGCCCGAGGCGCAGGGGCCGACGATCCGGCGAACGCCGAGCGCGCGCAGCGCCCAGAGGTTGGCCCGGTACGGGATCCGGTGCGGCGGCAGCTCGTGCCGCTCGCCGTGACGCGGCAGGAAGGCGACGCGCTTCCCGTCGACGGTCGCGAGCGACACCGGCGCGGAGGGCGCACCGTAGGGCGTGTCGAGCTCCACCCGCTCGACGTCGTCGAGGAAGCTGGTGAAGCCCGAGCCGCCGAAGATGCCGATCTCCGCGTCAGCCAACCGCGCGCTCCGTCGCGCCGACCTGCTCGGCGTAGATCTCCGCGAGCGTCGCGCCTTCCTCGAAGCGGGCGATCTGCCGCTCAGCGGCGTTTCGCTCGGGGATCGCGAGCCAGGGTGCCGCGCCGATCTCCTCGGCAACGGGCCAGGCCCACTCGAGCAGCCGTTCCAGCCGTGCCCGCGCGGGCAGCACGTCGCCGCGCTCCAGGTCGATCAGCTCGCCCGAGAGGCCGTAGCGGATCGCGCGCCAGAGGTTCTCCTCGATCAGGCGGCCTGGCTGGGACGGCACCGGCTCGCCCTCGTCCAGCGCGCGGGCCACGCGTGCCGTCAGCGCGGTCGCGAAGGCCACCAGCGCCTGCGCCTCCGCCACGTCCGGCTGGCCGTCGCAGATCCGGATCTCGACGGTGGGGAAGGCGAGGTGCGGCCGCACGCTCCACCAGAGCTGCGTGTGCTCGTCGATCGAGCCGGTCTCGTAGAGGAACCGCACGTAGCGCTCGTACTCGGCCCAGCCGGCGATCTCGTCGGGGACGCCGCAACGGGGGAAGAAGCGCGTGAAGATCTGGGTGCGGGCCGAGTGGAGGCCGCTGTTGACGCCCTCCACGAACGGCGAGCTGGCCGAGAGCGCGAGCAGCTCCGGCAGGAGCGTGCGGAGGCCGTTGACGACCGCGATCGCCCGGTCGGCGCCCCGGATCCCGACGTGCACGTGCAGGCCGAACGTGTTGTTGCGCCAGACGACGTAGCGCAGGAGCTCGTCGTTGCGCCGGTAGTGCGGCGTGTCGATGATCCGCTGGTCCTTCCAGTCCGCCCACGGGTGCGTGCCCGTCGCCCCGAGCGTGAGCCCGAGCGGCTCGACGAGCTCCGCCAGCTGCGCGCGTCGCTCGACGATCACGGCCGGCACGCCCGCGAACGACTCGACCTTCCCGGTCTTCACCTCGACCTCCGACGCGATCAGCTCGCCGACGAGGTTCGGCTCGAGCGGCGTCCCCTGCGCGGCCGCGTGCACGTCCTCGAAGCGGTTGACGAGGTCG
Organism: Gaiellaceae bacterium; assembly: GCA_036555085.1. GTDB lineage: Bacteria > Actinomycetota > Thermoleophilia > Gaiellales > Gaiellaceae > Gaiella. The sequence goes on from DATBMD010000229.1 coordinate 8,405, forward strand.
AGCGACGCCGGCTGGAGCAGCGCGAACTCCTCCTCGACGGCGACCGTGAAGTCGTCGGCGGCGTCGAAGCGCTCGCGCGCCTCGCGCAGCAGCTGGTCGTACGGCACGCGCTGGGAGTCGCCCATGGTCGCGGAAGCGTAACCTCGCCGCCGCGGCGCGCAGCCCCGCGCCCGGCCTGGGGATAGATCTGGGTCGAGGCGGGCGCGGGGCTCCAGCGCTGGGGAAACATCGTCACGCTTTCGGCACGTTCCGGACCGTCTGCGAGGGACGTGTCCGGGGTCAGGCCCCGGACACGTCCCGAACAGACATGGCCGCCGCGGCAGCCGCGCTCGCGAGCCGAATCCACAGGCGTCCGAACCGGCCACCCTGTCCCGCGCGGACATGGCCGGTCGCCGACGCCACCCGAGCCGAACGTCTTGCAGCGGCATCGGCCCGAACGGACGAGGCCGATGCGGACGATCAGGTCAGGTGGAAATAGAGCGCGTAGAGCAGCTCGACGGCCGGGTTCGACGTGTGCACCTGGACGTCGGCCGGCGTGTCGAGCAGCGCCTGCGAGTAGTTGAAGACGATCTTGACGCCGGCGCCGACGAGCGCATCGGCCGCCTGCTGGGCCGACTCGGCGGGAACGGCGAGCACGCCGACGATGATGTTGTGCTCGCGCACGATCGCGTGCAACTGCTCGGGCGCGCTGACCGTGACGCCGCCGATCGACCCGCCCTGCATGGCCGGGTCCTTGTCGAAGACGGCGGCGATCGTGATCCCGTGCTCGGCGAAGATCGGGGAGCTGGCGATCGCCTGGCCCAGCCGGCCGGCGCCGACGAGCGCGATGTTGTGCTGCCCTTGCGTCCTGAGGATGCGGCGGATCTCGCCGAGCAGCGAGTCGATGTTGTAGCCGACTCCGCGCTTGCCGAACTTGCCGAAACCGGAGAGATCGCGACGGATCTGGGTCGCGTTGATGTTCGTGTACTCGGAGATCTCCTGCGACGAGATCCGGTCCTTGCCCATCTTCTTCGCCTGCGTGAGCACCTGCAGGTACCGGCTCAAACGCGCCGCGACACCAACCGTCAGCCTCTCCGCCATCGCACCCTTTCAGCTCGAGCTTGTGACAACGCGGCACATTCTGCCTATGGGCCCGCTCGGACCGCCGGGGGAAGCGTCAGGCCAGCCGCGCGCGCAACGCCGCCGGGGGGACGACGTACGTGAACGCCCGCTCGCCGTCGATCTCGACGACCGGGAGCAGCTCGCGGTAGCGGCGCTCGAGCACGGGATCGCCGTCGACGGCGACCAGCTCCAGGTCGAACGCGAGCTCGCGGCGAGCCGCCTCGACCACCTCGAGCGCCCGCTCGCACAGGTGGCAGCCCTTGCCGTGGTACACGACGACACGTCGCACGTCAGCCCGTGATCTGGAACGGAGCCCTGAGCTCGTACGGCTCGCCGGCCGCGACGGGATACGCGACGATCCGCAGCTCGTACGCCCCCGGCGGGAGCCGGCGGCCCGCCGGGTCGCGCCCGGTGATGCCGAACGCGTAGCGCCCGGGCAGGAGATCGCGGACGCGCGCGAGCAGGCCGACGCGCTTGCCGTCGCGCACGAGCTCGACGTCGAGCCGCTCGAGCGCGAGCACCTGGGGCCGCTCGGCACTGCCGTCGACCCGGCCGGCGACGAGCTGAAGCACCGCGGGCTCGGTGTCGGACGGCTCGAACGTCCGTCGGGAGAGCCGCACGCGCGAGAGGAGCGGCCGGTCGGACACCGGCACGGCGAGCGACCACGGCACGCGCAGCCAGAGCCCGTTCACCGGCTTCAGCCGAATCGTCCCGCGCAGCGCGCTGGGCGCGCGCGGCGGGCCCGCCGGCCGCACCGAGACGACGACCTCGGCCGACCGGCCGGGTCGCAGCCGTACGAGCCGTGGAGCGATCGTGACGTCCGCGGAGCCGGCGCCGCGCGGATCGGGCGAGAGCGTCACCTCGAGCGGGCGCGAGGACACGTTCCGGATCACGAGCGGCCGCAGCGACTCGCCCGTCGGGGCCGGCCTGCCGATCGTCACGACACCCGGATCGGCCACGGCTTCCGCCGCAGCGGCGGCGTCCACGTCGACCATGCCGGCGCCGACGGCGCCCGCGTCCCCGAGCGGCGCCGCCGTTCCGATCAACGCACCCCGGAGCGCGGCGGCGTCGAGCTGCGGCCTGGCCTGGGCGAGCAACGCCGCGGCGCCGGCGACGACGGCGGCTGCGGCGCTCGATCCCGAGACCGAGCCGTAGCGGGCCGCTCCTCCCTCGTCCCGGCCGGGCTCTGCCGTCGCGAGGCCCACGCCCGCGGCGCCGAGCTCCGGCTTGACGCCCCCGTCGAACGCGAGGCCGCGGGACGAGAACGGCGCGACGAACGCGACGCCGGGGTTCGCGCGCAGCTCTGCAGCCCCGATCGAGAGCGTGACCGGCCGGCCGTTCCGCTGCTCCTGCCGCACCGTCGCAGCGGTCGAGATCGGGAGGCCCAGGATCGGGATGTCCACCGGCTCGTCCAGGCTGAGCGCGCCGGCCGGGAGGGGCCCGTCGACGAGGACGGCGGCCGCGCCGGCTGCCGCGGCCTCGCGGACCGCTTCGGGCGACGTCGCGCCGCGCGGCAGCAGGGCGGCCGAGCCGGCCACCCGGCTGTAACCGCCGGGCCCGAAGTACGAGGAGAGCCCCGACGTCTCGGCGACCTCGCCCGCGCGCACCGGAGGCATGACGACGACAGGCACGGTCAGGGCGGAGCTCGGAGCGAGCGCCCCGCCGAGCGGCTGCTCGCCCCGCAGGAGGACGCGAAGGCCGGTGCGGAGCAGCACGTGGACGGACGGGCTGCGGCCGCGCATGTCGACGGCGCCCACGGCGAGCGCAGCCGCCGATCCGCCCGGGCCGCCGGCGCTGCCGAAGCTCGGGCCGGCGGGCCCGTCGTTTCCGACCGGGGCGACCACGAGCGTGTCGAGCGCCAGCGCCCCCGCGCAGGCCCGGGCGAGCGGGCCGTCCTCGAACGCGGCGAACGGCTCGACCACGCCGACGAACGCCACCTTCGCGGCGTCGTGCGCGTCGCCGTCCGCGTCGGGGTCGACGGCCGCCTCGATGCCGGCCACCACCTGGTCGGTCCGCCCGTACACGGCCACCTCGCCCTCGACGTTCGGCTGCCACCCCGCGACCCGGATCGGCAGCAGCGACGAGCCGGGCGCGACGCCGTGCAGGTCGGCGGGCCCTCGCGACCCGGCGAGGATCCCGGCCATCTCGGTGCCGTGGCGCTCGGGACGGCCGCTGATCGTCGGGTTCGGGCGGGCCGAGGCGTCGCCGCCGGGCTCGACGATGTCGATCCCGTCGAGCAGGCGCTCCCGGATGTACGGATGCGTGAGGTCGATGCCGGTGTCGAGGACGGCGACCGTGACCCCACTGCCGTCGAAGCCCGGCAGCGCCACGCCGGGCCGCCGCCCGCTGCCGGGGCCGAACGCCACCGCCGAGCGCGGCAGGGCAGCCGGGTACGCCGCCCGGACCGGGAAGACGCCGGCGACGCCGGGGTCGCGCTCGACGAGCGCGAGCGCGCGCGCGTCGAGCGGCGCCGAGAAGCCGTTCAGCACGCGCAGGAACGAGAACTCGGGCTCGATCAGCGCCCCCCGGAACGCGAGCCGGACGAGCACCTCGTCCTGCTTGCGCCGGGCGACGGTCGTCCAGGACCGCATCTGCCGCTCCGACGCGACGCCTCCGGCCCTGCGCAGCCTGTCGGCGAGCGAGGCCGCCTTCAGGACGACGATCTGCCGCTCTCCCAGCTGTGGTGACGGGCGGGCGCCGAGCAGGCCCTGCCAGCCGGCGGCGGCCGTCGCCCGCGAGGTCCCCTCGTCACGCGAGCCGCCCGCGGCGAGCAGCAGCGCGGCGACGCCTGCCGCGAACACGCCGGGAGCGAGCCAGCGCTCAGGCCGCCGACGCGTAGGCATCGAGCCCGAGATAGGACGGATACGGGAGCGGCTCCGCGTAGCGCGCGGCCGACGCGATCATGGCCGCGTTGTCGGTGCACAACGCCAGGGGAGCGAACGCGGCCTCCGGCAGGGCGGCTCGGAGGGCGGAGTTCGCGGCCACGCCGCCGACCACCGCGAGCCGAGCGAGCCCGGTGCTCGCCGCCGCCTGGCGCAGGCGCCCGACGAGGGCGCGGACGATCGCCTGCTGGTACGACGCGGCCAGATCGGGCTTGCGCCGCTCGAGCTCGTCCGGATCGAGGTCCCGGACCGCGTAGAGCAGCGCCGTCTTCAGCCCCGAGAACGAGAAGTCGAGCCCCGCCACCCGCGCGACGGGGAAGCGGTGGGCGTCGGCGTCGCCGTCGCGCGCGAGCCGGTCGATCGCCGCACCGCCCGGGTACCCGAGCCCGAGCAGGCGGGCGCCTTTGTCGAACGCCTCACCCGCGGCATCGTCGAGCGTCGTCCCGAGCAGCCGAGCGTCGCCGTGCCGCTCGACGGCGAGCAGGAGCGTGTGGCCGCCGCTCGCCAGCAGGCACGTGAAGGGCGGCTCGACGGGGCCCGGCTCGAGGTAGAGCGACGCGACGTGACCCTGCAGGTGGTCGACGGGTGTCAGCGGCAGCCGCCGCGACCAGGCGATCGCCTTCGCGGCGGAGAGGCCCACGAGCAGTGCCCCAACGAGCCCCGGGCCGCGTGTCACTGCGACCCGACCGAGGTCGTCGAGGCCCGCCCCGGCAGTGTCGAGCGCCTCGCGGACGACCGGCGAGACGAGCTCGAGGTGCCGGCGCGAGGCGACCTCGGGCACGACGCCGCCGTAGCGGGCGTGCAGGTCAGCCTGCGACGCGACGACCGACGAGCGGACGCGCCCGTCGTCCGAGACGATCGCCGCCGCCGTCTCGTCGCACGAGGTCTCGATGCCCAGAATCAGCACGACTCGTTCAAGCGTGGCGGATCGACCGGCCGGCGCCCCGCGGTCATGCCTCGCGCCGCTCGGGCACGAGCTGCTCCTCGACGTCGCCGCGAAACGCGGGCGCCGCATCGCGCCACATGATCAGCGCGTCCTCACGGTTGTCGGTGTAGTAGCCGCGGCGCGTGCCACGGGCGCGGAAGCCGAGCCGCTCGTAGAGACGGATCGCGTCGATGTTCGAGACCCGCACCTCGAGCGTGTAGCCGCGGCGCGCGTCCTCGCGGGTCTGCTCGAACAGCTGCTCGAGCAGCGCCGTGCCGATTCCCAGCCGCCTCCGGGAGGGCGCGACGGCGACGTTCATCACGTGCCAGGCGTCGACGTAGCGGGAGATGATCAGGTAGCCGACGAGCTCGTCGGAGCTGTAGGCGCCGAGCGAGATCGAGCTGGGCTTCGCCAGCTCGCCGGCGAACATCGAGCGCGACCACGGCGTCGGGTAGGACGCTCGCTCGATCGCCTCGATCGCGTCGAGATCGGCGAGGTCCAGCCGGCGGAACTCCAGCGTCACGCGAGCGTCCGGTCGGCGTCGGGGGCACGGACGTAGATGGGCTCGACCCCCTCCGCCGGCCCGTAGTCGCGGGCGAGCAGGGCGTGGAGCCGGGCGCGCGGCACGTGCAGCTCGCTCTCGTCCGGCGGCACGGCCGCGCCGGCGGCCTCGAGCACGCTGCGATAGCGGACTGCGCCGTCCCCGACGCAGAGCGTCCCGGGGGCCAGCTCGACCGCTGCCGGAGCGACGGCGACCGGTCCCGGCAGGAACACCTCGCCGCGGCGCGCGTCGATCACCGGCAGGCAGCCCTCGGCGCCGGCCGCCAGCGCGTCGAGCGTCGACACGCCCGCCACCGGCACGTCGAGCGCGAGCGCGAGGCCGCGGGCGTACGCGAGGCCGATCCGCGTGCTGGTGAAGCTCCCCGGGCCGGTGCCGACCGCGATCGCGTCGAGATCGCGGCTGCGCGCCCCCGCCCGGCGCAGCAGCGCGTCGACGTCCTCGAGCAGCGTCGCCGCCCGGGAAGCGCGCTCGCCGAGCACCTCGCCGCCGTCGACGAGCGCGCTCGTGGCGACGTCCGTGGCAGTGTCAAACGAGAGGACCAGCACGTTCGAACTCTTCTAGCAGCGCGGTCTCGGCCGCGTCGAGGCGAACGCGCCGGCGTTCCGGGTCGACGTGCTCCAGCACCACCGCGACCCGCGCCGCCGGGAGCACGCCGGCGCCTGCCTCGGGCCACTCCACGAACACGATCGCGTCGCGGAAGTACGGCTCGAGATCTCCCCACTCGGCGGGCGAGACCCCCGCGAAGCGGTACAGGTCGAGGTGGCTGACGTCGACTCGCCCCCGGTAGCGGTGGCCGATCGTGAAGGTCGGGCTCGTCACCGGCTGCGTGACGCCGAGCGCGCGGCAGGCGCCGCGCACGAAGGTCGTCTTCCCCGACCCGAGCTCGCCCGAGACGGTGACCACGTCGTCCGGGGCGAGCAGCGCTGCGACGCGCGCGGCGATCGCCTCCGTCTCCGCGGGGGAGCCCGAGACGAGCTCCACGCCGGCTCAGAAGAGCCCGAGCTGGACGGCCTCGCGCGGCTCCTCGACGGCAGGCGCGAGCACGGGCGGTGCCGCGACCGCCGGCCGCGACGCGACGCCGGCCCGGTCGATCAGGCCGGGGATGCGGCCGAAGTCCTCCTCGAGCACCTTCAGCATCGACGGGGTGTAGAGCGCCGCCGCAGGGTGATAGAGCGGGTACAGGAGCACCTGGTTGCCGCCGAGCGAGACCTCCTGCTCCTGCCCGTGCACGCGCGTGATCCCCAGCGGCCGACCGGAGAGGAGCTTCGTCGCGAAGTTCCCCAGCGTCGCCACGAGCTTCGGCCGGATCAGCTCGATCTGGCGCCAGAGGTGGCTCTCGCAGGCGGCGATCTCGTCCGGCTGCGGGTCGCGGTTCCCGGGAGGGCGGCACTTCAAGACATTCGCGATATAGGTGTCGGAGCGCTCCAGCCCGATCCCCGCGAGCAGCGTGTCGAGCAGCTTCCCGGCCTGTCCGACGAACGGAATCCCCTGCTTGTCTTCGTGGAAGCCGGGTGCCTCGCCGACGAAGAGCAGGTCGGCGTCGGGGTTACCGACGCCGAACACGACCTGGGTCCGCCCGGCGGCGAGGGGGCAGCGCGTGCAGCCGGACGTCTCGTCCGCATAGGCCCTGAGAGCGGAGGCCCGTTCGACGGCGTCGTCCATCGGCGGGCAGTCTACGCCCGCCCCCGGACGCGGCGGCCGCCACCAGGTCGTTCAGTGGCCGAGTCGGAGCAGACGACGGATCCGCCGTACCGGATCCCTACCGACCGGATCTAGTAGGAGGGCTTCTGTGGAGCCGCGGTTGCGGCCGGAGGCCGGCTTTGCCGGCCGGGAGGCCAGCCGCGAGCTGTGCTCTGCGCTGCGGTGAAGGAGGGGGCCCGTGGGGGACCCATGGGTTCCCCCACGCTAATGGCCGCAGCCGCAGGCGCCGCCGCAGCAGCCGCCGCCGCCGCCCGTCGGGCCGCTGAAGGTCGGCTGCGCGCGGGTGCCGGTGACGGCGAACGTCGAGAACTGCTTCAGCACCTTGCCCGCGCCGCACTCGGGACAGGCCACGACCTGGCCCTCGCTGCGGACGAGCTCCTCGAAATGCGACTCGCACTCCATGCACGCGTATTCGTAGATCGGCATCGCAGCGAGTCTAGCCCGATCGGGCATGTGATCGCCATTCTTGACAGATAGATATCCGATATAGATACTCGATATCTATGCGCTATCCCTTCCTCGCGCTGCTCGCCTCCGGGCCCGCATACGGCTACGAGCTGAAGCAGGCGCTGGAGCAGCGCTTCGGCGCCGCCCTCGCCCCGGTCAACGCCGGCCAGGTCTACACGACGCTCCAGCGGCTCGAGCGCGACGGGCTGGTCGAGGGCGAGGGCGTGCCCGGCGACACGCGCCAGAAGCGGGTCTACACGCTGACGGGAGCGGGCCGCACGGCGCTCGCCGGCTGGGTCACGGCGTCGACGCCGGCGACCCGGCTGCGCGACGAGTTCTTCCTCAAGCTCGTCCTTGCCGGCACGTCCGGCATCGCCGACCCGCGTGCGCTGATCGAGCGGCAGCGCCGTGACGTCCTGATCGCGCTCCGTGCCCTCGGCGAGGCGAACGGCGCCGCGCCCGACCCCGTGGCGTCCCTGCTCGCCGAGGGCGCCGCTCTCCACCTCGAGGCCGACCTGCGCTGGCTCGACCTCTGCGAATCACGCCTACTCGTCCGGGAGGACACCGATGGAAACGACACTGACGGCTAGGGGACTGGCCAGGACGTACGCGGGCGACGGCATCGAGGTGCTCGCCCTGCGCGGCGTCGACCTCGACGTCGCCGAGAGCGAGCTCGTCGCGCTGATGGGCCCGAGCGGCTGCGGCAAGTCGACGCTGCTCCACCTGCTCGCCGGCTTCGACCGCCCGACCGCAGGCTCGATCGCGCTCGGCGATCGCCGTGTCGAAGGGCTCTCGGAAGCCGAGTGGGCGGTGCTGCGCCGCCGCGAGATCGGCTTCGTCTTCCAGTTCTTCAACCTCGTGCAGACGCTGACCGTGGCGGAGAACGTCGAGCTGCCCGCCCGGCTCGTCGGTGCGCCGCGGCGGGAGGCGCGGCGGCGGCGGGAGGAGCTGCTCGAGCGGCTCGGCGTCTCCGCGCGCGCCGACGCGCTGCCCTCGCGACTGTCCGGCGGCCAGCAGCAGCGGGTCGCGCTCGCGCGCGCGCTCGTCAACCGCCCGCGGCTGCTGCTCGCCGACGAGCCCACCGGGAACCTCGACAGCGACACTGCCCGGGAGGTCGTCGCGCTCCTGCGGGGCCTCGGAAGCGAGGGGCAGACGGTGCTCCTCGCGACCCATGACCCGCGCGTCGCCGCCAGCGCCGACCGCGTGCTCCAGCTCCGCGACGGCCTGCTCGTGGAGGAGACCCGACTCGAGGGCGGCGACCCTGCCGAAGCAGTCGTGTCGTCCCTGCTGCGGCTGGAAGTGTGAGATGGGCGGCCTGACGCTCAAGCTCGCGTTCGCCGGCATCCGCGCGCGCCGCGTGCAGAGCCTGCTCTCGGTGCTCGTCGTGGCCGCCGCCGCGGCGGCGATCACGATCGGGCTCGCCATGCGGTCGGTCGCCGACCGGCCGTTCGAGCGCACCTTCGAGGCGACGAACGGCGCTCACGTCACCGTCGAGTCGGCTGCGGGTGTGCAGGCCCTCGAGCGGGTCGAGCAGCGCCCGGAGGTCGTCGCCACGAGCGGTGTGCTGCCGATGGTGTGGACCGCGTTCGATCGCGACGGCAAGCGCTACGGGCTGCGGCTTGTGGGGATCGGCGACGAGCCGCCGCCGGTCTCGACGCCGCTCCTCGTCGAGGGGGCGCTCCCGGGAACGGGCGAGGTCGCGCTCGAGCGGAGCTTCGCACGGTTCCACCACCTCGGCCCGGGGTCGACGCTCCAGACGCCCGGCGGCCTCCTCCGGGTGTCCGGCACCGTCGTCGTCGCCCTCGGAAACGCCTACCCGCAGAGCCAGCCCGGCGTCGGCTTCGCCCGGGTCCCGACCCTCGAGGCCATCGCCCCCGATCGAGCGACGTGGACGCACGCCGTTGCGCTGCGCATCGCGGATCCCGACGCAGCCGGTGCGTTTGCCGCGGCGGCACAGGGCATGCAACGTGGCCGTGGGTCGAGCCGTACGTGGCTCGACTTCCGGGGCGAGGCGACGGCGCCGACACAGGTGGTCTCCGTGATCGTCTCGATCTTCGGCGTGCTGCTGCTGCTCTCGACCGGGGCCGTGCTCGCGACGCTGGTCGGCGGCCGGGTGGTCGCGCAGGCGCGAGAGATCGGGACGTTGAAGGCGACCGGGCTGACGCCGGGGCAGGTGGCGCGGGTTCTGGTCGTCGAGCAGGTCGGGCTCGCGCTCCTCGGGCTCGCCGTCGGCGCGATCGCCGGCCAGCTGCTGACGCCGACGTTCACCTGGTCGGCGGCTTCCTTGCTCAACGCGTCCCAGATTCCGACTTTCGACCCGGTGCGCATCCTGATCGTCGCCGGCATCGTCCTCGGTGCGGTCGCGCTCTTCGCTCTCGTGCCCGCGCTCCACGCCGCACGCCGCACCACCGCGGCGGCGCTGGCGGGAGGTGTTTCCGGCAGCGCACGGCGCTCGCGGCTCGGCGGTCTCGCCGAGCGCCTCGGGCTCCCCGTCCCGGCGGCGGTCGGGACGCGCGGCGCGTTCGCCCGGCGCGGACGGACGATCCTGACGGTGGTCGCGCTCGCACTGACGGTGTCGTCGGCGGTCGCGACTCTGGGCATGGAGGCGTCGCTCGACGTTGCCACCGACCCCGGCGTCGCGGCGCCGATCCCCGGGCTCGACACGCCGCGATTCGACCCGGTCGACGACGACGCGGGCGAGGATGCGATCCTCCGGCCGGTCGTGTACGGCCTCGACGCCCTGCTCCTCTTCGTCGGGCTCGTCAACCTGCTCGCGACGCTGCTCCTCACCACCCGCGAGCGAGTGCGCGACCTCGGCGTGCTCGGCGCGGTCGGGATGACGCCTCGACAGGTGACCGGGTCGCTCGTCTCCGAGCAGGCGCTCGCCGCGGCGCTCGCCGGGCTCGTCGGGCTGCCGCTCGGCCTGCTTCTCTTTCGGGGCGCGGTCGGTCTCACCGGCGGGTCGGACGAGTTCGCCTACCCGTCCTGGTGGTCGCTTGCGCTGCTCGTGCCCGGGCTCGTGACGCTCGTCGCGCTGCTCGCCGCCCCGCTCGCGCGCCGCGCGGCCGCCATCCCCGTCGCCGACGCGCTGCGCTACGAATAGGGCATGACCTGGACCGCCGAGCGGCTCGAGGGATCGATCGTGCGACTCGAGCCGCTCGGCCCGGAGCACGAGGACGGGCTCTGGGAGGCCTCGCGGGACCCGGCCACGTGGACCTGGCTGGCGATCGTCCGGCCGTCGACTCGCGACGAGCTCGGCGCCTGGCTCGAGGAGGCACTCGACGCCGCCCGCGCGGAGCGGGAGATCCCCCTTGTGACGATCAGTCACAAGGCGGGGATCGTCGGCTCGACCCGCTTCATGGCGCTGCGGCCCGAGCACCGCTCCGTCGAGATCGGGTGGACCTGGCTCCATCCCTCGGCGTGGCGCACCGGCGCGAACGCCGAGGCGAAGCTGCTGATGCTCACGCACGCGTTCGACCGCTGGGGCTGCCGGCGGGTCGAGCTCAAGACCGATGCGCTCAACGAGCGCTCCCGCGGCGCGATCGAGGCCCTCGGCGCCTCCTTCGAAGGGATCCACCGGCAGCACATGCTGGTCCGCGGCGGCGAGAACCGCGACACGGCCTGGTACAGCATCCTCGACGACGAGTGGCCCGAGGTGCGGGCGCGGCTACTCGAGCGGCTGGGTCGATCCTAAAACGAACTCCCGCACCAGCTCGATCGCCTCGGGCCGGTCGCGGAAGATGCCGTGGCCGGCGTTCGCGAACGCCTCGAACCGGACGCTGCCCGGCGGCATCGCGGCGGCGAGCTCACGCGCGCCCGCGATCGTCGTCGTCGGATCGTCCTCCCCCGCGATCATCAGCGTCGGGCAGTCGAAGCTCCCGACCTCGTCGCGCAGGTCGAACGTCCGCGACTCGACCGCGTCGAAGTGGGCGCCGAGCTCGATGTTCATCTCCATCCTCGCCATGACGTCGGGGGAGAGCGGCGTGCGCGTGTAGAGCGGCACGCAGACGCGGAGGAACTCGACGAACGTCGCCTCCGAGGGGTCGGCGAAGTAGCGCGCGGCGGTCTCGCCGGCAGCCGGGCCGCCGAGCCGGTCGAAGACCGTTACCGACCGCGTGTGGGAGTAGCGGGCGACGGCGCTGACGAGGACGAGCCGGGAGGCGAAGCCGGGGTGCCGCGACTCCGCTCGAACCGCGCAGAAGGCGCCGAACGCGGTCCCGAGCACGACGGGCCGCACGATCTCGAGCGTCTCGCAGAGCTCGACGAGGTCGTCGGCCCAGCGGTCGAGGTTCCACCGGTCGGGCGTCGAACGGTCGCTCCGCCCGGCGCCGCGCACGTCGAGGTAGACGACCTGCGCGATCTCCGCAAGAGCCGGCCCGACGTGGTCCTTGTACGACGAGTGGTCGGCTCCGGGGCCGGTGTGCAGGAGCACGACGGTCGGCCGCTCGCGCATCCAGGCGCCCTCGGGGACGAGCTTGGCGCCGTCGACGTCGAAGAAGAGCCGGACGTCGTCGACCTGCACCCTCATTCGTCCTCCTCCCCGAGGTCGCGGATGAACGCCAGCAGGTCCTCGAACGCGGCGGGCGAGTCGCGGAAGAGCCCGTGCCGGGCTCCCGGGTAGGTGCGCAGCTGCCCGACCCCGGGCGGCAGCGACTGCACGAGCTCCTCCGAGCCCGCGGGCGTCAGCTCGGGGTCGTCCTCCCCGGCGAGGACGAGCGTCGGCGCGCGCACGGCGCCCAGTGCGCCGCGGAGGTCGACGTTCGCCGTCGCGTAGCGCCGCCAGTGGATCAGGGCGTCGGGATTCCAGGTCGCGCGCGCCGCGATCTCGGCCGTGGCCTCCGTCGTCGTCTGGGGGAACGCGTGCCGCATGAAGACGGCGAAGGTGCGCTCGTTCGGCTGCTCGAAGAGCATTTTCGCGGCCTCGCCCGCCGCCGGGCCGCCGAGGCGCTCGTAGGCGGCGACCGACCGGGCCGGGACGACGCGCGCGGCGCCGTTGACGAGGACGAGGCGGCGCGGATGCTCGGGGTGCCGTGCGCCGTAGGCGGCCGCGACCATCGCCCCGAACCCGTGGCCCAGCACGATCGGCCGGCGGATCTCGAGCGCGTCGCAGAACCCGCGCACGTCGTCCGCCCAGGTCTCGAGGGTCAGCCGCTCCGCCGGCGAGCCGTCGCTGCGTCCCTGCGCGCGCTGGTCGAGGTACACGACCTGCCCGAACCGGGCCAGGCTCGGCCCCAGGAACACCTTGTACAGCGCATGGTCGAAGCCGGGGCCGGGATGCAGCAGCAGGATCGTCGGGCGGCGGCGCATCCACGGCCCGTCCGGCTGCAGCGCGGCGCCGTCCAGGTCGAAGAAGAGCCGCACGTCGCCGACCTGAACCCGCACGGGCGGAGTATCTCCGAGGCGCCGGACCGGAGCCGTCCGCTACGCTGTCGGCAGCCCGGTATCCGCAGGCGGAACTGGAGCGAGACGATGATCGAGAGCGTTCAGGTGGTCGGTCGCGGCCGCGTGGGCGCGGCGATAGCCGCGCGCGTCGCGGAACGCGGCCTCGAGGCCGGGGCCGGCCGGCCCGACGTCGTCCTGCTCTGCGTGCCCGACCGCGCGATTGCCGAGGTCGCCCGCTCGATCGAGCCGGGCCCGTGGGTGGTGCACGTGAGCGGCGCGACGCCGCTCGCCGCGCTCGCTCCGCACGAGCGCCGCTTCGGCGTGCACCCGCTGCAGACGTTCACGACCGGCCGCGGCCCGGAGCAGCTCGACGGCGCCTCCGCGGCGGTGACCGCGGAGACGGACGAGGCGCTCGCGACCGGCTTCGAGCTCGCGCGGACGCTCGGCCTCGAGCCGTTCGCGCTGGACGACTCGCGCCGGGCGGCGTACCACGCCGGCGCGGCGATCGCCTCCAACTACCTCGTCACGCTCCGACGCGCGGCCGGGTCGCTGCTCGACGCCGCAGGCGCCCCGCCGGAGGCGCTCGACCCGCTGATGCTCCGCACGATCGAGAACCGCTTCGAGCTGACGGGCCCGATCGAGCGCGGCGACTGGGAGACCGTCGAGCGACACCTCGATGCGATCCGAGCCGACCGTCCCGAGCTCGAGCGGGCGTACGGGGCGCTGGCGGAGCTGACCCTGCAGCACGCTCCGCGCGAGGCACGGGAGAGCCGGCCGGCCGGAGCCGAGCGCCCGCCGCTCGTCGTGCGGACGATCGCCGACCTTCGCTCGGCCCTGCGGCACCGGCACGGCCGGATCGGGCTCGTACCGACCATGGGCGCCCTCCACGAGGGTCACGTCTCCCTCCTCCGCGCCGCGCGGGCGGAGTGCGAGGTCGTAGTGATGAGCCTCTTCGTCAACCCGACGCAGTTCGGCGACACGGCCGACCTCGACGGCTACCCGCGCGACGAGCACCACGACCTGGCGGTTGCCGCCGACGCAGGTATCGACCTCGTCTTCGCGCCGTCCGCCGAGGAGATGTACCCGCCCGGGTACCAGACCTGGGTCGAGGTGACCGAGCTCGGGGCGATCCTCGAGGGCGCGCACCGCCCGGGGCACTTTCGCGGGGTCGCTACCGTCTGCCTCAAGCTCTTCCTCGTCGCCCGGCCGGACCTCGCGTACTTCGGGCAGAAGGACGCGCAGCAGGTCGAGGTGCTGCGCCGGTTGATCCGCGACCTGGCGCTCGAGGTCGAGCTCCGCGTCCTCCCCACCGTCCGCGACCCGGACGGGCTGGCGCTCTCCTCGCGCAACTCCCGGCTCAGCCGCGAGGAGCGCGAGCGCGCACTGGCGCTGCCGCGGGCGCTCGCGACCGGCGACCCGCACCGGGCGCGCGAGCTCCTCGACGGCCTCGACGTCGACTACGTCGAGGTGGCGCCGTTCGACCCCCCCGTCCTGGCCGCCGCGGTCCGCGTCGGCTCCACCCGCCTGATCGACAACGTCCCACTCGAAGGAGTCGTCTCATGAGCACTCGGCCACGCAGGCCAGCGCCCTCCACCCCCGCCCCCGGCAAGCTGCCGATCACCGAGCTGGCCGACCTGAAGGCGCGGCGTCAGCCGATCGCGATGGTGACCGCGTACGACGCGCCCGGCGGGCGGCTCGCCGACGCGGCCGGGATCGACATCGTCCTCGTGGGCGACTCCGCGGCGATGACCGTCCTCGGGCACGACTCGACCGTCCCGGCGACGATGGACGAGATGATCGTGCTCACGCGCGCGGTGACGCGAGGAGCCCGGCGCCCGCTCGTCGTCGCGGACATGCCGTTCGGCTCGTTCCAGGTCTCGGACGAGGACGCCGTCCGGAACGCGATCCGCTTCGTCAAGGAGGCTGGCGCGGACGCAGTCAAGCTGGAAGGCGCCGGCCGGATGCTCTCGCGGGCGGCGGCGATCGTCGACGCCGGCGTGCCCGTGATGGGCCATGTCGGGCTGACGCCCCAGTCGGCGACCGCGCTCGGCGGCTTCAAGGCGCAGGGCCGGACGGCCGAGAAGGCGCGCCGCCTCTACGACGACGCGCTCGCGCTGCAGGCCGTCGGCTGCTTCTCGCTCGTGCTCGAGGCGGTGCCGGCCCCGGTGGCCGAGCGGATCAGCGCCGCGCTGGCGGTCCCCACGATCGGCATCGGCGCCGGCGGCGGCACGGACGGGCAGGTGCTCGTCTGGCACGACCTGCTCGGCCTGTACGAGGGCCGCGCGCCGCGGTTCGTCAAGCGCTACGCGGACGTCGGCGGCGAGATCCGGCGCGCCCTGGAGGCGTACGTCGCCGACGTGCGGGAGCACCGGTTCCCGGAGGAGGTCCACACATACGCGATGCCGGCGGACGAGCTGGCGGAGTTCGAGGCGGGGCTGAGCCCGCGCGAACGCGTGTGATCCGCCCGCGCGGCTACAACGCCGACGGCAGCGCGACGAAAGCCGCCAGGAAGAGCGCCAGCAGGCCGAGCGTGCCGGCCGAGCGCGCCCAGCCCAGCCCGTAGACGGTGCGGACGCCGATCAGGAGGAGCGCGACCGTCCAGGCGACGAAGGCGAGCCCCAGCGCGACGACGAGGCCGCCGAGCGCCCCCTCGTCGGAGCCGCCGCTGCGGAACACGTCGCCGCCGAACGCCAGCAGCTCCACCGGCAGCACGATCGGCAGCGAGAGGGCCACCGGCACGGAGGCGAACGCCAGCACGTGGCGCGCCAGCCTGAAGCGCCCCTCGGCGCCCATCCCGCGCGCGCCGAGGTAGAGCGCGCCGCCGACGAAGAAGTAGGCGAAGGCGCCGTACATTCCCCCGGCCAGGAACGTCAGGACCGCGACGACGAGGCTGTCGCGCTCCGGGTTGTCCATCAACGTCCCCCACGTCGGCGTCATCAGCACGCCGGCCGTGCCTGCCGCGAGGACGATCAGGAGCACGGGCTCCTGCCGGGCCCGGACGTCGTCCTCGTCGGGCTCGGCCACCGCGGCGAAGACCTCGCGCGGCGACGTCAGCACCCGGGGCAGGCGGCGCCACCATTCGCGCTCCGCCTCGTCCATGGCGCCAGCGTACCCGGGAGGGGCAAAGCGGAGCTCAGGCGACGTATTCGAGCGGCAGCCGGGCTCCCGCGGGGAGCTGCCGGGCGCCGAGGTACGACGAGACGCCGAGCTCGCCCACCGGCTCGCCGAACCAGAAGCCCTGCCCGTGCGTGCAGCCGAGGGCGGCGACCGCGTCGGCCTGGCCCGCCGTCTCGATGCCCTCGGCGACGACGTCGAGGCCGAGCGACGTCGCGAGCCGCACGATCGCGTCGACAAAGACGGCGTCGAGCTCGCCCGCCGGCAGCCCCGCGACGAAGGGCTGCGCGATCTTGAGACAGTCGAGCGGGAACTCGCGCAGGTGCGCCAGCGACGAGTGGCCGGTCCCGAAGTCGTCGAGGGCGAGGGCGACGCCGAGCTCGCGGAGCTCGAGCAGCGTCTGCCGCGCCTCCTCCGGGTTCCGCATGACGCCGCTCTCGGTGATCTCGAGCACCAGCCGGTCGGGCGCGAGCCCGGTCTCGAGCAGGATCGTGGCGACCTCGTGGGCGAGCAGCGGGTTGTGCAGCTCGCTCGGCGCGAGGTTGACGTTGACGGTCAGGTCCTCGTGCCCCGGGAACGCGACCTGCCAGGCGCGAGCCTGGCGGCACGCCTCGCGCAGGACGGTGCGGCCGATCTCGATCATCACTCCGAGCTCGTCGGCGAGGGGGACGAAGCTCGTCGGCGCGAGCACGCCGTGGTCGCGGCGGGTCCAGCGGGCCAGCGCCTCCAGCGCCACGACCCGGCGCCCCGTGAGGTCCACGATCGGCTGGTAGTGAACGCCGATCTCGCCCCGCTCGACGGCGCGCTCGAGCGCGGCGGCGAGCTCCTGCCGCTCGCGGACGCGCAGGTGCATCTCCGGCTCGTAGCTGACGTAGCGTCGCTTGCCGCTTCGCTTGGCGTCGTACATCGCCACGTCGGCGTTCCGGAGCAGCTCGTCGGCGAGCGCGGCGCCCGGCGTCCCGTAGGCGATCCCCACGCTCACGTGGACGGAGATCTCGCGCCCCTCGATCAGGAACGGCTCCGCCAGCGAGCGCACGAGCCGGTCGGCGATCCGCTCGGCCTCCTCGGGTACCACGACCCGGGCCAGCACCGCGAACTCGTCCCCGCCGAGCCGTGCCGGCACGTCGCCGGGGCGCACGGCCGCCGCGACGCGCTCGGCGACGGCGACCAGGAGGCCGTCGCCGACGTGGTGCCCGAGACTGTCGTTGATGGTCTTGAAGTCGTCGAGGTCGAGGAAGAGCACCGCCGCGGTGGCCGGCTCGCCCGAGCGGATCGCACGGGCGACCCGCTCGGCGAACAGGACGCGGTTCGGCAGGCCCGTCAGCGCGTCGTGGTAAGCCTGGTGGCGCAGCTGCTCCTTGAGCGCGGTCACCTCGCTGAGAGACTGCTCGAGGCGGTCGTTCTCGATCAGGACGCCCGCGTGACCCGCGTAGGTCTCGAGCAGGCGAAGATCCTCGGACGAGAACGAGGGCGCGCTGCCGCTGCCGCCGACGAGCAGCACCCCCTGGGCGCCCGAGTCGCTCCGCAGGGCGGTGAGGATCGCGTCCTTCAGCCCGAGCTCCTCGAGCAGGCCGCGCAGCGGCGCCGGCTCGCGGCCGGGGAGCACCAGCAGGCCGCCCGGCTGCTCGAGGGCGAGCTGCACCGCCCGCTCGAGCATCGGCGCGAGGTGAGCGGGCGCCAGCTCCGTCTCGCGCCCGGCCCGGGCGGTCCCGACGAGCGGCGCCGCGGACGGGTCGTCCGGGAGCAGCACGACGGTCGCCACCTTCGCGTCCAGCAGCCGGCGGGTCGTCGCGAGCAGCTCGCCGACCCCGGTCTCGAGCCCCGGCGCCCGCTGCACGGACCGCATCGACTGATAGAGCGCGCGTAGGTGCTCGAGCCGCCGCCGCTCGGACGAGTAGGCGCGCAGGGCGACGCCGCACGACACGAACGGGATCAGGAGCAGGATCGCCGCGACGTCGCCGATGCGCGCCAGAGCCACCGCGGCGAGGGCGATGCTCGAGCTCGCCACCGAGCCGGCCGCGGCCAGCGCGAGCGTCGTCCGCACCGACTCGCTCCGGCTCCCCTGGCCCGCGGCCGCCGCCACGAGCGTGGCGGTGCCCGAGCCGGCGACGGCGGCGACGAGCGCCGCGATCCAGCCGAACGGGCCGAGCGGGTCGTCGATCACGGCCAGGAGCGCGTGGAAGACGACCAGCGCCAGCGACGTGCCGAGCGCGAGCGACGCCAGCCGCGTCAGCGCCTCGAGCGGTTGCCGCCAGCGCAGGACGGCGAGCGCCACCGCCGCTCCGAGCGCCTGGGTCGTGAGCAGCTCGGAGGGAGTGACGAGGAAGAGGCCGAGCACGACGCCGCCGTCGTGCGGGGAGAGGGCGACGAGCTCCGTCCGCGACGCGGCGAACAGCACGTAGAGCTCGGCGGCGAGGAAGACGAAGACGAGCACCCAGACGGGGGCGATGCCGGGCTCGAGCGGGCCGGGCAGCCGCGACACGACCGTCTCGTGGAGCAGCGCGATCAGACCGAGCACCGGGCCGAGCACGAGCGCCGTGCGGGCCAGCCGCTGCCGCATGCCGGCCTGGACCGCCGCCCGCGCCCGCATTGGCACGGCTGTACCGCCGATTCTGTCGTTCGCCGTCAGTGTTTCCTCCCCGCGCGCGTCGTTCCGCGCTACCGCAAGTGAACGCACGGTCCTCGGGCGCGGCGCCCGCTACGTCCCCCGTCCGGGTGATCCGCCAGGCGCTGTGCGTACCAGTGCTCAGCCGATGAACTCGACGTCTGCGCCGACGCGCGCGTAGGTCGCGAGCGCCCGTCTGTCGAGCGTGACGAGCGTGGCGCCTTCGGCCGCCGCGGTCATCGCGATCAACCCGTCGTAGGTTGCGCCGCCGAAGACACCGAGCTCCGGAAACCGCTCGATGGCGAGTCGTAGCGCCTGCGGAGGCAGCCCGAGCCAGCGGTCTGCGAACTCGAGCTGGAGCCAGTCGCGAACAACCGCCGGCTCGAACCGATTCGGCTCCCGCATGCGCGTGAGCACCGAGTAGGTCTCGAACGCGGCGTGAGTGACGATCCCCGGGTCTCGGCCGAGCGCCGAGCGCGCCTGCTCATGGCGCGGGTGCCACTCCGCGAACACGCCGACTGCGACGCTCGAGTCCGCGACTCTCAGCGGCGGATGCTCTCGAGCGTCTCGCGAACCATCTCGGCCGTCAGCGGCGGCAGCTCACGATCGGGAACGGCGACCCAGTGATCCCCGCGGCGTTCGAGCCGGACCTGGGTCGGCACCGTCTCGATCTCGATGCGACCGTCGACCAGGCAGATGTCGACCTCGCTGCCGCCGATCCAGCCGAGCTGGTCACGCATCGCTTTCGGAATAACGATTCGCCCCGCCTTGTCGATGGTGGTCTTCATGCCATAAATATGGCATCAGATCCACCATCGATGCAACTCGATCAGGCGGCGGCCGCGGCGGGCTGAGCCAGCACGCGGCGCAGGAACCGGCCGGTCGAGGACTCGTCCACCGCCGCCACGTCCTCCGGCGTGCCGGCGGCGATCAGCTCGCCGCCGTCCTCCCCGCCCTCGGGGCCGAGGTCGACCACCCAGTCCGCCTGCTTGATCACGTCGAGGTTGTGCTCGATCACGAGCACCGTGTTGCCGGCGTCGACGAGCCGCTGCAGCACCTCCAGCAGCTTCTCGATGTCGGCGAAGTGCAGTCCTGTCGTCGGCTCGTCGAGGATGTAGAGGGTGCGCCCGGTCGCGACCTTCGAGAGCTCGGCGGCGAGCTTCACCCGCTGCGCCTCGCCGCCCGACAGCGTCGTCGCCGGCTGGCCCAGCTTGACGTAGTCGAGCCCGACATCGTGCAGCGTCTGCAGCCGCCGCCGGATCTTGGGGATCTTGGCGAAGAAGCCGAGCGCTTCCTCGACCGACATCTCGAGCACGTCGGCGATCGAGCGGCCCTTGAAGCGCACCTCGAGCGTCTCCTTGTTGTAGCGCCGCCCGTGACACGTCTCGCAGGGGACGTAGACGTCGGGCAGGAAGTGCATCTCGATCTTGATCGTGCCGTCGCCCTTGCAGGCCTCGCAGCGGCCGCCGCGGACGTTGAACGAGAAACGCCCCGGCTTGTAGCCGCGCACCTTCGCCTCGGGCGTCAGCGAGTACAGCTCCCGCACGTGCGTGAACAGGTCCGTGTAGGTGGCCGGGTTCGAGCGCGGCGTCCGCCCGATCGGCGTCTGGTCG
>DATBMD010000316.1:0-9899 GCA_036555085.1 Gaiellaceae bacterium
GACCTGCGCCAGCGCCGCTGCGGCGGCAGGGCGGACGTCGTCGACCGTGAGCGGGTGGCCGAGCTCCCGCGCCATCGACGTGAACTGCGCGTCCGCCAGCCCGCAGGCCGTGATCCACTCGGTGAACGGCGCCGGGTCGAGGGCGACGTTGAGCGCATACCCGTGCGTCGTGACCCAGCGCGACACGTGCACCCCGATCGACGCGAGCTTCCGTGGGCCGGCCCCGTTCCCGGCGGGCATCCAGACGCCGGTGAGGCCGTCGATCGTGGTCGCCTCGAGCCCGAAGGCGGCGACGGTGCGCACGAGCGCCTCCTCGAGCAGGCGCACGTACCGTCTCACGTCGCGGCCGTGCCGGTTGAGGTCGAGGATCGGGTAGCAGACGAGCTGCCCGGGCCCGTGGAACGTGGACTTGCCGCCGCGGTTCGTCTCGTGGATCTCGACCGGGGCGCCGGCCGGGACGTGGAGCTCGCCGGCGACGTCGGTCCGCCTCCCGATGGTGATCACGGGCGGGTGCTCGAGCAGCAGCACGGTGTCGGGCCCCCCGCCGGCCACGGCGCCGGCGACGGAGCGCTGCAGCTCCCACGCCTCGAGGTACGGCACGGAGCCGAGGTTCAGCAGGAACGCGCGCGTGGCCACCGCTCGACTGTAGCCGCGGGGCGGGGCCGGACAGGTCCGGCCCCTACGGCGGCCGCTCGTCGAACCGTGGCGCGCCGTCGTCCGGCAGGACTTCCCACGGCGCGACGGAGCGCACGAACATGTGGCTCTCGGGGCGCCGGTCGAAGGGCGTGCTGAGAGCGCTCAAGCGCACCGCGGACAGTTCGGATGCGGGCCAGCCGCCGCCGAACAGGTTGGAGCCGCACGTGGAGCAGAACGTCTTGGCGGAGCCGTCCGAGGGCTGGTACGTGCGGAGCAGCTCCTCGCCGGCCAGGATGCGGATCGCGCTCGTCCGGGCCCGGCCGCTGATCGTGCCGGCGCCGCCCGAGATCTTCTTGCAGCTCGCGCAGTGGCATTGCGTGACGGCGACGAACGGCTCGGTCACCTCGAAGCGGACACCGCCGCACAGGCATGTTCCCTCGAGCTCGGCCACGGGTTACCCCGTAGGGGCCGGACCTGTCCGGCCCGCGAGTGCAGGGCGTGGACAGCGATCGAGAAACCGGTGGATCAGTACGAGACGCCGCACTAGTAGGCCGACTCGTCCCAGCCCTCGAGCTTCGCGCGCAGGTCGCGCAGGAAGCGGCCGGCCAGCGCGCCGTCGACCAGCCTGTGGTCGTACGTGAGCGTCACGTTCATGATCGACCGGATCGCGATCACGTCGTTGCCGATCTCGTCCTGCACGACCCACGGCCGCTTCACGACGGCGTAGGTGCCGAGGATGCCCGCCTGCGGCTGGCTGATCACCGGCGTCCCGTGGAACGTCCCGTAGCCGCCCGGGTTCGTGATCGTGAACGTGCCGCCCTGGACGTCCTCCGGCAGCAGCTTCTTGTCGCGGGCGCGCTGCGCGATCTCGGCCACGGAGCGGGCCATCCCGAGCAGGTTGAGCCCCTCCGCGTGCTTGACGACCGGCACGATCAGGCCCTTGCCGTCCTGCAGCTCGACCGCGAAGCCGAGGTTGACGAAGTTGCGCGTGACGATCCGGTCGCCGCGGATCTCGCCGTTGATCCACGGGTAGTCCCGCAGCGTCTCGACGGTCGCCCGGGCGACGAAGGCGAGGTAGGTCACGTTGACGCCGTAGGCAGCCTGGTACTCCGGCTTCAGCCTGGCGCGGATGGCGGCGACGCGCGTCAGGTCGACCTCGATCGCGCTGGTCACGTGCGCGGAGGTGTCGAGCGAGCGGCGCATGTGCTCGGCGATCCCGCGGCGCATCGCCGTGACCGGCTCGAACGTCTCGCCGGGCTGTGCCTGCGGCTCCTCGTCTGCTGCCGGCACGGGAGCGGGCGCGGCCGGCGCCGGGGCCGGCGGCGGTGCCACGGGTGGCGGCGCGACCGCGGGCGGAGGCTCTGCGGCGGGCTGTGCCGCTGCCGCGGCCAGCCGGTCGACGAGCGGCGTCTCGACCGCAGGCGCGGGCGGCGCCGGCTCTGGCGCAGGCGGAGCCTGCGCGCCGGACTCGATGAACGCCAGGATGTCCTTCTTCGTCACGCGCCCGCCGGCGCCGCTGCCCGGCACCACGCTCGGGTCGACGCCGTGCTCGGCGGCGATGCGCGCGACCACCGGCGAGACGAAGGTGCGCCCGTTGCCGCTCGGCGCCTGCTCGGACGCCGGCGGCGAGGGGGGAGCCGCGGCGGGCGGGGGCGTCGGCGCGGCGGGGGGCGGCGCGGCTTCGTCCGGCGCAGGCGGCGCCGCTGCCGTCGGCTCCGGCTCGGCCGGCGCGGGAGCCGCGGGCGCCGGGGGCTCGGCGGGCGCTCCCGGCGGCGCGATCACGGCGAGCACCGTGCCCACCTCGACCGTCTCGCCCTCGGGGACCAGGATCTGCGCGAGGACTCCCTCTCCCGGGCTCGGCACCTCGGTGTCGACCTTGTCGGTCGAGATCTCGAGCAGCGGCTCGTCCCGCGCGACCTGCTCGCCCTCCTGCTTCAGCCAGCGGGTGACCGTCCCCTCCGAGACGGAGACCCCCATCTGCGGCATCACGACGTCGGTCTGGGTTCCGGTTGCCACGCTCTCTCCTAGTACGCCGCGAGCTCCCGGAGGCCTCGCACGACGTCGTCGACCTGGGGGATGAACGCCTTCTCGAGCGGGGGCGAGAACGGCGCCGGGCAGTCGGGCGCGGCGATCCGCATGACGGGCGCGTCGAGGTGCTCGAACGCCTCCTCCGCGATCGTGGCGGCGATCTCGCCGCCGAAGCCGCCGGTTCTGGTGTCCTCGTGCAGCACGAGCGCCTTCGAGCAGCGGCGCACGCTCTCGAGCACCGTCTCCTTGTCCCACGGGATCAGCGTGCGGAGGTCGACGATCTCCACCGAGACGTCCTCCTGCTCGAGCTGCGCGGCGGCCTCGTCGGCGGTGTGCACCATGGCTCCCCAGGTGAGCACGGTCACGTCCTCGCCGCCGCGGTGGATCCGCGCCTGGCCGAACGGCGTCGTGTAGCGGTCGTCCGGGACGTCGCCCTTGATCCGCCGGTAGAGGTGCTTGTGCTCGAAGTAGAGCACGGGGTTCGGGTCCTCGATCGCGGTCGTCAGCAGGCCCTTCGCGTCCTCGGGCGTGGAGGGGCAGACGACCTTCAGGCCGGGGACGTGCGCGAACGAGCTCTCGGGGTTCTGCGAGTGGAACGGGCCGCCGGAGAAGCCGCCGCCGGACGGGAGCCGGAGCACGATCGGGATCGGGGTGCTCGCGCGGAAGTACTGCTTCGCCGCGACGGTGACGAGGTGGTCCCAGGCGCACGAGACGAAGTCCGCGAACTGCATCTCGGCGACGGGGCGCATCCCCATCAGCGCGGCGCCCGTCGCGCCGGCGACGATCGCGGTCTCCGAGAGCG
The DNA here is from genome assembly GCA_036555085.1 of Gaiellaceae bacterium. Classification (GTDB taxonomy): domain Bacteria; phylum Actinomycetota; class Thermoleophilia; order Gaiellales; family Gaiellaceae; genus Gaiella. The sequence continues at coordinate 3,467 of DATBMD010000316.1, forward strand.
GCGTGTCGATCACGCGCCAGGGCCCGAATTCCTCCTGGAAGCCGAGCGTCACCTTGAACGCGCCCCCGTACACGCCGACGTCCTCCCCGAGCACGAACACGCGGGAATCGCGGCGCATCTCGGTGCGCAGCGCGTCAGAGATCGCCTGCAGGTACGTCTTCTCGGCCATCACTTGTGGTGCGGCGTCTCGAGCGCCTCGGGCCCGGCGAAGACGCCCTCGACCAGGGTTGCCGGGTCGGGCTGCGGCGACTCCTCCGCGCGCTGGATGGCGTCGTTGAGGAGCCGCTTGACGCCGCTCGTGATCTCGTCCTCCTCCTCGTCGCTGAGGTCGGCGTTGTCGCGCAGCCAGGAGCGGTACCGCTCGATCGGGTCTCGTCGCGCCCATTCCTCGAACAGCTCCTTGGGGACGTAGAACGCGTCGTCGTGGACGGCGTGGCCCTCCATGCGGAGCGTCAGCGACTCGATCAGCGTCGGGCCGCCGCCCTCGCGCGCCTTCTCGATCGCGCGCTTCGCCTCGCGGTAGACCGCGAGCACGTCGGTGCCGTCGACGACGACGCCCTCGAAGCCGTAGGCGGCGGCGCGGTCGGCGAGGTGCTCGACGGCGTACCCGAGGTACGTCGGCGTCGAGTACGCCCACTGGTTGTTGTCGATCACGAACACGACCGGCAGCCGGCGGACGCCGGCGAAGTTCATCCCCTCGTGTGCGTCGCCGCGCGACGATGCGCCCTCGCCGCACCAGGCGACGGCCACGCGCTTCTCCTCCCGGATGCGGAATGCGAGCGCCATGCCGACGCCGACCGGCAGCATCGCCGGCAGATGGCTGACCATCGGGTGCAGCCCGAGCTCCGGCGCGCCCATGTGGACGTTGCCGTCGCGCCCGCGGGTCGGCCCGTCCTCGCGCCCCATGTACTGCGCGAAGATCCGCCACGGCTCGATGCCGCGCGTCACGTGCACGCCCATGTCCCGCTGCAGCGGCGTGCCGACGTCGTGCGGCCCCATCGCGGTGGCGACGCCGACCGCACCGGCCTCGTTGCCCCGGCCGGTGTAGAACGAGCCGGGGATCTTGCCCTGCTTGTAGAGGATGTGCCCGCGCTCCTCGATCCCGCGGGTGATCAGCATGTTGCGGTAGATGCCGAGCAGGTCCTCGCGATCGAGGCCGGCGTCCTTGACCTCCTGCAGCGAGCCGACCGGCTCTGCCTCTCTTACAGCCATGCGTCTCTCACGACGAGCACGCTCCCGGGTAGGCGTGGTCGTGCTGCACTGTACCGCCTCCGGAGGACTCCGCCTGCGTGGGGACAACCGCACCCCGGCTGGCCCGCTGGCACGAGGACGCCGGCCTCCCCGCGTCCCTATCGTTGGCCGGGATGTCAGCGATCGCGACCATCCTCACACGTCCGCTGCGCGCCGCCACGTGGCGCGAGCTCGCGTACCTGCTGCTGGGCGGGGTCATGGCCGTGGTCGCCTTCACCGTCGTCGTCACCGGGATCTCGACGGTCGCCTCCCTGCTGATCACGCTGATCGGCATTCCGCTCTTCGTCGGCTTCGCCTACGTCAACCGCGGGCTTGCCTGGCTGGAGCGCCGGCGCACATCCTTCCTGCTCGGGGAATCGGTTGCGGGCGTCTACAAGCCGCCGGCGCGGCGCGGCTTCGTGCCGCTCCTGAAGGCCGTCGTCACCGACTCGCAGACCTGGAAGGACCTCGCCTGGCTGATCGTGGTGTCGATGGTCGGCTTCGCCTTCGCCGTGACCGCCGTGACGCTCTGGGCCACAGCCCTCTACCTCCTGTCATACCCGCTGTGGTGGTGGATCGTGCCCGACGCCGCCCTCCCCGAGCTCGGCGGCGACGACCGCCGGCCCGACACGTGGGGGTGGGCTGCGCTCGCGGGTGCCGCCGGCATCGTCGGGATCCTCCTCACAACGTGGATCTGCGCCGGTCTGGCCCGCGTGCAGGCCCTGCTCGCACGCCTGCTGCTCGCCCCGTCCGAGCGGCAGCGCCTCGTGGGTCGCGTCGACGAGCTGAGCCGGACGCGAGCCGTCGCCGCGGACGCGCAGGCGGCCGAGCTGCAGCGCATCGAGCGCGACCTCCATGACGGTGCGCAGGCACGGCTCGTGGCGGTCTCGATGGATCTCGGCCGCGCGCAGGAGAAGCTCGAGGACGACCCCGAAGGGGCTCGGCGCCTGGTCGAGTCTGCCCACGAGGAAGCGCGGAACGCGATCGTCGAGCTCCGCCAGCTCGTGGCGGGCATCTACCCAGCCGTGCTCGCGGACCGCGGCCTCGACGCGGCGCTCAGCAGCGTCGCCGCGACGAGCCGGGTGCCGGTCTCCCTCGACGTCGACCTGCCCGCGCGGGTGCCGCCCGCGGCCGAGGTCGCCGCGTACTTCGTCGTCGCCGAGTCGATCGCGAACGTGAACAAGCACAGCGGCGCCGCGCGCGCGGACGTCCGCGTGCGGGCGAACGGCGACGAGCTCGTCGTCGAGGTCTCCGACGACGGCCACGGCGGCGCCGACGCCTCGACCGGGACCGGGCTGGCCGGGCTGGCGGCGCGCGTGGAGGCTCTCGACGGCCGGTTGCGCGTGGCCAGCCCCGCGGGCGGCCCCACGGTCGTGCGCGCGGAGATCCCGTGCGCGTCGTGATCGCCGAGGACCTCGCGCTCCTGCGCGAGGGCATCGTCCGGCTGCTCGAGGACGGCGGCTTCGAGGTCGTCGCGGCGGTCGCCGACGGCTCCGACCTGCTCCGCGCGGTCGTGACGCAGAAGCCGGACGTCGCCGTCGTCGACGTGCGCCTGCCGCCCTCGTTCCGGGACGAGGGCCTGCGCGCGGCGCTGGAGGCGCGCCGGCGCGTGCCCGGCCTGCCGGTGCTCGTGCTCTCGCAATACGTCGAGCAGGCCTACGCGGCCGAGCTGCTCGCCGACGGCGCCGGCGGCGTCGGCTACCTGCTGAAGGAGCGCGTCGGCGAGGTGCGCGACTTCGTCGACGCCGTGCGGCGCGTCGCGGCGGGCGGGACGGCGATGGACCCGGAGGTGATCCGGCAGCTCGTGGTGCGCCGCTCGGGGCCGCTCGACGACCTGAGCCCGCGCGAGCGCGAGGTGCTGGGGCTGATGGCCGAGGGGCGCTCGAACGCGGCGATCGCCGGCACGCTCGTGATCAGCGAGAGCGCCGTCGAGAAGCACGTTCGCCGCATCTTCGGGAAGCTGCGGCTGCCGCCGGACGAGAGCGACCACCGCCGCGTGCTCGCCGTGCTCGCGTACCTGCGCGAGTCCGACTGAGGCGCCGGCCGTCAGGCGGGGATGCCGGGCGGGCCGAGGATCTCGGTGCCGTGCTCGGCCGCCGCGGCGACGAGCGGGGCGAGATCGGACGGGGGTGGGGCGGGCGGCGGGATCGTCCGCGTCGGTGCCGGCTCGCTCAGGCCGCGCGGCGACCCCGCGCCCTGCGGCGCCAGGTGCTCGATCACGGCGACCCGTGAGCTTCGACACCTGGCGCACCCTCGGCCGGAACACGGCCTCGGCGACGCTCGGGCAGCCGACCTGATGCTCGGGCTCGTCCGTCCCTGCGAATAGCCGGCGCCGCTATCGAGCCGCCGCGCTGCCGGGCTGCGTCGTCGGGATGCGTTGCGCGAAGAACAGCGCGACGAGCACGAGCACGGCGAGGATCGCCAGCGCCGACTGGAGGCCGGTGAGCCGGGCCTCGGTGTACGCATCCATCGTCGCCTCGGTGGCCCGTCTGCTCACGCGGGCGTCGTCGAGCGCGGCCTCGAGGTCGGCGTCGGAGATGAACGGCACGCCGCCGGCGAGCTCGACCTGCGCCTGGGACTTGACCCGGCTGGGAATCGCCGGGCTCGCCTCGATGTTCGCCAGGAAGGACGACGTGACTGCGGCGATCATCACCGACCCCGCGAGCGCCGTGCCCATCGAGGCGCCGAGGTTCGTCATCGTGTTCTGGACGCCGCCGACCTCGGGGCTCTCGTCGTCGGGCACCGCCGAGACCGTGACGGCCCCGAGCTGCGATGCGAGCGCCCCTATCCCGAGGCCGATCAGGAGCATCGGCACGAGCACGATCTCGGGGCCCGAGCCCGGTTCGAGCGCAGCGAGCAGGACGACGGTCCCCGCGAGCAGGCCGAGAAGGCCGCAACGGACGACGAGGCGCGGCGAGACCTGGGGGAACAGGCGGGGGATCCCGATCGCCGCCACCAGCAACGTGATCGAGAGCGGCAGCAGCCGCGCGCCCGTCGCGAGCGCGGAGAGGCCGAGGCACACCGAGAGGTAGAGCGGCACGACGAAGAAGAGCCCGGCCTGGGCGAGGTACTGGAAGAAGAACATCACCAGGCCGCCGCTCAGCTGCCTGTTGCGCAGCATCGCCGGGCGCACGAGCGGCTCCTCCCCCTGCCGCTCCCTGCGCGCTTCCCAGCGGAAGAACAGCCAGATCACGAACAGCCCCGCGAGGACCAGCCACACCGTCGGCGAGAGGCCCGCCCAGTCCGGGCCTCCGGCTTTCGGCTGGATCCAGCCCCACTCGCCGGAGCGGAGGACGCCGAAGACGAGCAGCGCGAGCCCGAGCGCCGACAGCGCGGCGCCGATCAGGTCGAACCGAGGGCGCTCCTCGACCGGAGCGTCGGCGATCCTGCGCGCCAACAGGAGGATCACCGCGACGATCACGACCTCGCCGGCGAAGACCCACCGCCAGGAGAAGTAGGTCGTGAAGAAGCCTCCGATCAGCGGCCCGGTCGCAACCGCGATCGCGCCCGCGGCGGCGACCATCCCGTACGCCGCGGGGCGGCGCTCGATGGGGAAGTTGCCTGCCACGAGCGCGACGATCGCGGGCAGGATCAGGGCCGCGCCGACGCCCTCGAGGAACGACCAGCCGAACAGGAGCACGGGCAGGCTCGGCGCGATCGAGGTCGTGAACGACCCGCAGCCGTAGATCACGCAGCCGATCGCGAAGGCGCGCTTGCGGCCGATCAGCGCTCCGACCTTCGCCCCGGTGATCATCAGCGCCGCCATCACGAGCGTGTAGGCGGTGATCGCCCCCTGGATCCCCGTCACGGTCGTGCCCACGTCCTTCGCGACCGTGGCGATGGAGACGTTCATCACCGAGCTGTCCAGCGTCATCAGGAACTGGCCCATCGCCAGCGTGAGCAGGACGAGCGTCGCTCCGTTGCGGGCCGCGGGCGTCACGACGCCTCGGCGGTCGGAACCGAGCCGCCTGCGGGCACGGCGATCAGCTCACGGCGTTGTGCGCGGCCCCGGCCCACCGACCGGGCGACACTACAGCAGGGGCGAGATGCCCGCGAACGCTGTGGCTCGGGCGCGCTCGGCGAGACCGGTCAGCCGGCGCCCCGGCGAGGACACGGCTTCCGCCGGCGCGGAGAAGCGCTCCTCGAACTGGGACGCGACCGCCGCCGAGCGAAGGCGAACGTCGATCTCGAAGAAGCGCTTCAGGCTCCAGGCCTCGAGGTTGCACGTGCCGGCGAGCACCTCCTCGCCGTCGCGCACGAACGCCTTCGCGTGCAGCATCGTCGGGTACTCGAGGATGCGCACGCCCGCGTCCAGGAGCCGTGCGTGGTGGAACTGCTGCGCGGCCGCGCAGGCCCAGTTGTTGGCCTCCGCCGGGACGAAGAGGCGCACGCGCACGCCGCGGCGCGCGGCGCGCTCGATCCGGCGGATCATCCCCCGGTCGGTGACGTAGGGGTTGACGACGTCGAGCGTCTCGCGAGCGGTGTCGAGCAGGGTCGCGATCGCGTCGGTGATCGGGCGGTACCGGCCCGGCGCGTTGTGGAGCACGACCGCCGGGATCGCATCGGCGCCCGGCTCGAGCGACGGAAAGAGCGTGTCGAGCTGTTCGGCGGGCACGGTTCCGCCGAGCCAGCGGAAGCTGGCGAGGAAGACGAGCTGGAGCTGGGCCACGACCGGGCCGGAGACGCGCACGAACAGGTCGTGGAAGCGGCCGTCCTGGAAGTGGTCCTCGATCCCCGCACCGCCGACCCAGCCGACGCGGCCGTCGACGACGACGACCTTGCGGTGGTCGATATGACCGAGCCCGGCGAGGTTCCAGCGCGTGGGTCCGTCGCCGCCCAGCGTCCCCGCCGGCACGCGGGGCCGCGTGGCGCGGACGACGCCGATCTCCACCCCCGCTGCCGTGAGCCGGTCGTACAGCGGGCGCGCGCTCCGTTCCGGGTCCGAGCCCTGGCGGTCGACGACGAGTCGGACGGGGACGCCGTCGGCCGCCTTGCGGATCAGCGTCTCGGCGAAGGCATCGCCCACGACCCCGGGCCGGAAGCCGAACTGGTTGACGTGGACCGAGGACGAGGCGGAGGCGATGTCCGCCAGCATGGGCGGGTAGAACTCGCGCCCCTCGACGAGGATCTCCGCCGACGACGCCCGGCTCTCGGCGAACGCGAGCGCCAGCGCCTGCCGGGTGACGTCGTCGCTCACGAGCCG
>DATBMD010000027.1:0-7999 GCA_036555085.1 Gaiellaceae bacterium
CCGCTCGCCTCGAAGCGCTCGTGCTGGCCGTGCAGGCGCGCGACGCGGCTGACGTCCGCCTGCTGCTCGGGCAGCACCAGGGTGATCCCGATCCCCGACCGGCCGGCCCGCCCGGTGCGGCCCACGCGGTGGGTGTACGCCTTGGGGTCGTCCGGCGGGTCGAAGTTGACGACGTGGGTGACCGCTTCGAGGTCGAGGCCGCGCGCGGCGACGTCGGTCGCGATCAGCGTCGGGACGCGGCCCTGCTCGAACCGCCGCAGCGCCCGCTCGCGCTGCGACTGGCTCAGGTTCCCGTGCATCGCGACGGCGTCGACTCCCTGACGCGCGAGCCGGGCGGCGAGACGCTCGGCGCCGCGCTTCGTCCGGACGAACACGAGCGTCCGGCCCGCCTGCGAGCGCAGCAGCTCGACGAGCGTCTCGATCTTGGACTCCGCCGTGACGGGCAGGAACCGGTGCTCGATCTCGCCCGGAGCATGCCCACTCGGGAGCTCCGCCTCGACCCGAACCGGCGCGCGCGTGTACGCGCGGGCCAGCTCGCCGACCTCGCCGTCGAGCGTCGCCGAGAAGAACATCGTCTGCCGGTCGGCCGTGAGGCGGCGGACGATCCGGTCGACCTGCGGCTTGAAGCCCATGTCGAGCATCCGGTCGGCCTCGTCGAGCACGAGGATCGTGACGCCGTCGAGCGTGACGAGCCGCCGGTCGAGCAGGTCCTGCAGCCGCCCGGGCGTGGCGACGAGGATGTCGGCGGTGCGGGCCCGCGCCGCCTGGGGGCGAATCGGCGTGCCGCCGTAGACCGCTGCCACCTCGAGCCCGCGGGCCGGGGCGAGCGACGCGAGCTCCTCGCTCACCTGGGTGGCGAGCTCCCGGGTCGGCACCAGGACGAGCGCCGACGGGCGCGCGTCACCGCGCCGCACCCGCTCGACGATCGGGAGCGCGAAAGCGAGCGTCTTGCCCGAGCCGGTCGGCGAGCGGGCCAGGATGTCGTCGCCGGCGAGGGCGCGCGGGATCGCCCGCGCCTGGATCTGGAAGGGCTGCTCGATGCCGCGGGCGGCGAGCGCGCCTGCGATGTCCGCGCTCACTCCGAGCGCAGCGAACGTCGTCTGCATGTGTGGGTCGACTCCTCTGGTGTGTTACGAGCTCGAGACCGTACTGCCCTCGAAGCCCGTGCCGGGGAGTCGAAAGAAGCGGGATCTCACGAGGCGAACCCGTCGCCTCTGCAGGCAAGAGTAGCAGCCGGGGCCGGTGACGCCGGTAGGCTGACCGCCGTGCCGCCCCCGATCTCCTTCGCCCGCGGCGCTCCCTCGCCGGAGTGCCTCGACCCGGTGCTGATCGCCGACTGCATCCACGTGGCGCTGGAGCGCGACGGCCGCACGATCCTCGCCTACGGAACGGGAGGCGGGTACGGGCCCCTGCGCGAGGTGCTGGCGGAGCGCCACGGCGTCGAGCCGGGGCGCGTCTTCCTGACGAGCGGCGGGCTGCACGGGTTCGCCCACTACGCGCCCGTCCAGCTGCAGCGCCGGCCGGGTCGGGTGCTCGTCGAGGCTCCCACGTACGACCGCCCGCTGAAGCTGCTCGGCTGGGAGGGAGCGGAGGTGGTCGCGCTCCCCATGGACGAGGAGGGCCTCGACCCGGACGCGCTCGAGCGGGAGCTCGATCGCGGCGGCGACGTCTCGTTCCTCTACACGATCCCGACGTTCCAGAACCCGAGCGGCCGCACGCTCTCGGTCGAGCGCCGCCGGCGGCTCGTCGCGCTCGCGGTCGAGCGCGGGCTGGACGTGCTCGAGGACGACCCCTACGGCCTCGTCCGCTACGAGGGCGAGTCGCCGCCGTCGCTGCATGCGCTCGAGGGCGGCGAGCGGGTCACGTTCACGAGCTCCTTCTCGAAGACGGTCGCCCCCGGGCTCCGGGTCGGGTACTTCGTCCTCGCCGAAGGCCTCGTCGGCGCCTTCGACGACCGCGTCGTCTCGACCACGATCTCGCCGCCGCTCGTGTCGCAGGCGGCCGTCCACGAGGTGATCGCCCGCGGCGCGTTCGAGCCGAACCTCGAGCGCATCCGCGCTCTTCTCCGCAACCGCCGCGACACCATGCTCGAAGCCCTGGAGCGGCTCGAGCTTCCGGGCGACGCCTCGTGGAGCCGGCCCCAGGGCGGCTACTTCCTCTGGCTCGAGCTCGGGCCCCGTGTCGACTCGGCGGACCTCCTGCGGCGCGCGAACGCGGCCGGCGTCACGTTCGTCAAGGGGGCCGACTTCTTCCCGAACGGCGCCGGCGGCCGGAGCGCCGCGCGGCTCGCGTTCAGCTACGAGACGCCCGAGCGGATCGCCGAGGGGATGGCGATCCTGGCGGGGCTCGTCTAGCGCACGCTACTGCTTGCCGCCGTCCCGCCGCTCGCGGCGGTAGCGGGCGTAGCGCGGGCCGAGCACCATCAGCAGGGCTCCGAGCCCCATGCTGAGGAGGATCAGCCAGATCAGCCTCGTGTTCGCCTCGAAGAAGACGAAGCTGATCTTCACCTTGTCGTTGTTCCGCACCAGGAAGATGGCGGCGTAGACGGCGACCACGATCCAGGCGATGAGGCGCCACGGCAGGCCGCTCGGCGCGCGGGCGGGATCGGACTTCGGCGCCGGTGGCGGCGGCGTGGGCTTCTCGACCTCGCTCACTGCCGAGATCCTAGACCGGCGGCGGCCCCAGCGGACCGCCGCCGGAACCGGCCCCTACGCTGCAGCCGAGTGTGCTGCGAGGGGAGTGAGGGGGCGCAGCACGAGTCGTGGCTGCTGGGGCGGGGCGAGTGCGTCGCCGACAGCCGCCCGGAACGTCGGGCACGGCCTGTCACCGGGGAGCGCGCAGAGACCGGCTCGGCGGAAGTAGCAGTCGTTGCAGGTTGCTTGGTGTTGTTTGCTCATGCTCCCCGTTGGTCTATGCCCCTGTCCTTGCGGACAAGGGGGGATTCTGGCCCCGGCGCGACGAGGCATCAAGTCCGGAAGTAACGAAAAGGATGCAATTTCCGGGTTGTTGTCGCGTCCGACAAACCCCTGCAAAATCACCTTTTTGGGGGTAACGTTGCCAGTTTCCGCAACGCCTGTTGAAAACTCCTAACCGGGATCACTCGCAGATCGTCGCGATATCGCTTCGCTTCGGCCGCGTTATCCCCAGCCGGTACGAGGAAGACATCGGCGTCCGCCTCGCGCACGCCGAAGGTCTTCTGCTTGAGGCCGCCGACGGGGACGATCGAGCCGTCGAGCTCGATCTCTCCGGTCGCGGCCACGCGGTAGCCGCCGTCGACGTCCCGGCCGAGCTGCTCGAAGATCTCGAGCGCGAACGCGAGGCCGGCCGACGGCCCGCCCACCGCGCCGAGGTCGATCTCGACGTCGAGCGGCAGCTCGATGTCGGCGGCCTGGGCGACCTGGATGCCGATGATCGGCCGCTCCGGATCGTCCGGCGCCGGCACCGTCTCGACCGAGACGCTCTTCACGTCGCCGTCGCGGCGAAGCTCCAGGAAGAGGTCGTCGCCGGGCTCGACCTTGGAGACCTCCCGGCGCAGCTGCGCCGGCGTGCGGACATCCTTGCCCTCGACGGCGATGATCACGTCACCGTCCTCGAGCGACGCGGCGGCGGGCGCGTCGGAGGCGACGCCCTCGATCAGCGCGCCCTCCGGCTCGGCCTCGACGTCGTAGCCCGCCTCCTCCAGCGCGACGGCTGCGGCGACCTCTTTCGATCGCGCCATCTGGTCACGACCTGCCCGCGTGCGGTCCTCGAAGGACGATCCGGGCGGGACGACTGCTTCCCTGGGGACGATCGTCGCCCCGTCCGGCCTGAGGAAGGACACCACGCGCTCGAGCAACGTCGCCTTCCGGATCGTGACATCGACGTAGTAGATGCCGCCCTCGCCGTCCCCACCGCGGGCACCCTCCACCTCGACCTTCTCGGCCAGCGGCTTGGCCTTGTTCGGCACGTACAGGTAAGAGGAGGACGGGTAGAGCCAGAGGAACGCCAGGCAAACGGCGAGGAGGAGCGCCGCCGCCACGAGCAGGCGGCGCGTGGGAAGCCGGGCGATGAGGTTCACGCGAGCAGCCCGTGCGTGACGCCGCCGTCGACGGGGATGACCGCGCCGGTCAGGTAGGAGGCCGGCTCGGAGGCGAGGAAGCAGGCGACCGCGCCGATCTCCCCCGGTCTCCCCAGCCGCCCGGCGGGGATCGCCTCGAGGTCGGCGGCGGACGGGCCGGCGTCGCCGTAGAGGTCGCGCAGCCGCTCCGTGTCGATCCGGCCGGGCGCGATCACGTTTACGGTGATCCGGTCGGCGGCCACCTCCCGCGCCAGCGTCTTGAGCCAGCCGATCACGCCCGGGCGAACGGTGTTCGACAGCACGAGGTTGGGGATCGGCTCGAGCACGGACGTCGACGCGATCGCGACGACGCGCCCGCGCCCGCTCGCGCGGAGGTGGGGGAGGCAGAGCTCGACGAGCCGGACGTGCGGCGTCAGGAGCAGGTCGACCGCGCTCTCGACGGCGTCCGCCGTGAGGCCGGCGGCGGTGCCGGGCGGAGGGCCGCCGCCGTTGAGGACGAGCACGTCGACGCCGCCGAACGCGGCCAGCGTCTGCTCCACGAGCTGCGCGACGTGCTGCGGGCTCGTCAGGTCGCCGCGGACGGCGAGCGCCCCGAGCCGCTCGGCCTCCCGCTCGAGCACGTCGCGGCGGCGGGCGAACATGGCGACGTTGGCGCCCTCGGCGGCGAGCGCCTCGGCGATCGCGAGGCCCATGCCCTGCGAGGCGCCGCAGACGATCGCCGTTCGCTCCCGGAGCCCGAGATCCATCGCGCCAGGGTAGACGACAACTCGGGCGTGGCCGCCGGGGCCGGCCGTTGCGGGTCGGTTACGAGTGGGCGCCGGCCGCGCGCCGGCAGTGAATGCAAGCCCGACCCTACTGGTAGCGCAGCGCCTCGGCCGGGTGGATGCGGGAGGCGCGGGCGGCGGGCACGAGCGTGGCGGCGATCGCGACGGCGTAGACGACGAGGAAGATCACGAGCAGGTTCCACCAGGGGATGACCAGCTCGAGGTTCTCCCAGCTCGGCTGCGCCTGCTGGTCCCTGACGATGTTCCAGGCCAGGAGCAGCCCGAGCGCCGTCCCGACGACGATCGACGTCAGCGCGACGAACGACGTCTCGAGCAGGAATGCGGCCTCGACCATCCGGTCGCGGAACCCGATCGCCCGCATCACGCCGATCTGCTGCCGTCGCTCGACCACGGCACGGGCGCTGATCACCCCGAGCGCCGCGACGCCGACGAGGAGCCCGAGGCCGAGGAACCCCTGGATCAGCCGGTTGAAGGTGAGGCTCGCCGCCACGCTGTCGTCGACGACCTGCTGGATCGACTCCGCCTCGAGCCCGCTCGTCAAGAACGCCGACTCGAGGCCCTTCGCGGCCCGCTCGGCGTCGACGCCCGGCCCGAGCGCGAAGTAGTGGACGGTCGGCGCGATCCGGCCGGGGAATGCCGCGGCGAGCGTCGACTCCGAGGTCGAGATGCCGACCATCTCGAGCGGCGCCGTGTCCTTGAGGATGCCGATCACCTTCAGCCGCAGCCGGTTCCCGGTCTGCTTGTCCACCACGTCGACCGGGATGGGCTCGAACGTGCCCTCCTCGTAGTAGAAGCCGGAGAGACGGAAGTCCGGGAACACGCCGAAGTTGAAGTTGTCCCGCCTCGGCACGATCGTGCTGTCGACGACGGCGAGCCCGGGCCGGGTGCGGACCGCCTCCCAGACCTGGGCCTCCGACGTGTAGCCGCGGGCCATGCCGCCGAGCCCGAAGGTCGTGTGCTCGAGGAACGACGCGTCGAGCCCGCGGGCGAGGTAGGTCTCGCCGGGGCGTCCGGCCCCGACCTGGGCGGCGTCGACCATGAGCAGCGACTGGCTGCCCACCGCGGTGAAGTCGGCGGGGTCGAGGCCCGATGCGTTCCGCAGCGCTGCGGACATGTCCGGGACCGGTGTGGTCGCGCTCGTGCCGGCACGGACCTGGAAACCGCCGCCGTAGTCCTCGACGCCGATCGCCTGCAGGAAGGAACGGTTCGAGGCCATCCCGGTGACGAGCGTGAAGACGACGAGCGTGAACATCGCGAGCGTCGTCCCGGTCCGGAACCGCGCCGCGAGCGGGTAGGCCATCGAGAGCTTCAGGACCGGGGCGAGGCTGCGTATGCGGCCCAGGACGCTCATCACGGCGCCCAAAAGCAGGTCGGCGTTGAACACGATCAGCCAGACCGTCCCGACGATGATCATCAGCCCGGCGACGATCCACGTCGTGAAGTCCATCGCGAGCGTGCCGAACACTGCATCCCAGGCGCCCCACGGCAGCAGCAGGATCGTCGCGAGCGTGCCGCCGCAGACGGTGAACGCGATCCGCTCCGGGACCCCGGCGAGGCGGAGCAGCGGCACGAGGCTCATCAGCACGATCGAGACGCCGAGCATCACCGGCGTCGCGGTGCCGGAGCTCGTCCCGGACGCGACGAGCACGCCGCCGAGCACGAGCCCGAGCACGGCCAGGAGCAGCCTGCGCCGACGGCGGCCGAAGGGCTCGGGGAGGTTGCGGATCGCCGTCGAGATGTTCATCGCCGACACCCGCGCGGCCGCGAGCGCGACGACTGCGAGCGTCAGCAGGATGCCGAGCGCAGCGGCGATGACCAGGCTCCGCGCGGACACGGCGAATTCGATCTGCAGGCCCTCGTCCTCGTCGGCCGCGCCGAACGCGGACGCCATCACCACCACCATGCCGAGCGCGACGAGCGCGCCGAGCAGCGCGCCGACGATCGCCGCCGCGACGTCGTACGCAGCGCCCTCGAACGTGAACAGCTCGACCAGGTGGCCGCGCCGCGTGCCGATCGCGCGGGCGATGCCGAGCTCGCTGCGCCGCTCGGCGGCGAGCATGACGAAGATCAGGAAGATGAGCAGGATCCCGGCCGCGATCGAGAACGAGCCGAAGGTGGTGAAGAACGACATGAACGCGTTGCCGGCAGCGTCCGCGTCGTCGATCGCGTCCTCCTTCACCGACTGCGCCTCGAGCCCGAGCCCGGCGGCGACCGGCTCGAGGCGCTCCATGACGCGCGGGGAGAGCGCGGCCCCCGCGAGCGCGTCTCCGCGGTTCGAGATCAGGACGGCCTTCACCCGGCCCGGGTGGCCGAAGAGGCGCTGCGCCTCGGCGAGCGGCAGCAGCAGCGCGGCGTCCGCGGTCCAGGCGCCGTCGAAGCGTACGACGTCGCGAACGCGCATGGCGACCGGGCTCCGGCCCGCGTACACGAGCACCCGGTCCCCCGGGCGGGCTCCGAGCTCCCGCGCGGCCTTGCGGTTGAGGTAGGTCTCGTTCGGGCGCAGGCCGGCGAGCGAGAGCTCTCGACCCTCGGTGCCCGTGATCTTGGAGAAGCCCTCCAGCCGTGCCGGATCCGCGGCGAACAGGACGACGCTCGGCTCGCTCTGGCGCTGCGCGGGCGCCTGCACCGCGACCTGCTCGATCACCACGCCCGTGATCCCGTCGACGAGGTTCGAGCCGGCCAGCGCAGCGTCGACCCGGTCGACCGCCGCCTCGTCGAACCAGCCGGTGCCGACGGCGGCGCCGAGCGCGCCCGGCACGTCGTCGACCGCGCCCTTCGCCGCAACCGTCTCGTCGGTGGCGCCCAGCGTGCGGACGGCCGTCGAGCGGATCGTGTGGCTCATCGTGTCGCCGGTCGTGAGCGCGGCGGCGATGATCGCCGTGCCGAGCATCAGGCCGACCACGATCAGCGCGCTGCGGCCCGGCCGCCGGCCGACGCTGCGCAGCGCGAGCTTGACCAGGATCGGGTCGCGGATCGCCAGGGCGCCGAGCACGACGCCCGCCACCCCGAGCCCGATGCCGAGGATCAGCAGCAGGCTGTCGACCGGGATCCCGAACAGCTCGCGCATCAGGCGAGGCTCAGGCTCGGCATGTCGGCGACGACGACCATGTACTGCTCACGGCCGGGCGGTGCGGTGAACATCGTCAGGTTCCGCTCG
>DATBMD010000045.1:0-8815 GCA_036555085.1 Gaiellaceae bacterium
CTCCAACGCGGCGCCGGCGAGCATCGCCATCCACTACGGCTTCAAGGGCCCCTCCATCCTCGTCTCGGACGCGTGCTCGTCGGGCGTGGACGCGATCGAGCAGGCCCGGCACGCGATCTTCGACGGCTTCTGCGACGTCGCCATCGCCGGCGGCACCGACGCCTCGGTGACGCCGATGGGCCTCGACAACTACTGCGTCCTCGGCGCCGTCAGCAAGCGCAACGAGGACCCGACGGGCGCGAGCCGCCCGTTCGACCGCGACCGCGACGGCTTCGTCCTCGGCGAGGGGTCGGCGATGGTCGTCCTCGAGGAGCTCGAGCACGCCCGTGCCCGCGGCGCCCGCATCTACGCGGAGATCCTCGGCGTCGCGACGAACACGAACGCCTACCACATGACCGCGCTCCCGGCCGACGGGGCGCCGCTCGCGGACGTCATGATCAGGGCGCAGCAGCGCGCGCGGGTCGAGCCGAAGGACATCGGCTACATGAACGCCCACGGCACCTCGACGCCGGTCAACGACCGCCACGAGACGGGCGCCGCCAAGCTCGCCTTCGGCGACCGCGCGCCGCACATCCCGATCAGCTCGACGAAGTGCGTGATCGGGCACACGCAAGGGGCGGCGAGCGCGCACCAGATGATCGTCCTCTGCCTGACGCTGCGCGACCAGGTCGTGCACCCGACGATCAACTACGAGAACCCCGACCCCGACTGCGACCTCGACTACGTCCCGAACCAGTCCCGGGAGACGAAGGTGGACGTGGCGATGGCGAACGCCTGCGGCTTCGGCGGGATCAACTCCTCGATCGTCGTCGGCCGCTGGGGCCGGCCCGAATGAGCCGGAACGGAGAGCGCCGGGTCGCGATCACGGGGCTGGGCCTCGTGACGCCGCTCGGGATCGGGATCGAGGAGAACTGGCGGAACGCCGCCGCCGGCACGTCCGGCATCGGCCGCCCCGCCGACACGCACGACCCGGAGCTGCCGGTGCGGGTCGTCGGCGAGGTGCCGGGGTTCGAGGCCACCGACTTCATCACGAAGAAGCTCGCCGTCCGCAGCGACCGGAACACCCACTTCTCGTTCGCGGCGTGTCAGCAGGCGCTCGCCGACTCGCAGCTCGATCCGGAGCAGGAGGACAAGACGCGGGTCGGGCTGGTCTTCGCCTCGAACTACGGGGGCACCTCGTACTACCTCGAGAACCTCGAGCGGCTGCACCAGAAGGGGCCGTCCTTCGTCAGCGCCTACATGGCGACGGCATGGATCCCGTCCGCTCCGGTCGGCCAGCTCTCGATCTTCTACGGCTTCACGGGGTACTCGAAGACGCTCGTCAACGACTCCGCCGGCGGGCTCGACGCCGTCGGCGCCGGCTACGCGGCGATCCGGCGCGGCGACTCCGACGTGATCGTCGCGGGCGGCTTCGAGGCCGCGCTCGCCGACACCGCGATGGTCGCGATCGCCACCTTCGACCAGGTCTGCCGCGACGCCGCCGACCCGGCGACCGCGTACCGGCCGTTCGACGTCGACCGGCTCGGGATCATCGTCGCAGAGGGCGGCGCGATCGTCATGCTCGAGGAGCTCGAGCGCGCTCGGGCACGCGGCGCGCGGGTCTACGCGGAGGTGTGCGGCTTCGCCCAGACCTCCGACGCCGTTCACCTCGAGCGGTTCGCGGAGGACGGCGAGCAGTACGCGCGGGCGATGCGCCTCGCGCTCGGCCAGGCCGGCGTCGAGCCCGCCGGCGTCGACTACGTGAGCGCCGACGGGCGTGCGACGGAGCAGGGGGACCGCACGGAGGCCCGCGCGATCCTGCGGGCGCTCGACGGGCGCGGCGCCGAGGTGCCGGTGAGCGCGCCGAAGTCGATGACCGGCAACAGCCTCGCCGGCACGGGCGCGATCGACACCGCGTTCGCGGCGCTCGCGATCCGCGAGGGAGTCATCCCCCCGACGATCAACGTCGACAGGCAAGATCCCGAGGTGGGCCTGAACATCGTGGCGAACGAGGCGCGGCAGGCCGAGATCGAGACCGCGCTCGTGCTCGCGCGGGGCACGGGGGGCGTCAACTCCGCGCTCGTGCTACGCCGGTTCGCCGGCGGCGAATGACCCTCGTCACCGACGCCAACCGGCGCTGGTGGACGCTCGCGGCGGTCACCTTCAGCCTCTTCATGGTCATGCTCGACACGACGATCGTGAACGTCGCGCTGCCCGCGATCAGCGCCGACCTGGACGCCGAGATCGCGCAGCTGGAGTGGGTCGCGACCGCGTTCCTGCTCACGTACGCCGCGCTGCTCCTGCCCGGCGGCAAGCTGGCGGACTTCTTCGGCCGGCGGCGCTTCCTGATCGTGGGGCTGGCGGTGTTCACCATCGCCTCGCTCGCCTGCGGGCTCGCGAGCTCGGTCGAGACGCTGATCGCCGCGCGGGCCCTGCAGGGCGTCGGCGCGGCGCTGATGATGCCCGCCACGCACTCGATCATCTCCGCGAACTTCGAGGAGCGCGAGCACGGCCTCGCCTACGGGACCTGGGCCGGGGTGTCGATGCTCGGGCTCGCGCTCGGCCCGCTCGCCGGCGGCGTGCTCGTGCAGCAGGCGGACTGGCCGTGGATCTTCTACGTCAACGTCCCGCTCGGGCTGGCGGCGATCGCCTTCGGCTGGCTGGTGATCCGCGAGACGAAGGACACGTCGACCGATCAAGGGCTCGACCCGCTCGGCCTCGTGCTCTCTTCGGCAGCCCTGTTCGCGCTCGTCTTCGCCCTGATCGAGGGCCACAAGTACGGCTGGACCTCGCCCGTGATCCTGGGCCTCTTCGCCGCCACGGCGATCTGCCTGGCGCTCTTCGTCGCGGTCGAGCACTGGCAGCGCCGCCCGATGCTCGACCTCTCGCTCTTCAAGATCAGCACGTTCACCGGCTCGAACATCGTCTCGATGCTGGTGATGCTCGTCATGCTCGGGATCCTCTTCTTCGTCTCCATCTACCTCCAGACGGTGCTCGGCTTCACGCCCGTGCAGACGGGCGCGACGTTCCTGCCGATGACGCTCGTCTTCCTCCTGATCTCGCCGGTGGCCGGGATCCTCGGCGACAAGCTCGGCTTCCGGTGGCCCGTCGCGTTCGGCATGGCGCTGCTCGGGGTGGCGCTCGTCTACTTCTCCCGGGTGGCGACCGTCGACGCGAAGTTCACCGACTTCCTCGTGCCGCTGATCGTCGGCGGCATCGGGATGGGGATCGCCACGGCGCCCGTGACGGCCGCGGCGATGTCCTCGATCCCCGTCGAGAAGTCGGGCGTGGCGGCCGGCGTGCTGGTGTCCTTCCGCCAGACCGGCGGCGCGCTCGGGGTCTCGATCATGGGCGTGGTCGTCGCGATCCAGACCGGCGACCTGGAGCCGTCGGCCAGGCGGTACATCCCGGCCTTCGTCGACGGCTTCCAGGACTCGCTCCTGCTCGCGGCGGGCATCTCGTTCCTGGGCGCGGTCGTGGCCGTGTTCACGATCAAGGTCGTCCCGCACGTGGTGCCGGCGCCCGCGCCGGAGCCGGCGTTCGGCCGCAGGCTCGCCGGGTACACGTTCGGAGGCGTGCCCTCCCCGTCCCTGATCATCCCGATCGCACAGCTGCCCCAGGCCCCGGTGCGCACGCCGGCCCCGGCGCACGTTCCCGCGACTCCGGCGGAGCCGTTGCGGGCGCCCGCGCGCTCGCCGTCCCGGCGCACGCCCGTGCTGGTCCTCCGCGAGGGCCCGGCGGCGGCAGTCGGAGCGCGGTTCCCGGTGGACGGGGAGCTGTCGCTGGGTCGCGAGGGGGCGGACGTGACCCTCGACGACCCCGAGGTGTCGCGCCGGCACGCGGTCGTGCGGGAGGCGGACGGCGGCCTCGTGGTCTGGGACGAGGGCTCGGTGAACGGGACGTTCGTGAACGGGAGGCGCATCTACGAGCCGACGCGGCTCGCCGACGGCGACATGGTCACGATCGGCGGCACGAGCCTCCTGGCCGAGGTGCCGGCGCCGGCGGCGGCGACGGTCGCGGCCCCCGTGCCCGGCCGTGCCGCGATGGCGCCGTCCCTGGTGGTGCGCGAGGGGCCCCCCGGCTCGGTGGGGGCGCGCTTCCCGGTCGAGGCCGAGCTGTCGCTGGGACGGGAGGGAGCCGACGTGACCCTCGACGATCCCGAGATCTCGCGCCGGCACGCGGTCGTGCGGCCCGTCGACGACGGCCTGCTCGTCCGGGACGAAGGCTCGGTGAACGGGACGTTCGTGAACGGGAGGCGCATCTACGAGTCGACGCGGCTTGCCGACGGCGACGTCCTCTCGCTGGGCCGGTCGAGCCTGCTCGTCGAGGTGCCGGCCCCGGCCCCCGCCGCGGCGGTGACGGTGGCAGCCGAGGCGGCCGAGCGAGCCGTGGTGCTGCCCGTGCTGGTGGGCATCGAGGGCTCGGTGGCCGGGCAGCGCTTCCCGGTCGAGGTGGAGGTGCTGCTCGGTCGCGAGGGCGCGGACATCACGATCGAGGACCCGGAGGTGTCGCGCCGGCACGCGTGGGTGCGGGCGGTCGACGGCGGCCTCGTGGTGCTGGACGCGGACTCGGCGAACGGGACGTTCGTGAACGGCGAGCGCGTCGGCGAGCCGCGGACGCTGGGAGACGGGGACGTGGTGACGGTTGGCCGGTCGAGCCTGCGGGTCGAGCTCCCGGCGCCGGCGAAGGGCGCCGCGGTCACCGTCGCCGCCGAGCTGCCGGGCGCGGCCGTCGAGCCGCCGGTGCTGGTGGGCGTCGAGGGCCCGGTGGCCGGGGAACGGTTCCCCGTCGAGGGCGAGCTGCTGCTCGGTCGCGAGGCGGCGGACATCACCGTCGAGGACCCCGAGGTGTCGCGGCGGCACGCGATCGTGCGGCCGGTGGACGGCGGCCTGGAGGTGACCGACGAGGGATCCGCCAACGGGACGTTCGTCAACGGGAACCGGATCCACGAGCCGACGCGGCTCGCCGACGGTGACCGGCTGAAGGTGGGCCGGTCGATCCTGGCGGCGGAGGTGCCGGCGCCGCCTCCGGAGCTGCAGCCGACGAGGCTCAGCCAGGACGCCGCCACGGTGCTCGAGCCGAACCAGCCGCCGCCCACGCGCATCGACCCCGGCGCGCAGGCCGACGGCGAGTCAGGCCCGCCCGGGGCGTAACGGCCGTCACTACGGGATCGGCGGGCCGCCGGGCGGGAGCAGGCCGGGCGGCAGCGGCGGCAGGCCCGGCACCGCCGACGAGTCGCCGCTGAGCGCGCGCTGGAGCAGCTCGGAGCGGGAGCTGCCGCTGTTGCACGCCGCGTTCGTCAGCAGCGAGAGCGCGGCCTGCTGGAGCGCCGCCTCGGGCCCTTCGCCGGAGACCTCGATTGGCGACTCGCACGGGTCGGCGCTGTCGACGGGATCGTCGAGCGCGCCGAGCGCGAAGTCGGCGACGAGGAGCACGGCCACGGCCGCGAGCGCCGCGACGGCGGCGGTGAGCGTCCGCCGCCGGCCGGCCTCCTCTCGCGCGGCGCCGAGCCCGAACGAGGCGGCGGCTGCCACCAGGCCGAACAGCGCGCAGACGAGGAACGGGCCCCGGAACGTCCGGATCACGAGCTCCTCCACCTCGTCCACGATCGTGTCCCGGAGCTCCCGCAGCTCGGGATCCGTCTCCGCGCCGTGACGGTTGAAGATCGCCTCGACGTCCGGCGGCCGCGCCCGCTCGGGGTCGCCCGCCGTGGCGAGCTCCAGCATCACCGGGATCTTCTGCTGCAGCGGCACGGGCGACTCGAGGATCGTCTTGCCGGTGACGACCTCGGCGCGGGACTGGAGATCGTCGAGCGAGCCGGCGAGCAGCGCGACCACGACGAGCAGGCCGACGACGAGCCCCGCGTGCCGCGTGATCACGCCGTTGTTGCCGTCGGCGAGCGTCGGCGGGTGGCCGAACGCCCGCTCGCCGATCGGATGCGAGGCAAGCCCGAGCCCGACGCCGCAGAGCGCGAGCGCGGCCACGATCAGCACCGTGTGGTCGTCCGGCAGGAAACCGAGCCCGGCGAGGCCGCCGGCGACGAGGACGCAGCCCGAGACGGCGGCCGCCACGTCCGGCAGGCGGCGGGCGAGCCGGTCGGACGCGAGCGCGAGCACCGGCAGCGTCGTCGCGACGAGCGCGGCCGGGAGCGGGTCCCAGCTCAGCCCGGCGATCAGCAGGACGATGACCAGGAAGAGCGCCCCGACGAGGGCG
This sequence comes from Gaiellaceae bacterium, assembly GCA_036555085.1. Taxonomy (GTDB): domain Bacteria; phylum Actinomycetota; class Thermoleophilia; order Gaiellales; family Gaiellaceae; genus Gaiella. Next base: position 6,193 of record DATBMD010000045.1, read on the forward strand.
GCGCTGAGCGCCGCGAGCGCGGCGAGCGCGAAGCCCTGCGGGCGCTCGGGGAGCAGCCGCTCGACCGTCGCGGGCGGCATCGACGCGCCCGCGAGCGCCACGATGCCGATCGCCACGAGCGGCGCCTGCACGATGAAGATGGAGCGCCAGGAGAAGAACTCGGTCAGCAGGCCGCCGAGCGCGGGGCCCGCCGCCATGCCGATCGTGGCGGCGAGGATCCACGGCCGCGCGCCGCCGGCGCTGCGCTGGAGCAGCGGCAGCGACGCGACGAGGAGCGCGGCTGCGCCCACGCCCTGGACGCCCCGCAGCGTCGCCAGGGGCCAGATCGACTGCGTCAGCGCACAGCCGACCGACGCGAGGCCGCAGACCGTGAACCCGATCGCGGCGAGCGTCGTCACGCGCATGTGGCGCACGAGCCAGATCAGCGCGATCCCGGCGACGACGACCGCCAGGTTGTACGCCGTCACCACCCACGAGGCAGACTGCACCCCGACGTCGAAGTCGTTCATGATCTCGGGGACGGCGAGGACGACGATCGACGCGTCCGCGAAGGCGACCGCGACCGCGATCACGAGCAGTGTGTTGACGAGGTTCCGGGAGAGGGTGATCGGGCTCACCCCGCCGCTGGTTGTGGTCCGGTCGGCATCGGGCAGCCCCGATCATGAACCTTTCCGGCGCCCGAGCGCAACGCCGGCCGAGCGACGTTCCCCTCAGGCGGATGCCGCGAGCCGCTCCGCGAGCGCCCGGACGCTCTCGCGCAGCTCGTCCGGGCCGCGGATCGTGAACTCGCAGCCGAGGCCCGCGAGGACGCCCGCCATCCAGTCGAGCGAGCTGACGCGCATCCGCAGCAGCGTGTCCCCGTTCGCGCCCGCCAGCTCGGCGAGCGTCGACGGCAGGCGCTGCGACGCGTCGGCGAGCGGGAGGTGCAGGAGCACCTCGACCTCCCACGGCCAGGGCACGCGGGCGAGGGAGCGGCTGACGTGCACCACGGGGTCGAACCCGTCGGGCGGCGCGATCGCGGGCGTGTCGATCACGAAGGCACGCCGCATCCGGTCGACCCGGAACGTGCGGAGGTCGTCGCGGCCGTGGTCGTGCGCGGAGAGGTACCACCGGCCGCTGTGCGCCACCAGGCCGTGCGGGCTGAGCTCGCGACGGGTCCGCTCGCCCGTGAACGAGCGGTAGGCGGCCCGCACGCGCCGGCGTCGCCGGATCGCGTCCGCGAGCAAGAGCAGCGCGTCGCCGGCGACGGGCACGCCGGCGGTGGCGGCCTCCGTGAAGTCGAGCGTCGCCTCGAGCGCCTCCACGCGGCGGCGCAGCGTGTCGGGGAGGACGCGGTGGATCTTCGCGAGCGCGCCGTCGAGCGCCTCCGCCGAGCCGGCCAGCCCGAGCCGGCCGGCGGCGAGGGCGCCGAGGGCGACGACGACGGCCTCGTCGTCGGAGAGCATCAGCGGCGGCAGCCGGTAGCCGGGCCGGATCCGGTAGCCGCCGCCGACCCCGCGCTGGCCCTCGACCGGGATGCCGAGGTCCTGCAGGGCCGTCACGTAGCGCCGCACCGTGCGGCGGTCGATGGCCAGCCGCTCGGCGATCTCACCGCCGGTCGTCAGCGTCTGCGCCTGCAGGAGCTCGAGCAGGTCGAGCATGCGTGCGGTCGGCGTCAGCACACGCGCAGTCAAGCACGAATAGCGGGCCTATTTCGCCCTATTTACCGGGTAGCGTCTCCTCGAGACGACGACTGGGAGGCCGGGATGCACGACGTGGCGCAGGCGACCGGGACGGCGAGCGACTTCGACTTCTGGCTGGGGCGGTGGCACGTCCGCAACCGCCGGTTGCGCGAACGGCTCGCCGGCTGCGACGACTGGGAGGAGTTCGACGCGACCGTGGCCGCCCGGCCGCTGCTCGACGGGCTCGGCAACGAGGACGAGTTCCGCACCGACCACGACGGCGGCTTCGTCGGCATGTCGTTCCGCTTCTTCGATCCCGAGACGAGGCTGTGGTCGATCTACTGGGCGGACAGCCGCCGCTCGGGCGTGCTCGACCCGCCGGTCTTCGGCTCGTTCGCCGGAGACGCGGGCGTCTTCGAGGGGAGCGACACGTTCGACGGCAGGCCGATCCTCGTCCGCTTCACGTGGTCGGGCGTGACTACGCCGACCCCCCGCTGGGAGCAGGCGTTCTCCGACGACGGCGGCGAGAGCTGGGAGACGAACTGGGTGATGGACTTTGCGCGCGCGGGGCAAGCATGAGCGTGCTCGAGCGGGTGGGCGACGTCGCGCCGGGCTACCGGCACGTCACGAAGCTGATCACGCCGGCCGAGCCGCTCGCCCTGGACGACGCGGTGCTCAAGTGGCACGACGTCGCGCGGGCGGAGGCGCCGGTCCCGGACGAGATCCGCGACCTGGCCCGGTCGGCGCTGGTGGACGCCTTCCGGTCGGGCGCGCTCGGGATCGGCGGCGAGCTCGGGTTTGTGATCCTCCATCGCTGCGGCCAGGGCTTCTACTTCCTGATCGTCGCGACCTGGCGCAACGACAACGAGGTCTGGGAGACCGTCTGGGCCAAGGACGGGGACGGCGATCCCGCCTTCCGCCCGTGGACGGTCGAGGGGACGCACCGCCCGACCTTCTGCGTC
>DATBMD010000339.1:0-34377 GCA_036555085.1 Gaiellaceae bacterium
GCATTTCCTCGCGGTGGGCGCGCTCGTCCTGCTCGCCTGGACGCCCGCGTCGCTGCTCGAGCCGGGGTTCCAGCTGTCGTTCGCCGCCGTCGCGGCGATCCTGCTCTCGGCGCCGGCCCTCCGTCGCGTCCACGCCGGGTATCCGCTGCCGAAGAAGCTCGTGCAGCTGGTCGGCGTTGCGGTCGCGTGCGGCACTGCGACGGCGCCGATCCTCTGGCTCCAGTTCGGAGCGGTGCCGCTGTGGACCGTCGTCGCGAACGCGCTGGCCGAGCCCGCCATGCCGCCGCTGCTCGGCCTCGGTCTCGTCGCCGCGCTCGTCGAGCCCGTGTCGCCGGCGGCGGCCGCGTCGCTCGCCTGGCTGGCCGGCTGGTGCGCAGCCTGGATCGCCTTCTGCGCGCGGCTCGTCGCCGGGCTCCCGCACGCCGAAACGTCGTCTCCGATCGTGCTCGCGGTGCCGGTCGCCGTCGCGGCGGCAGTCTGGGGCCTCGTTCGGCTCGACCGGCGGCGACGGGCGCGGCTGCTGGGCGTGGTCGCGGCGGCCGCGCTCGTGCTCGCGGGCTGGTGGTCGCTGCGGCCGCAGAGCACGTGGACGCCGCCGGACGGTCTTCGCGTCACGTTTCTCGACGTGGGGCAGGGCGACGCAGCGCTCCTCGAGGTGCCGGAGGGCGCGATCCTGGTCGACCAGGGCGCGCCCGAGGCCCGGGTCGCCGATCGGTTGCGGCGGGCGGGGATCCGCAAGCTCTCAGCGGTCGTGCTCACCCATCCCGAGCGCGACCACGTCGGCGGGGCGGCAGACGTGCTCCGCCGTCTCGAGGTCGACGCCGTTCTCGATCCCGATCTCGCCGTGGTGACCGCCTTCGGCACCGAGGCGCGTCGGGCCGCCCGGGCACGCGGCGTGCCGGTGCTCGTCGCACGCTCCGGTCGAGCCTTCCGGCTAGGACGGCTCGTCCTGCGCGTCCTCTGGCCCGACGGGCCCGGGGCGCCGAGCGCCAACCCGAACGAGTTGGCGCTGGTCGTGCTCGCCACCTACGGCGCCACCGACGTGCTCTTGGCCGCGGACGCGGAGTCGCAGGTTCAGCGCCGTCTGGCCCTGCGCCCCGTGGAGGTACTCAAGGTGGCGCACCACGGCTCGGAGGACGAGGGCCTCCCGGACGTCCTGGCGCAGCTGCGCCCGCAGATCGCCGTCATCTCGGTCGGGCGCGACAACGACTACGGGCATCCGCGCCCGGAGACGATCGCGGCGCTCGAGTCGGTCGCGGGGCTCCGGCTCTATCGCACCGACGTCGACGGCGCCGTCGTGGTGGAGTCGGACGGCCGGACGCTCTCCGTGCGAAGCGATGCTCGAGTACCGTAGTGAGCGTGACCGCGACCGAGCTGAAACCGGTCTATCTCCTGACCGGCAGCGATCGCCCGAAGATCGAGACGGCGCTCGGCCGGCTCCGCCGCCGGTTCGCGCCGGAGGCGACCGAGATCGTGTCCGCGGTGGAAGCGAGCGGCTCGGAAGCCGTCGCCCTCTGCAACGCCGGCAGCCTCTTCGGAGACGCTCGCCTCGTGGTCGTCTTCGAGGTCGACGGGCGCCGGACGGGCGAGGGCCGCGCGACCGGCGCCTGGAAGGCGGCCGACCACGAGGCGGTCGCGGAGTATCTCGCGGCGCCCGCCGCCGCGACGGTGCTGGCGCTGGTCGGCGCCGAGGTCAAGAAGGACTCGGCGCTCGCCAAGGCGTGCGCCAAGGCAGGACAGGTCCTCGCCTACGACGTCCCCAAGCGGGAGCGGGCGAAGTGGGTCGCCGAGCAGTTCAAGCTCGCCGGCGCGCACGCCGAGCCCGACGCCTGCGCCGCGCTGCTCCACCTGGTCGGGGACGATCCCCGCGCGCTCGCCACCGAGGTCGACAAGCTCGCGACCTGGGCGGGGGGTGAGCCGATCGGCGAGCGGGAGGTGGAGCTCCTCGTGGCGGCGACCGCGGAGACGCCGAGCTTCGCGCTGACCGATGCCTGGGCGGCGCGCGATCCCGGGCGCGCGCTCGAGGCCAGCGAGACGATCTTCGAGCGCGACGGCCGGCCACGCCGCGACACCGCGCCGCGGCTGGCCGCGGCGCTGGCGGGCCACCTGAGCCGCTTGCGACAGATGAAGCGGCTCGCCGAGCAGGGCTCCCCGCCGAAGGACGCTGCGGCGAAGTTGCGGATGCATCCGTTCTATGCCCAGAAGGTGTATGCGCAGGCAGAGGGCTTCTCGGAGGGTGAGCTCCGCGACGCGACGGTGCGACTCGCCGAGCTCGACCTCGCGCTCAAGGGCGACAGCCGGCTGGCACCCGATCTCGAGCTGCAACGGGCGATCGTCGACCTCAGCCGCGAGGTGGCTACGCGCGGCTAACGGCGCCTGACGACGACGAGCTTGTCCGTTCCCGACTCGGCTCCCCACACTTCGCCGGCGCGGCCTAGGAGCTGGCGCACGTTTGCCCCCTCGCTCGGGAGCCGGACGACGTCGAAGCGCCCGCGGTCGGGGTCGAAGCGCACCAGCGCGTTCGCGCCGAAGTCGGTGAGCCAGACGTCATCGAGCTCGTCCACGTAGACGGCGTAGGGCTGCGGTCCGGCTCCGGGCAGGCGCCATTCCCGCCATGTACGGGTGCCGGGGTCGTATCGGCCCACGCGACCCACGTTCCATTCGCTCACCCAGATGCGACCCCGGGAGTCCGACCACACGCGGCGGGCGCCCTGGCCGCGAGTCGGCGGCTGCAGCCTCGTCGCCCTGCCGGTGCGAACGTCGATCCTCGCGATGTGGCTGCCCGCGAGCGACGCGTAGAACACCGTGCCCGAGGGCGTCGACGTGATGCCGTACGGCCCCTCGCCGCCGGGTGCGCGGAACGCCCGCAGCACGCCGGTCTTCGGCGAGAGCCTGCCGTAGACGCCGCTCTGGCCCGTGAACCACAGCGTCCCGGAGCGATCGAACGTCGCCGTGTTCAGGTTGGCGTACCCCGTCCACGCGGGCAGGGGGAACCGCCGCACTTTCCGCGAGCGCGGGTCGACCCGGACGATCGCGTTGAGGCCGCCGTCCGTGACCCACGGCGCGCCGTCGGGGCCGACGATGACTCCGTGGGGCGCCGAGCCGGAGCCGAGCGGGATGTGGCGCGTGCGCCCGGTGCGCGGGTCGAGGAGGCCGAGCGCCCCGACCGCCTGCGCCGTGTACCAGACGGTGCCGTCGGGCGCCGGCGCGACGTCGTGCGGGTGCGATCCCGGTGGGACGGGGTACTCGCGGACGACGAAGCCGGTTGCGGCGACGACGGCCGTCCGCCGCGGAGCGGCTCGCCAGTCGGCGGGAGCGATCCGTCCCAGCACCGTGAACCTCGAGTCGCCGAGCGGCCGCAGCACGAGCGCCTCGCCTTCGGCGAGCGCCTCGCCGGTGACGTCGGTGACGACGCTCCCGTGCGTCACGAGGACATTGACGGTCCCGGCCTGCGGCTTCCTCGCGAAGAGGGCGCGTGCGGCCCGGATCTGCCGTCTCCACCGGTCGTCGTGGACCGCGTCGACGGTGTTGAGGAGCGGTCGGGCGATCCCCGCGCCGGGGCCGAAGGCGAGGCGGGCCGTCTCGAGCGTCCGGCAGTACGGGCTCGCGAGCACCCTGCCGACGGGCAGGTGCAGGCGGTCGGCGGCGGCGCCGACGGCCCGCGCGTCCTTCCTCCCGGGGCCCGAGAGGTTCCGCTGCGTCCGGCAGTCCCGCAGCACGACTCGGTCGGCGTCGGGCTTGGAGAAATCCGTCGCCGCGTGCCGGAAGACCAGCACGTACCCACCGCTCGTCAGCCGCTCGAGCAGGCGCGCGGGCGGCGTGTCCGCGGCGGCCGGCCCCGTGGCCGGCACGGCCGCCAGCGCGGCGCACACGAGCGCAAGGACAGCGCGACGGGTCAACCCGCCGTCACGGTACCAGCCTGGCGCTCAGCGCTAGCCGAGGTCGCCGGCGGCGACGCGAGCGGCCTGCGACTTGCGTCGCGCGGCGGTGTTGCGGTGGATGGCGCCGCGCGCGGCGGCGCGGTCGATGGTCTGCAACAGCAGCCGATGCTCCGACGCGACGGCGTCGGCGTCCCCGTCGGCGACGGCGGACTCGAGCCGCTTCGACAGCGTCTTGATCGTGGAGCGGTAGCGCAGGTTCTCGAGCCGCTGGCGGGCGGCGATTCGGACGCGCTTCTCTTGCTGGCGGATGTTCGGCATCGGCGTGCAAACGCCCGCTGGGCGCGGGCTCGATGATGGTACCAGAGGCCTTCGGCCCGCCGCCCCCGGCGCTAGGGGGCCACCACTCCTCCTCCCCAACTCGATCCTAACCCGCAAGCACGCGCAGGTGGGTAACGCGAATGTGCCGAATGTGAGCCGGATGCAGACGACACCCGAGCCCGGCGCCTCCCCCGACCGCCACCGCCGGCACCTGGCGCGCTCGACAGCCATCTTCTCGCTCGCGACCGGCGTCTCGCGGGTGCTCGGCCTCGTCCGCGAGATCGTCGCCGCGTACTTCTTCGGCATCACCGGGAAGGTCAACGCGTTCACGATCGCGTTCCAGATCCCGAACCTCGTCCGCGCGCTCGTCGCGGACGCCGCCCTGTCGGGGGCGTTCGTGCCCATCTTCAGCGAGTTGCTGGAGAAAGGCGACCGCGCGCGCGCCTGGCGGGTCGCGTCGACCATCTTCTGGCTGATCCTGCTCGGGCTGGGGGGCCTGACGGCGCTGCTGATGCTCGCAGCGCCGCTCGTGATCCGGCCGTTCGGCGATCCCGGCGGGGACTTCGATCTCGCCGTCGGGCTGTCGCGCGTGCTGTTCCCGATCGTGGTGCTGCTCGGCCTGACCGGTGTCGTCGTGGGGATCCTCAACAGTTACGACCACTTCACCGTTCCGGCGCTGACGCCGGTTTTCTGGAATCTCGCGATCATCGTCGGCCTCCTGATAGGCGTTCCCCGCGCCGGCAGCGAGGACGCCGAGCTCTACGTCTACGCCGGTGTCATCCTCGGCGCCACCGTGATCCAGCTCCTGCTCCCGCTGCCCTGGCTGCGGAAGCTCGACGGGAGCCTCGGCGTCGTGATCGACTGGCGCGACCCGGCAGTGCGGCGCTTCTTCGCGCTGATGCTGCCAGTGACCTTGACGCTGGGCCTGATCAACGCCCAGGCGGTGATCGGGATGGTCTTCGCCTCGAGGCTGATCGACCCGGAGGTCGCGCCGACTGCGATCGACAAGGCCTTCAGGCTGTACATGCTCCCGCAGGGAATGTTCTCGGTCGCCGTCGCGACGATCCTGTTCCCGACTCTCTCGCGCCTCGCCGCCCGGGCGGACGTCGACGGGTTCCGTCACACCGTCGACACGGGCCTCCGCCTGATCGCGTTCCTGCTGATCCCGGCCGGCCTGGTCTCGATCGTGCTGGCCGATCCGATCGTGCGGCTGGTGTACGAGCGCGGCGCGTTCGGCGCGGACGACGTGCCGGTCGTGGCGCAGTGCCTCGCGGCCTTCTCGCTCGGGCTCGTCTTCAACGGCTGGATGCTGATGCTCACCCGCTCGTTCTACGGCCTCCAGTCGAACTGGGTGCCGACCTCGATCGCCCTCGGGGCGCTCCTGCTGAACGCCCTGCTCGACGCCGTCTTCTTCCGGGTCGGGGCCTGGGGGATCCCGCTCGCGACCGCACTCGTCAACATCGCCGGCGCGACGACGCTGTTCGTGATCCTGAGACGCCGAGTGGGGCTGCCGAGCCCGCGCCGCACTGGAGCTTCGGTGGCGCGCATCTGCCTCGCGGCTGCGCTTGCCGCGCTGGCGTCGCTCGCCGTCTGGTACCCGCTCGACCGGATCCTCGGCCGGTCGCTCGGTGCCCAGATCGTCTCGCTCGGGCTCGCGCTCGCGGCGGGGCTCGGCGTCTACCTCGGAACGTGCAGGGCGCTGCGCGTTCGCGAGCTGCGGGCGTTGCTACCGTTGCTGCGGCGGTCGTCCGACCTCGGTTGACGCATGGACCAGAGCAGGATCAGGAACTTCTCGATCATCGCGCACATCGACCACGGCAAGTCGACGCTGGCCGACCGCATCCTGCAGCTGACCGAGGCCGTGAGCGAGCGCGACATGCGCGATCAGCTCCTCGACTCGATGGAGCTCGAGCGTGAGCGCGGGATCACGATCAAGGCGCAGGCGGTGCGCGTCAGCTGGAAGGGCCACGCGCTGAACCTGATCGACACGCCCGGCCACGTGGACTTCACGTACGAGGTCAGCCGCTCGCTGCAGGCCTGCGAGGGAGCGGTGCTCGTCGTCGACGCCGCACAGGGAATCGAGGCGCAGACGCTGGCGAACGCCTACCTCGCGATCGAGAACAGCCTCGAGATCGTGCCGGTCGTGAACAAGATCGACCTGCCGCAAGCGGACCCCGACGGGACCGCGCGCGAGCTGGCCGAGCTGCTCGGCGGCTCTCCCGACGACGTGCTCCGGATCTCCGCCAAGACGGGCGAGGGGGTGGCGACGCTGCTGGACGCGATCGTCGCTCGGATACCCGCACCATCGGGCGAGCCGACTGCCGCTCCGCGCGCGCTCGTCTTCGACTCGTCGTACGACCAGTACCGGGGCGTGATCGCCTTCGTGCGCGCCGTCGACGGGCGGTTCGCGAGCGGGGTGGCACTGCGGGCGATGGCCCTCGGGACCTCGTTCGAGGCCGAGGAGCTCGGCTTCATGTCCCCGACGCGGACACCCGTGCCCGCGCTGGAGGCCGGCGAGGTCGGCTACGTCGTCACGGGCTTGAAGGACGTCTCGAGGCTACGGGTCGGCGACACGCTGACGACGGCGCGGTCGTCGGCCGGCGCGCCGCTGCCGGGCTACAAGGACGTCAAGCCGATGGTTTTCGCCGGGCTCTTCCCGACGGACTCCGACGACTATCCGGAGCTCCGCGACGCGCTCGAGAAGCTGAAGCTGAACGATGCCGCGCTTTTCTACGAGCCGGAGACGTCGCAGGCGCTCGGCTTCGGCTTCCGCTGCGGCTTCCTCGGTCTCCTGCACATGGAGATCGTGCGGGAGCGCCTCGAGCGCGAGTTCGACCTCGATCTCCTCGTGACCGCGCCGAACGTCGCCTATCGGGTCGAAGATCGGAACGGCCAGCAGATCGAGGTGCACAACCCTGCCGAGATGCCGCGCGAGGTGGAGAAGATCGAGGAGCCGTACATCACCGCCTCGGTGATCGTCCCGAAGGAATACGTGGGCGACGTCATGCAGCTGTGCACCGAGCGGCGCGGCCGGTTCGACCACATGGAGTACCTGTCCGAGGAGCGGGTGCTGCTCTCCTACGAGCTGCCGCTCGGCGAGATCGTGCTGGACTTCTACGACCAGCTGAAGTCGCGCACGCGCGGCTACGCGAGCTTCGACTACGACCTCGCCGGCTTCCGCGAGGGTCAGCTGACCCGCGTGGACATCCTCGTCGGAGGCGACCAGGTCGACGCGCTCTCGCTGATCCTCCACCGCGACGCCGCCTACGATCGCGGGAAGCAGCTCGTGGAGCGTCTGAAGGTGGAGATCCCGCGGCAGATGTTCGACATCCCGATCCAGGCCGCGATCGGCTCACGCGTGATCGCGCGCGAGACCGTCAAGGCGAAGCGCAAGGACGTGCTCGCGAAGTGCTACGGAGGCGACGTCACACGGAAGCGGAAGCTGCTCGAGAAGCAGAAGCAGGGCAAGAAGCGCATGAAGCAGGTCGGCGGCGTCGAGGTTCCGCAGGAAGCCTTCCTCGCGGTCCTGAACCTCGACGGCTCGAAGCGGTGACACCGCGCGCCGGCGGGCGGCTCGCCGCCTCGGCCCGCCACCTCTACGTGCACCTGCCGTTCTGTGCGCACCGCTGCGGCTACTGCGACTTCGTCACGGTCGTCGGCAGGCGGGAGGAGCATGTCGGGTATGCGGCGGCTGTGCTCGCCGAGCTCGCGCTCGAGCGGCCGCTGCTCCAGGATCCGCTCGAGACCGTGTTCGTGGGAGGCGGTACGCCGACCTTCACCGAGCAGGGCGCTCTTCTCCGGGTGCTCGAGGGCTTGCCGGACGCGGCCGAGGTGACGGTCGAGGCGAACCCGGAAACGGTCACACCGGAGCTCGCGCTGAGGCTCCGCCAAGCGGGAGTGACGCGCATCTCGCTCGGGGCCCAGAGCTTCCAGCCCCACCTGCTCGGCGTGCTGGAACGACGTGCCGGGCCTGCTGACGTCCGGCGCGCGGTGCATACTCTCCGCGATGCCAGTTTCGACAACATCTCGCTCGATCTCCTCTACGGGATCCCGGGCCAGGAGCCCGCCGATCTCGAGCGGGATCTCGCCGAGGCGCTCGCGCTCGCTCCCGAGCACCTCTCCTGCTACGAGCTCGAGGCGAAACCCGGCACGCGGTTCTCGTACGCCTGGGGTGGCGAGCTCGAACGCCAGGCGGAGGCGATGGAGGGGTACCTCGAGCTCGTGGTCGAGCGGTTGAGCGACGCCGGGTACCGATGGTACGAGACGGCGAATTTCTGTCTCGCCAAAGGATGCGGCGCAGAGCGAGATCTCCGCGCCCAGCACAACCTAGGGATCTGGCGCGGCCACGACTATCTGGGGCTCGGCGTCGGCGGCGTCTCGACGATCGGCGCCGTGCGGCGCCGGAACCTGCCGTCGCTCGAGCGATACCGGTCCGCGCTCGTTGCCGGTCGGGAGCCGCCGCGCGAGCTCGAGCCGCTCGACGACGCGACCCGCGCATGCGAGCGCCTGATGCTCGGGCTCCGCCTCGACGAGCCGTTGCCGCTCGAGGGGCTCGAGGACCGGGTCGACGGGGACGCGCTCGAACGGCTGGCCGCTCGGGGCCTCGTGGAAGCGCGCACGCTGCCCGGCGGCAAACGGGCGATCGCCTTGACGACTCGCGGGCGCTTCCTCGGCGGCGGGATCACGGCCGAGCTCGTCATCTGGCCCCGCCTCGCCGAGTGCGGCGTGGAGCAAGCGGCCGCGTCGTTCGGCGGCTAGCGGCGCGGCGTCCTCGGGCGCACGGCACAGGGCTACCATCAGACGATGGAGCACCTCACCGCGCGGCGACGCGAGATCCTGAGACGTCTCGTCGAGGAGTACGTCGCGACGGGTCAACCGGTCGGGTCGAAGGCGCTGGTCGCCAGCGCGGGCCTGGAGGTGTCGTCCTCCACGGTTCGACACGAGCTCGCCGAGCTCGAGGCGCTCGGGCTCCTCACCCATCCGCACACGTCGGCGGGTCGCGTGCCCACGGAGAGCGGCTACCGGCTCTACGCGGAGGAGCTCGTCGACACGCTCGAGGTCCGACCGGGCCGGTTCCCGCTCGACCTGATCGCGATGCGCACGGAGCTGGAGGGGGCCCTCCAGACGACGACGGAGGCGCTCTCCCACGCCACGCGTCTGCTCGCGCTCGTGTCGGCCCCCTCACCGGGCGCGGCGACGATTCGCCACGTCGAGGTGCTCCTGCTGCAACCGCGGGTCGTGATGGTGGTGGTGATCACGTCGGCGGGGGGCATCACCAAGCTCGTCTCCGAGACGGACGAGCCCGTCGACGCCGGCCTCGCCCACTGGGCGCGGGAGTACCTCAACGAGGAGGTCGCCGGGCTGCGCCTGGGTACGGCCGCGCTGCGCCGCCGGCTCGAGGATCCCGCCCTCCCGCCGCGCGAGCGAGCGTTTCTCCAGCTCCTTAGGCCCGCGTTCGTAGCGGCCCTGGCGGAGGCCGGGCAACAGCTGTACGTCGGCGGTGCTGCCGGGCTGCTCGTGGACGCCCGAGCCGACGAGCTGGAGGCATGTCACCGACTGCTCGAGCTGCTGGAGCGGCGCGCCGCGGTGCTGCAGCTCCTCTCCGAGGCCCTCGATCCGCGGCGCACCGTCGTCAGGGTCGGCCCCGAGCTCGACGGCGAGGCGATGCACGACGTCGCGTACGTCGGGGCGACGTACGGGCTGGCGAACCGCTCGCTCGGGACGGTTGGGCTGCTCGGGCCGCTCCGCATGGACTACGAGAAGGCGATTCGCTCCGTCCGTGCCGCCGCGTTCGAGCTGTCGCGTCTGGTGGAGGAGGTCTACGAAGAGGCGTGAGCGTCCCGGATTGCTCCCGCCGAGCCGTCCCGACACGACGCGCGCATCGCCGAGCTGCTGAGAGCTTTCGACCCTCGAGCCCGGTCGCCGCCATCGACCTCGAGGAGACCGATCGGGCTCGCCCCGGAAAGTCGTTCCGCGCCGAATCGTGCTGGACCGCGACGAGCTCGTCGGAACGGCTCGTGGTGCGGTCCATCCAGAGTGGGGCGTCGACCGCCCTGCAGCAGTTGCGTCTGCTGTATGCGATCAGCCGCGTCGCCAGCGTTCGTGATCCGGCCTCCGACGGAAACGGCTCCTGCAACGTGGCGATGCTGGCGAACCACCGGGTCGGCGAGCGCCCGAATCGACGGCTACGCCGTCCTCGAGCGGTCGCTTAGCGTATAGCGGTCGTTCGGCCGGCCGCCGCCGGGCGCCGGGCTACGCTTGAGCGACGATGGCGACGGCGGAGCAGGACTACTACGAGGTGCTCGGCGTCGCGCGTGACGCCTCCGATGCGGACATCAAGCGGGCGTTCCGCCGGCTCGCCCGGGAGCTGCACCCGGACGTCTCCGACGCGCCCGACGCAGAGGAGCGCTTCCGACAGCTCGCCGAGGCCTACGAGGTGCTGTCGAACGCCGAGACCCGCCGGCTGTACGACCGCTACGGAGCCGCCGGCCTCAGGCGCGGCGGCTTCATGCCGAGCGACGTCGACTTCGGCAGCCTCACCGACATCTTCGCGGCGTTCTTCGGCGACGGGGTCTTCGGCCGCGGCGGCCGGGAAGCGTCGCGGTCGGCACGCGGCGCGGACGTCACCGCCGTCGTGGAGATCTCGCTCGGGGAGGCGTTCTCGGGGACGACCCTACAGGTGCCCGTCCGCGTCGCCGCGACCTGCGATCGATGCGGTGGAGACGGCGCGGAGCCGGGCACGACTCCGGAGCCGTGCCCGACGTGCGGCGGCAGCGGTCGGTTCCAGCAGGTCTCGCAGAGCGTCTTCGGGCAGTTCGTCCGCACCGGCACGTGCCCGCGCTGCGACGGGTCGGGGCGGATCGTTGCAACGCCGTGCGAGCGTTGCGACGGGGTGGGCAGGACGGTCGTCGACCGGGAGCTCGAGGTCGAGGTCCCCGCGGGCATTCACGACGGGCAGCGGATCCGGCTTCGCGGCGAAGGGCATGCGGGCCCGCCCGGGGCCGGGGCAGGGGATGCGTTCGTCCTCGTCCGGGTCCGGGCCGACGCACGGCTCGTCCGGCACGGCGACGACCTCGTAGCCGGCGTCGAGGTGACGATGACCGCCGCCGCGCTTGGGTCGCACGTGGAGATCGCGACCCCGGCGGGTGTTGTCGAGGTCGAGATCCCACCCGGGACGCAGCCCGGGGCCGTGCTCGTGCTTCGCAATCACGGGATGCCGTCGCTCTCCACCGGGCGGAGAGGTGACCTCGAGGTCCAGGTGGGAGTGCGTGTGCCGGAGCGGCTGACGGAGGAGCAACGGCAAATGCTCGAGCAGATGGCCGACAGCCTCGGAGAGGACGCGTACCGCGGCGACGACGGCTTCTTCGAGCGGCTGCGCAACGCGTTCCGCTGAAGCGCGTGGCGACCGCCCGTAGAGACGGGGCCGGGCGAGGGCCTGCGAGGCGCGAACGATGAGCGAGCTCCGGCGCGTCTCCGTCCGCGTGCCGTCGTCACGCGGCGAGGAGGCGAGAGCGCTGCTGCTCGGCCTCGCGCCGGAAGGCTTCGAGGAGCGGGAGCTCGACGGGCTCGTCGAGCTGGCTGCCTACACGGACGAGGATGGCGAAGCTGCCATCCGGGGCGCGTTCGCGGAGGTCTCGGTGGTTCCGGTCGAGGCGGGCTGGGAGGGCCGCTGGCGGGACTTCCACCGGCCCGTCGAAGCGGGCGGGATCTGGATCGGGCCGCCGTGGGCGCCCGCGCCCGCCGGGCTGCCGACGGTGGTGATCGAGCCGGGCCTGGCCTTCGGCACGGGCTCGCACGCGACCACACGACTGTGCGTGGAGCTGCTGGCGACGGTCGTACGCGGCAGCCTCGTGGACGTCGGCTGTGGTTCGGGAGTGCTCGCCATCGCCGCTCGCCGGCTCGGCTTCGAGCCCGTGACCGCGATCGACATCGACCCGGTCGCGATCGATGTGACACGCGCGAACGCGGCTGCGAACGGCGTCGTCGTCGAGGCGCGCGTCGGGGACGCCGTCGGCGCAGCTCTGCCGCCGGCGGACGTCCTCGTCGCGAACGTCTCCCTCGCCGTCGTTGAGGACACGCTCGACAACGCCGTCGCGACGGTCGCGGTCACGAGCGGCTACCTCGTGGGCGAGCGTCCCGAGTCGCCCGACTGGCGCCCGGTGGCACGGCGGGGCCTGGACGGGTGGGCCGCCGACCTGCTGAGCCGGTGACGGCCGGCGATCGTCCCGATCCCGGGCACCCCGGCCACTAAGCTTGCCTGCGATGGCGACCTTCTCGGCCCGCTTCCTCGGGTGCAAGGTCTCGTTCGCGGACGCACAGGCGATTCGCGAGCGCCTCGCGGCGGACGGGCACACGCAGGCAGACGACTCGGCCGACATCGCGATCGTGAACACCTGCTGCGTCACGCACGAGGCCGTCTCGAAGTCCCGACAGGCGGTCGCGCGCGCGGCTCGCAGCCACGCGCGCGTCTATGTGACCGGCTGTGCCGCCAATCTCGAGCGATCGTTCGAGCGGCTGCCGAACAACGTCGTCGTCGTCGCGCGACGCAGCGAGGAGGCGGCCGACTGGATCGCCGGTGACGTCGGCGCGATCGGCTGCGTCGGGGCCGAGCAGCGCCTCGATCGAGTGCGGGCGTTCGTCCGGATCCAGGACGGGTGCAGCTTCTCCTGCCACTTCTGCGTGATCCCGCTCGTCCGCGGCGGCACGCGCAGCCGCCCCGCGGCGGCCGTCCTCGCAGAGGCTCGACGGCGGGTGGCGCAGGGCCACTGCGAGATCGTGCTGACTGGCGTCAACCTCGGGTGCTTCCGCGATCGCGCCGCCGGCTACACGCTGCCCCGGCTGATTCGAGAGGTCGGCGCCCTGGCAGGCCTCGAGCGGCTCCGGCTGTCCTCGATCGAGATCAACCACGTCACGGACGACCTCGTCGCTGCGCTGCGCGAGACTGCGGTCGCGGGGATGCATCTGCATGTGCCGCTGCAGTCGGGCGACGACGGCGTGCTGCGTGCGATGGGCCGCCGCTACTCGGTCTCGACGTACCTGAGCCGGCTGGACGGGCTCGGCGACTTCAACCTGACGACGGACGCGATCGTCGGCTTTCCGGGCGAGGACGAGCAGGCATTCGCGAACACGCTCGGGGTGGTCGCCCGCGCCGGGATCACGAAAGTGCACGTGTTCCCGTACTCGCCGCGCCCGGGGACCCGCACCGCTGCGGCCGACACCGTTCCCGTACAGGTCAAGCGGGACCGCAGCGCGCGCCTCCGCGCCGCGTCGGCGGCGGCCTGTCGGGCCCGCTGGCAGTCCAAGCTCGGCCGCGACGACGTGGTGCTCGTCGACCGGCCGGGCCGCGGTTACGGCGACGACTACACGCCCTGGCTGCTGGACGCTCCCGTGGGAACGCTCGTCCGAGCGCGCGCCGTCGGCGTGAGCGACGAAGGGATCCTCGCAGTTGCCGCCTGACTGCCTCTTCTGCCAGCTCGTCGCCTCGGGCGACCATGTCCACGCCGCGAACGGCTTCGTTGCGATCCGCGACATCGCGCCGAAGGCGCCGACGCACCTGCTGGTGCTGCCGGAGCGCCACGTCGACACCTTCCGCGACGTCGGCGAGTTCCCCGCCGAGGAGGCGGCGCGGATGCTCGCCTTCGTGGCGGAGACCGCGAGAGTTGCCGGGCTGGACGACTACCGCGTGGTCGTGAACGTCGGCCCGGGAGGCGGCCAGACGATCTTCCACCTACACTGGCACGTGCTCGGCGGCGCCCTGCCGGACTTCGAATGAGCCTGATCGCACGCATCGAGGAGGAGCTCAAGGACGCGCGCCTCGCACGCGACAACGATCGTCGCGACGCGCTCGGACTGATCCTCAACAGCCTCCGCGCGGCGCAGAAGGAGCTTCAGCGGCCCCTCTCCGACGAGGAGGAGCTGCAGGTTCTCCAGCGTGAGCGCAAGAGGCGCGTCGAGGCTGCCGAGGCGTACGAGAGCGCGGGCCGCGCGGAGCAGGCAGAGGCGGAGGAGTACGAGCTCGAGGTGCTCGAGGAGTTCATGCCCGAGCCGCTCAGCGAGGAGGAGCTGGAAGAGATCATCGACGACGTGATCGCCGAGGTCGGGGCGACGTCGATCCGGCACCTCGGCCGCGTGATGGCGGACGTGATGCCGCAGGTGTCGGGTCGCGCCGACGGCTCCACCGTCAGCCAGATCGTGCGCGAGAAGCTCGCGTAGCCGCCAGGGTCGCGCGCTCGCG
Organism: Gaiellaceae bacterium; assembly: GCA_036555085.1. Lineage (GTDB taxonomy): Bacteria > Actinomycetota > Thermoleophilia > Gaiellales > Gaiellaceae > Gaiella. Next base: position 14,434 of record DATBMD010000339.1, read on the forward strand.
CGGCTAGAGCGACGCCACGAGCGCCCTCTCGACGGCCTCTACCCGTTCGTGCGTGCCCAGCCGCCGGGTCACGTAGCCGAGCGCGTAGCCGCGGGCATCCCACCAGCCGCCGCTGCCGCCGATGCCGCCGAGGCCGAACCACTGCGGGTCGACCTGGACGCCGAGCCCCCACGCGACGGGCTCCCCCAGCACCTCGTCGAGCCCCTCGCGCTCGGGGTTGACCATCCCCCGTGCCAGGTCGGCGGACAGGAGCCGCATGCCGTCGAGCTGGCCGCCGGCCGCGAGCCCGGAGTAGAAGCGGGCGACCGCGAGCGCGGTGCCGTGGCCGTTCACGGCCGGGATCTCGGCCCGTCGCCAGCGCTCGGAGTTGACGGTGGCGACGTCGAGCATGGCCGGCGGGTTGTCGAGCGCCAGCCGGTAGGTCGCCGCCGCCTCGAGCGCGTCGCGACGATACGCGCCGTCCGGGTCGGTCACGTCCGCCGTCCGGGCGATCTCTTCCGGGCCGAGGCCGACGTGGAAGTCGAGCTCCCACGGGACGGCCAGCTCGTCACGCAGGAAGCTGCCGAGCGACCGTCCGTCGAGCCGCCGGACGAGCTCGCCCACGAGGTGACCGTAGAACGCCGCGTGCTCTCCGTGCGTGGAGCCGGGAGGCCAGCGTGGAGGCGAGCCGGCCAGAAGGTCGGTCGCACGAGACCAGTCGAGCAGGTCGTCCAGCTCGAGCCGGCGCTCGAAGACGTCGAGGCCGGCCTGGTGCGCGAGCACCTGGCGCACGGTCACCCGCTCTTTGCCGGCGGCGGCGAACTCCGGCCACACCGACGAGACGCGGTCGTCGAGCCCCAGCCTCCCTCGCTCGACGAGGAGGAGCAGGCATGCTGCCGCGATCGGCTTGGTGACCGAGAACACGTTGACGATCGTGTCACGACGCCAGGGTGACCCGGAGTCGTCCGACGTGCCGCCCCAGAGATCCACGACCGGGCGTCCGTCGACGAGCACCGCGACTGCCGCTCCGAGCTCGTCGCCGGTCCGGAACGACTCGGCGAACGTGTCCCGCACGGCCTCGAGCCCGGGCTCGACGGTGCCCTCGATCGGCGGCTGGTTCATCCGCGCACCGTACTCCGGCGTGCCCGGCGGACCGCGCGTCCGCCACCCTCGCAGGCATTGCCCCCTCGGGGGGACGCGGCGTCCCCAAGAAACACGCTACCGGCTCGAGGCGGACGGGTGTGTGACGCGCACGTGACGACTTCGTGCCGGTCTCTCCACGAAGAGATCCAGGGACCAGCCAAGGGGTGCGCCTACACTGCGACCGGATGCAGGATGTGATGATCGTTCCGAACGAGGTGGCGGCCGAGCTCGCCGGGGTGGGTGACGGCGTGCTCGACTCTCTCCGCGAGCGGCTCGGCTGCACGATCTCGCTGCGTGGCAACAAGTTGACGCTGGACGGTGACGCGCCGCACGTCGTCGAGGCGCGGGCGGTGCTCGACGAGCTGGTCGAGCTCGTCGAAGGTGGGCACCAGATCGGCCCGGACACCGTGGGTGCGGTGGTGGCCGCGCTCGATCAGGCCGAGGACATCCGGGACGTCTTCGAGGACGTCGTCTGGCGGCACCGCGGCAAGAAGATCTCGCCGAAGACGATCACGCAGAAGCACTACGTCGACGCGATCCGCGGCTGCACGGTTACGTTCGGCATCGGGCCCGCCGGGACGGGCAAGACGTACCTCGCGATGGCGCTGGCCGTCGCGGCGCTGCAGGAGAAACAGGTCGGCCGGATCATCCTGACCCGGCCGGCGGTGGAGGCGGGCGAGCGGCTCGGCTTCCTGCCCGGCGACATGCTCGCCAAGGTCGATCCGTACCTGCGGCCGCTCTTCGACGCCCTCTACGACATGCTCGACGCCGACCGGCTGGCCGCGTACATGGACCGTGGGACGATCGAGGTCGCCCCGCTCGCGTTCATGCGCGGCCGGACGCTGAACGACTCGTTCATCATCCTCGACGAGGCCCAGAACACGACCCCCGAGCAGATGCAGATGTTCCTGACCCGCCTCGGGTTCGGGTCGAAGGTCGTGGTCACCGGCGACGTCACGCAGATCGACCTGCCCCGAGAGCAGGCGTCGGGGCTGATCCAGGTGCGGCGGATCCTCGGCGAGATCGACGGGATCGCCTTCGTCGAGTTCGGCCATCAGGACGTCGTCCGCCACAAGCTCGTGCAGCGGATCGTCGAGGCGTACAAGCGCCATGCGGAGGAGACCGGCACCGCGCGACGCACGTAGTGGGTACGCGGACGATGGAGCGACCGACTCTGCTCGAGGTCAGAGGCCGCAGCGGCCCGCCGCCCCCTGCGTCGAACGCGCTCGCGTGAAGGGGGCGCCGGCGTGATCGAGGTGACGGTCGTGAACCGCAGCGGCGTCGACGTGGACGAGGAGCTGGCGGCCGACCTGGCGCGATGCGTGCTGGTCGGTGAGGGCGTTCGGGCGGGCGAGCTAGGGATCGCGTTCGTCGGACCGGACGAGATCCGCGGCCTCAAGGCCGACCATCTGGGCGTCGACGAGGTGACCGACGTGCTGTCGTTCCCGATCGACGGGCGGGACGAGCTCCCGCTGGGCGTGCCGCGAGCGCTCGGCGACGTCGTCCTCTGCCCGCAGGCGACGGGGACGGCCTGGCGAGGCGCGCTCGTCCACGGGCTGTTGCACCTGCTCGGGTACGACCACGGCGAGGAGATGGCCGCGCGGGAGCGCGTCCATGCCGGCAGCTGATGGCGCCCCCTCGCACGCGACGACCGCCCACGGTGATCGAGAGCTTCAACCACGCCTTCGAGGGCATCATCCACGTGCTCCGCACCCAGCGGAACCTCAGGATCCACTTCGCGATCGCCGCCGGCGTCCTGATCGCGGCGCTCGCGTTCGACGTGAGCCGCGTGGAGCTGATCGTCCTCCTGCTCGCGATCGCCTTCGTGCTGATCACGGAGATGCTCAACTCCGCCGTCGAGGCCGCCGTCGACGTCGCGAGCACGTCATTCGACCCGCTGGCGAAGCTCGCCAAGGACATCGCCGCCGGGGCGGTCCTGATCGCCGCGGTCAACGCGGTCGCGACGGGCTACCTCGTCTTCTCGGGCGACGTCGCCGAGCGGAGCTCGCGCTTCCTCGACCGGCTCTCCGAGGCGCCCGCGGAGCTGACCCTGATCGCGCTCGTCCTGACGATCATCGTCGTGATCGGGACGAAGGCCCTGACCGGCCGCGGGACGCCGTTGCGCGGGGGGCTGCCCTCCGGCCACGCCGCGGTGGCGTTCGCCGGGTGGATGGCGGCGACGCTCGTGCTCGACGATTCCGGTCATCGCTTCCTGATCTCGTCGCTCACGTTCATCATGGCGTTGCTCGTGGCGCAGACACGTGTCGAGTCCGGCGTCCACTCAGCCGTCGAGGTGCTCTACGGCGGGCTGCTCGGCGCGCTCGTCACCCTCGCGATCTTCCAGGTGTTCTCGGCGTGACCGACGAGGAGCTCCTCGCGCGCGCGGACGCGGTCGCCGAGCGAGCGTACGCCCCGTACTCCGAGTTCCACGTCGGCTGCGCCGTGCTGACCCGCGACGGCCGCGTGATCGAGGGAGTCAACGTCGAGAACGCCGCCTACCCGCTGGGCGTCTGCGCCGAGCGGGCGGCGTTCTCCCGCGCCGTGTCCGAGGGCCTTCGGCCAGGTGACTTCGAGGCTGCTGCGATCACGGCCTCTCCGTGCGGCGGCTGTCGCCAGTGGCTGCTCGAGATGGAAGTCGACCGGGTCGTGTTCCGCAACGCGGGCCGCGTGGTGACTGCGACGCCGGCCGAGCTGCTCCCGGAGTCCTTCGAGCTCCCGTGACCGTGGGGAGCACTCCCGTGACCGTGGGGAGCATTCGTCACGCTTTCGTCACGAGCACGTCACACACGTGCGCGACCTTCTCTGCGACCGTTCCGGTAGGGGGGCTCGCGCTGCCCCCCTGGGGGGTGGTCCCGGCGGCTCCGGCCTGGCCCGATCCGGCCGGACGGCGGAGGATGTCGTCGTGAGGAGCGGGTTCGTGGCCGTGGCGGGCCGGCCGAACGTCGGCAAGTCGACGCTCGTGAACGCCCTCACGGGCGACAAGGTCGCGATCACCTCCCGGGTCCCGAACACGACGCGTAGAAGGATCTTCGGCATCGCCAACGGCTCGGACTTCCAGCTCGTGCTCGCCGACCTGCCGGGGTTCCAGCGGCCGATGGACGCGTTGACCGAGCGGATGCAGGAGACCGTCGACTCCTCGTTCGCCGACGTCGACGCGGTTCTCCTGGTCGTCTCCGCCCGGGACAGGATCGGTGCGGGAGACCGGTTCGTCGCCCGCCGCGTCTTCGGGCTCGGGGTGCCGGTCGTCATCGTCCTGAACAAGGTCGACCGCCTGAAGGCGTCGCACGTGGCCGGCCAGATGAAGGAAGCGGCGACGCTGGGCGACTTTCATGCGCTGCACCCCGTCAGCGCGAAGACACGCGACGGGATCGGCGAGCTCCGCGACGACCTCGTCCAGCTGCTCCCCGAGGGGCCGGCGTACTTCCCGCGGGAGCAGACGACCGACCTTTCCAAGGAGGAGCGGGTCGGCGAGGTGATCCGCGAGAAGGCACTGCAGCTGACGCGGGAGGAGGTGCCGCACGCGCTCACGGTCGTCGTCGACGAGCTGGACGAGCGGCGAATCCGCGCGTTCCTGCTCGTGGAGACGGAATCGCAGAAGGGCATCCTCGTCGGCAAGCGCGGCGCGATGATCCGGGAGATCGGCACGCGGGCGCGTCCCGAGGTCGAGGCGCTGCTCGGCCGCAGCGTCTTCCTCGAGCTGGTGGTCAAGGTCCGGCGCCGCTGGCGCCGCGACCCCGCGCAGCTGGAGCGCCTCGGGCTCTGAGGCGCGACGCGGTACCCCGTGGCGCCGCGAGGCGGCGGGCGCGTCGAAACGGACGATTCGGTCTCTGTCACGACCCGAACCAGTGCGGTTGTCCTGGGGGACCGCGCTGGCCGCACTTGGACCGTGACCGAGCGCCGGGCCGCCCGCCGCGGCCTACACTGACCTCATGGCCCAGGCGCCCGCACTGCCAGGCGGCTTCGAGCTGCCGCTCGAGCCGAGGCTGCCGCGGATCGGATCGATCGACGCCGTCGCGCTGGAGGAGCGCGCCGCGACCCTGGCGAAGCGCTCGATCAAGAAGGAATCGAAGCTGGCCGCGTTCGATCTCGCGGTGCGCATGATGGACCTGACCACGCTCGAGGGCGCGGACACGCCGGGCAAGGTGGCGGCGCTCTGCTCGAAGGCCGTCCGCCCCGACCCGGCCGACCCGTCGATCCCGTCGGTCGCCGCGGTCTGCGTCTACCCCAACCTCGTGCCGATCGCCAGAGAGCGCCTCGACGGCTCGCTCGTGAAGGTCGCCTCGGTCGCCACGGCGTTCCCGTCCGGCCAGTCGCCGCTCGACGTCAAGCTCGCCGACGTGCGCGACGCCGTCGACTTCGGCGCCGACGAGGTCGACATGGTGATCGATCGCGGCGCGTTCCTCTCCGGCCGCTACGCGAAGGTCTACGACGAGATCGTCCGGGTCAAGGAGGCATGCGGCGTCGCACACCTGAAGGTGATCCTCGAGACGGGGGAGCTCGGCACGTACGACAACGTGCGGCGCGCCTCGTTGCTCGCGATGGCCGCCGGGGCCGACTTCATCAAGACCTCCACCGGCAAGATCCAGCCCGCCGCGACGCTGCCCGTGACGCTCTGCATGCTCGAGGCGGTCCGCGACGTCCACGACGAGACCGGGCGCATGATCGGCATGAAGCCCGCGGGCGGGATCCGGACCGCGAAGCAGGCGATCCAGTACCTCGTCGTGCTGCACGAGACGCTCGGCCCCGACTGGCTGACGCCCGATCTGTTCCGGTTCGGAGCCTCCTCGCTGCTCAACGACGTCCTGATGCAGATCCGGAAGCAGCGCACGGGGTCGTATCAATCCGGCGACTACTTCACGATCGACTGATGGGCGAGGTCGAGAAGCGAGGCGCTGCGGCGGTCGCGCCGCTCGAGTGGGAGTACGCGCCGGCGCCGGAGGCGCGCGACATCGTGCGGCTCGAGCAGCGCTACGGGCTGTACATCGGCGGCGAGCACGTCGAGCCGCGCACGGGCGAGTGGTTTACGTCGATCTCGCCTGCCACCGAGGAGGCGCTCGCGGAGGTCGCGCAGGCAGGCGCGGAGGACGTCGACCTTGCGGTCGGCGCCGCCCGGGACGCCTTCGAGAACGGCTGGTCGGAGCTGCGTCCGGCGGAGCGGGCGAAGTACCTGTTCCGGATCGCGCGGATCCTCCAGGAGCGATCGCGCGAGCTCGCCGTGGCCGAGTCGCTCGACGGCGGCAAGCCGATCCGCGAGTCCCGCGACGTCGACCTGCCGCTCGCGGCGGCTCACTTCTTCTACTACGCCGGCTGGGCCGACAAGCTGGAGTACGCCTTCCCGAACCGCCGGCCGCGCCCGCTCGGCGTCGCCGCCCAGATCATCCCGTGGAACTTCCCGCTCCTGATGCTCGCGTGGAAGGTCGCGCCGGCTCTGGCCGCGGGCAACACGGTCGTGCTGAAGCCGGCCGAGACGACCCCGCTCACCGCGCTGTTGTTCACCGACGTCTGCCGCCAGGCGGAGCTGCCGCCGGGCGTCGTCAACATCGTCACCGGCGACGGCTCGACCGGAGCACATCTCGTCCGCCACGAGGGCACCGACAAGATCGCGTTCACCGGCTCCACCGAGGTCGGCAAGGCGATCATGCGTGAGGTCGCCGGCCGCGCCGTCCCGCTCACGCTCGAGCTGGGCGGCAAGGCCGCGAACATCGTCTTCGACGACGCGGCTCTCGACCAGGCCGTCGAGGGGATCGTCAACGGCATCTACTTCAACCAGGGCCACGTGTGCTGCGCCGGCTCGCGCCTGCTCGTCCAGGAGTCGATCCACGAGCCGCTCGTCGCGAAGCTGAAGCGGCGGCTCGGGACGCTGCGCGTCGGCGACCCGCTCGACAAGAACACCGACGTCGGCGCGATCAACTCGCAGCAGCAGCTCGACAAGATCGCCGAGCTCGTCGAGGCCGGCAAGGCTGAGGGAGCGCAGATCTACCAGCCCCCATGCCGGCTCCCCGAAAAGGGCTACTGGTTCGCGCCCACGGTCTTCACCGACGTCGCGCAGAGCTACCGCATCGCGCAGGAGGAGATCTTCGGGCCGGTGCTGTCGGTGCTCACCTTCCGGACGCCCGAGGAAGCGGTCGAGAAGGCGAACAACACGCCGTACGGGCTCTCTGCCGGGGTCTGGACCGAGAAGGGCTCCCGCATCCTCTGGATGGCCGAGCGGCTCCGGGCCGGCGTCATCTGGGCGAACACGTTCAACCGCTTCGACCCGACCTCCCCGTTCGGCGGCTACAAGGAGTCCGGGTTCGGCCGGGAGGGCGGACGGCACGGGCTCGAGGCGTACCTGAGGTTCGAATGAGCACGTCCATCGGGACGGACATTCGACGCGGTACCACGACGGTGCTGATCCTCGCCGTGAGCGTTGCGGTCGCGACGCCGGGGGGTGTCCGGGCGTCGGAAGCGACGACCACCGTCCGCTGCCAGGTCTCGAGGCCAACGCCCCGGCCGCGGCCCGGTTTCAACTTCGGCACGAGCCGGATCGCTGTCGCGCTGCCGCCCCGCGCGACGTTCGTCGCCGTAACCGAAGGCAAGTCGGGCGGCGCGTTCCTGCAGGCGAACGGCTGGATCAGGACGAAGGTCGGCTGGTGGGCCGCCGCCGGTGGCCCGCGCGTCACCGGCCGACGGCTCGACGGGCCTGCGCGGCCGCTGCGCGCCGACATGGGGCCCCTGAGCTGGACGAGCTCGGGTCGCGAGTTCTACCCGAGCAACCTGTACTTCCCGTCGGGCGGCTGCTGGCGGCTTCGGGCGGTGGCAGGAAGCGCGACGCTCGTCGCCATCGTGCGGGTGGTCGAGCCGTGACGAATCGCCTGCCGGTGCGCAAGACCTACAAGCTCTTCATCGGCGGCGCGTTCCCGCGCTCCGAGTCAGGCCGCACCTACGAGGCCGAGGGGCAGAACGTCGCCCGCGCGTCGCGGAAGGACGCCCGCGATGCCGTTCAGGCGGCCCGAGCCGCCTTCCCGAAGTGGGCCGGCGCAACCGCCTACAACCGGGGCCAGGTGCTCTACCGGCTGGCCGAGATGATGGAGGCCCGCGGGGGCGACCTCGCCCGCGTCTGCTCGGGGCGCAAGGAGGTCGAGGCCGCGATCGACCGCGTCGTGTGGTACGCCGGCTGGGCCGACAAGCTGCCCCAGGTGCTGGGCGGCGCCAACCCCGTCGCCGGGCCCTACTTCAACTTCACGGTGACCGAGCCGACGGGCGTCGTGGCGATCGTCGCCCCCGACGAGCCGGCGCTCGGCGGGCTCGTCGCCCGGTTCGCCCCCGCTGTCGTCGGCGGGAACGCGGTGGTCGCGCTCGCGTCCGAGCGCCACCCGCTGGCCGCGATCGAGCTCGCCGAGGCGATCGCGACCTCGGATCTGCCCGGCGGTGTCGTGAACGTGCTCACCGGCTTCCGGGACGAGCTCGCGCCCGTGCTCGCGGCGCACATGGACGTGAACGCGCTCGACCTGACGGGAGTCGACGGAGGCGCCGCCGAGCTGCAGCGGCTCGCGGCGGACAACGTCAAGCGCGTCGTGCGCGGGACGAGCGACGGGGAGTCGCCCTGGGAGATCGAAGCGTTCCTCGAGCTCAAGACCGTCTGGCATCCCGTCGGCGTCTAGGGCAACGCGGAACGTCACGCTTCCGGCTCGAACGAGTCACACACGTGTGACGGTTTTCGCGTTACGCTCGAAGCGTGGGGAGGAGGCCGGTGGCCCGGGAACACGGCCGCTCCAGCCATGTCCCCGGCGGACAGCCGTGCTGGGGAAAGGCGAGCGACGCCGCCACGCGGACGATCGACTCCACCGCGGCGAGTACCATCACGATCCGTGACCGGGCCACGTAGGCTCAGCCAGGTGATCGCCGAGGGCGACGGCATCTCCGTGCTGGTGGAGGTCCGCGACGTGGCCGCTGCGCGGGCTGCCGAGGAGCAGGGTGCCGAGGGGCTCGTGCTGCGCGCGCCGGTCGGAGGCGTGCGCGAGGGGTCCGGGCTGCCGCTGCTGCTCTACCCCGCGGTCTCGGGGGAGTCGGACGACGAGGTCGACGCGGTCGTCCTCGTCGCGGCCGACGGGCAGGAGGTGCTCTCGCGCCGCTTCGACGAGGCCAGCCAGCTCGGCGTGGAGTGCGTCGTGCGCGTGCGCGACGACGAGGACGTCGAGCGCGTGCTCGAGTCGGTCGACCCCGAGATCTTCCTGCTCGCCGCCGACGAGGCCGTCGACGGCCAGGAGCAGCTGGAGCGGCTGCTCGAGCTGCTCCCAGACATCCCGGCCGGCAAGCTGGCGATCGCAGAGCTCCCGGGCGCCACGCCATACGAGGTCGACGAGCTCGAGCGCGCCGGCGTCGACGCGGTGCTCGTGACCGCCGCCGACGTCGCCTCGCTCGTGGGCGAGCCGCCACCCGACGTGTAACGGCCCTCGGCGGCGAGCGGGCTGCCGCTACCGTTTCGGCGATGCCTTTCGACCGGGAGCGACGCGGCGTCGCAGCCATCGGCGTCGCCGTGTTCCTCGCGGGCGCGGTGCTGCTCGGGGTCGAGATCGTGGCGAGCAGGGTGCTCGCGCCGTATTTCGGAAGCTCGCTGTTCGTGTGGGGCGCACTGATCGGCGTCGTCCTGACCGGGCTCTCGATCGGGTACTGGCTCGGAGGCGCGCTGGCCGACCGTCGCCCGACGCCGTACCTGCTGGTCGGCGCGATCGCGCTCTCGGCGCTGCTGGTGCTGGCGATCCCGCTCGTCGACGAATGGATGCTCGAGCGGGTCGTCGAGTGGGACCCGGGCCCGCGGCTGAACCCGCTCGTCGCCACGATTCTGCTCTTCGGCGCGCCGAGCGTGATCCTCGGCAGCGTCTCTCCGATCGCCGTCAAGCTCGTCGCGCGCTCGCTCGAGCGCGTGGGGCGGACCGCGGGGCGCCTGTTCGCGATCTCCACCGCGGGCAGCATCTTCGGCACGTTCGCGACCGCGTTCTGGCTCGTCCCGGAGCTCGGCACCGACCAGGTGCTCGCCGTGGGCGCGCTGGCGCTGCTCGTCGCGGCGGCGGCGGTCGCCGTCGCGGAGCGCCTCTTCGCGCCGTCCGTGGTGCTCGTGGCAGGCGCGGCCGCCACCGTCGCCGTCGTGATCGCGCTCGCGCCGGAGCAGGGCGGCACGCTCGAGGGCGCTGCCGCGCAGAACTGGTCGCCGCTCTACCGCCTGCGCGAGTCGCAGACGCCGTCGCAGCTCGATCCGTCGACGCTCAGCGGCGAGGGCTTCACCATCCGCGAGGCGCAGGAGACGCGGTACCACCGGCTCGTGGTCGCCGACGACGACGAGTCGCGGTACCTGCGCTTCGACAGCTCCTTCCAGAGCGGCATGTACATCGACCGGCCGTTCGCGACCCGCTTCGAGTACACCGACTACCTCGATCTCGGCATCGCGTACAACCCCGACGCCGAGCGGATCCTCTTCGTCGGGCTCGGCGGCGGGTCGGCGCCCAAGCGCGTCTGGCGGGACTTCCCCGACACGCAGCTCCAGGTCGTCGAGCTCGACCCGGACGTCGTCGACGCCGCCTACGAGTGGTTCGAGGTGCCGCGCGACGAGCGGTTGCGGATCGACGTCGAGGACGGCCGCCGCTGGCTGACGCGGAACGACGAGCGCTGGGACGTGATCGTCCTCGACGCCTTCTACTCGGACTCGATCCCGTTCCACATGGCGACGCGGGAGTTCGTCGAGCTCGCCCGTGAGCGGCTGGAGCCCGGCGGCGTCGTGGTGGTGAACCTGATCGGCGCCATCACCGGCGACCAGTCACGGCTCGTGCGATCGGTGACGCGGACTTACCGCGCGGTCTTCCCCACGGTCACCCTGCACCCGGTCAACCTCGCAGGGGACACGGATCCCTCGAGCATTCGCAACGTCATTCTCGTGGCGACGGAAGCGCCGCTGCCGGCGAAGCCCTTCCTGCAGTCGCGGTGGAAGGAGATCCGGGCCGCGTCGAGCGGCGCGCCCGACCTGACCCGCGCGATTCGCGACCGCTGGGACCGCACGGTGCGGACGGACGACGTCCCGCTGCTCACGGACGACTACGCGCCGACCGACGCGCTGCTCCTGCTCTTCGGCTAGGGGCGTCACGCGAGCAGCCGCTCGAGCACGAGCGCGACGCCGTCCTGGTCGTTCGAGGCGGTGACCTCGTCGGCGGCGTCGAGGGCCGCCGGGTGCGCGTTCGCGACCGCGACCCCGAGACCGGCCCACGCCAGCATCGGGACGTCGGTCAGGTGGTCGCCGAACGCGACGACCCGATCGGCGTCGACGCCGCGGCTCTCGGAGAGCGCGGCCAGCGCCGCGCCCTTGCTGACGCCGGGCGCGGCCAGCTCGACGAACGCGTTGCCGGCCAGCGTGACCGACGCGTCGTCGCCGGCGAGCTCGACGGCGACGGGGTAGAGGTCGTCGAGCGCGGTCTCGGAGTGCTGTGCCAGGAGCTTCGTCACCGGCCGGCCGAACGCCAGCGCGTCGCAGGGAGCGAACGAGCCCTCCGGCCGCGGCCAGCGCGGGTCGCGCAGCTCCTCGTACGCCGGCTCGCTCCCGAACGTCAGCTCCAGCTCCCAGCCGAACGCGACACCGGGCACCCGCTCCCGCAGTCCGGCGACGAGAGCCTGCACGGTCTCGAGCGCGAGCGGGCGGTGCTCGACGATGCGGCGGAGGTCGAGGTCGTAGACCGTCGCCCCGTTCGCGCAGATCGCGAGCCCGCCGAGCCCGAGCTCGGCCCCGAACTCGCCGACGCTCCGCGGCGAGCGGGCGGAGGCGAGCACGACCGCGACGCCGCGCTCGCCCGCGTCGTCGAGCGCGGCCCGGGTGCGTGGCGAGATCGTCTCGTCCGACCGGAGCAGCGTGCCGTCGAGGTCGATCGCCGCCAGCCGGAAGCGCGGCCCGGTCACCCCCAGAACGTGGCGGCGACGTCGTGGAGCGCCGGCGGCACGGCCCGGATCCCGGCGCAGGCCTCGGCGAGCGGCACCTCGACCAGCTCGTTCGCCCGCAGGCCGACCATGGTGCCGAAGCGCTCCGCGACGGCGAGGTCGGCGGCGGCGACCCCGAACCGCGTCGCGAGCACGCGGTCGAAGGCGGTCGGCGTCCCGCCCCGCTGGACATGGCCCAGCACGGTCACCCGCGCCTCGTATCCCGTCAGCGCCTCGAGCTGCGCCGCGAGCTCGTGGGAGACGCCGCCGAGCCGCTCGAGCCCGAACGCGTCGAGCCGGGCCGGCCGGCTCCCGTCCGGCAGCCGCACGCCCTCCGCGACGACGACGACCGAGTACCGGTGCCCGAGGCGGTGGCGCGTGTGGATGATCCGCGCGACGTCCTCGAGCTGGTAGGGCACCTCGGGGATCAGGATCGCGTCGGCGCCGGCCGCGATTCCCGCGTGGACGGCGATCCAGCCCTGGGTGCGGCCCATCACCTCGACCAGCATGATCCGGTTGTGCGCCTCGGCGGTGGTGGTCAGCCGGTCGAGCGCCTCGGTCGCGACCTGGACGGCGGTGTCGAAGCCGAAGGTCAGCTCGGTGCCCGGGATGTCGTTGTCGATCGTCTTCGGCACCGCCACGAGCCGCAGTCCCTCCTCCTGCAGCCTCAGCGCCGAGCGGAGCGTCCCGTCGCCGCCCACGACGACGAGCGCCTCGATGCCGTTCGCCTCGAGCGTGCCGCGGACGCTCGCGTAGCCGTCGGCGTGGAGGTACGGGTCGCGGCGCGACGTGCCGAGGATGGTGCCGCCGCGCTGGAGGATGCCGCGCACCGCCGCCCGGTCGAGCGGGCGCGTGCGCCCCTCGATCAGCCCGTCCCAGCCGTCGAGGATGCCGACCACCTCGACGCCGTGACGCACGGTCGCCCGCGCGACCACCGCTCGGATGACGGCGTTGAGGCCGGGGCAGTCGCCGCCCGCGGTGAGGATCCCGATCGCCTTCACGCGCCTGCCGGCCTCAGTAGAGGAACATCGGCTTGCCGGTCACGTGCCTGACCTTCGGGCGGTACGCGTCCGGGTCGTACAGCTCGCCCACGTCGACGCGCTTCACGCCCTCCCGCGTGGCGGAGATCGGCACGCTCGTGTAGCTGCCGTTCCGGAGCGCGACCATGCGCCCCGAGGCGCCCTCGAGCGCGAGGTCGGCGGCCATCACCGCGTAGTTCGTGGCGACCATCAGGTCGAGCGAGTCCGGCGAGCCCGACCGCATCAGGTAGGCGAGCTGCTGGTAGATGATCCCCTCCCCGGTGCGCTCGGAGAGCAGCGCCCCGAGCTGGGCGCCGACACCGCCGAGCTTGCGGTGCCCGTAGGCGTCCTCGTCGCCGGAGAGCACGAGGTCGCCGCCCTCGATCGTGGCGCCCTCGGAGACCGTCACCATCGCGTAGTTGGAGGGGTTGTCGCGCTTGTCGGCCAGCAGCAGCTCGGCGAGCCGGTCGATCTCGCACGGCACCTCGGAGATGACCGCCCGGTCGACGCCGGCGAGGTACGCCGTGATCAGCGACGTCTCGCCGCTGTACCGCCCGAACAGCTCGACGACGGCGAGCCGCTCGTGCGAGCCCGTGCTCGTGCGCAGGTTGTGGATGAACTGGACGCCCCGGGTGACCGCCGTCGAGAAGCCGATGCAGTAATCGGTGCCGTGGACGTCGTTGTCCATCGTCTTCGGGATCGCGACGACCGGGATGCCCTCGTCGTGCAGCCGGAGCGCGTACGAGAGCGTGTCGTCTCCGCCGATCGGGATCAGCACGTCGAGCTGCTGCGCCTCGATCACGCGCAGCGCGTGGTCGGTGAAGTCGAACGGCCCCTCGCCCTGCGCGCGGTCGGCGAGGAAGGCGGGCACGTCGGCCGGCCGCACCCGGCCGGGGTTCGTGCGTGACGTGTGGAGGACGGTGCCGCCCGTGCGGTCGATCGTCCGCACGGCCCGCTGGTCGAGGGGCTGGAACCACTCCGCCGCCGTCTCGGGCGCGCCGGCGTCGTACTCGAGCAGCGCCGCCCAGCCGCGCCGCAGCCCGACGACCTCGTGCCCCTCGTGGGCGACGCGGTTGACGACGGCCTTGATGCACGGGTTGAGCCCCGGCACGTCGCCGCCGCCGGTCAGGATCCCGATTCGCATCCGGGCCGATGCTACGGGAGCCGCCCGCCGGCGGGGCGCTGTCTCTGTCAGCCGATCGAGATGCGGACCAGCTCGCCGGTCTTGCCGGCGAACGGGCCGCTCGCCGGCGGCGTGTCGGTGAGGATGCTCCAGTTCGCGACGTAGAGCGTGCGGCCGTCGCTCGACACCGCCGCGCCGGACGGGAAGTGGAGCTCGCCGAAGCCGAGCCGGGTTCTCCTGCCGTCGGGCGCGATCCGGACGACGTCGCCGCGCGCCTCGTCGCGGTCGCGCGGGTTGACGGTCCACTCGGTCACGAACATCGTCCCGTCGCGGGCGACCGCGAGCCCGCTGATCGCGTTGAATCCCCGCGCGTGGACCACGGGTCGCGTCGAGCCTGGCGTCACCCGCCAGATCCGGGCCGCCCAGCGGCGTGCCCGTGCGCCCTGCGCCGCGTCGCCGGCGAGCTCGCCGACGTAGAGCGTCCCGTCGGGCCCCTGGGCGACGGAGGTGGGGGCCGACTGGGCGCCGAACGCCGTTCTCGGGAACACGGCGAGCGGGCGGACGCTCGCTCCAGTCACCTCGAAGAGCGTGTTGGCGGCGGCGTCGACGACTACCTGCCGGTTCGCGTCGATGGCGAGCACCGCATAGGGGTTGGAGCTCCGGGTGCCCCGGTCGTAGTTGTGGGCGCACTCCGCGCCGCGGAGGTCCGCGTGGCGCGTGACGCCGTAGCGGTTGGTGTACCGAAGGAGCCCGCCGAGCATCCCGAGCGCGTTCGACGGCAAGCCTTGCGGCACACGGCAGCCCGGCGCGTCGGCCGTCGCGATGAACACGCCGCCTCCGACGGAGACGCCGTTCGCGCCCGACAGAAGCGAGCCGTCGCTCCGTTCCACGGAGATCAGCCCGGACACCAGGCGCCGCGTGCGGCCGTTCACCCAGCGGGTCAGCGAGCCGGTGGTGCCGACGCAGGGGCGTTTCGACAGGCACGGGCCGCCTGCCTTGCCGGCCTCGGCGACCCACACGCCGCCGTTCGGGCCGATCGCCACGCCCCGCGGGTTGTTCAGATGCGTGGCGATCACCGTGATGCTCGCCGGCGCCGGAGCGGCGCCTGCGGCGACCCCCGCGCCGAGGGCGGCGGCGGTGAGGGTCACGACGACGGCTGCACGAGCTGTCCTGCGCATGGCTCCTCCTCGTCGAGGCTGGACACGGCCGAGTGTCCACCCGTCGCGCGCCGGCGCCAACGGCTGTCCGCGAAACCTTCCAGAACCCGAACGGATCCCTTTCTTTGCAAGGAATCTGCAAGGGAGACGATCGTCGGAGAGGCGATGCGGAGGCGGGGGTGGAACCCGCATGTCCCGAGGGGCGCCGGATCTCGAGTCGGGGTGACGGGACACGCCTGGCTGGGCCGTGTATCCGTCCGGTAGCGCTCGGTCGCTCTTTCGGGTCTCGGTTGCGCGGCAACGCCCGCGGGCAGATACTCCAACCGCGCATGGCGAGGTCGGTCGGGGTCGTATCCAATGCCTGCGCTGACAGCGGGGCGTCGCGTGCCAGCGAGTCATCTGCCCGCGAACGTCCAGCACGCATCGACCCGCACCGTGGCGGCAGGGGTTTGACGTCGTGAGCAGCGGCGTCGCCAAGACGACGACCGGCGCCGGAGTTGCAGACGAGAGGGCCGCCTGGCACGGCTTGACGCCGGAGGAGGCGTGCGCGCGGCACGGGGTCGATCCCCTGCATGGGTTGGATTCCGCTGAGGTCGAGCGGCGTCGGGCGGAAGTGGGCCTCAACAAGCTCGCGGAGGCGGAGCAGGAGCCAGGCTGGCACGCGTTCCTCCGCCAGTACCGGGACCTGATGCAGCTCGTCCTCGTCGGCGCCGCGATCGTGAGCATCGTCGCGCTGCAGGAGTGGAGCACGGGCATCGTGATCCTCGCGCTGACCGTGGTGAACGCCCTGCTGGGCCTGAACCAGGAAGGCAAGGCGGCCGAGAGCGTCGCGGCGCTCCAGAAGATGCTCGTGATCAGGGCGCACGCACGCCGCAGCGGCGCTCGGGTCGACGTTCCCGCCGAGGAGCTCGTGCCGGGTGACATCGTGACGTTCGAAGCCGGCGACAAGATTCCCGCGGACGGCCGTCTGCTGGTGGCGGCGACGCTCGAGATCGAGGAAGCCGCCCTGACGGGGGAGAGCGTCCCGGTCCTGAAGGCGGTCGACGCCGTGCCCGGTGCAGACGTACCCCTGGGCGACAGGGTGGACATGGCCTACATGAACTCGACCGTCACTCGCGGCCGTGGGGAGATGGTGGTCACGGCCACGGGCATGTCGACCGAGGTGGGCCAGATCTCGGGGATGTTGAGCCAGGTGCAGCAGGAGAAGACACCGCTGACCCGCCAGCTCGACCAGCTCACCGTCCTCCTGACGATCATGGCAGGGGCGGCGCTCGCGCTCGTCGTCGTCCTCGGGTTGATTCACGGGGACGACTTCGACGAGCTCTTCCTGATCGGGATCAGCCTGGCGGTCGCCGCGATCCCGACCGGGCTTCCCGCCGTCGTCACGACCGTCCTGTCGCTCGGCACACAGGCGCTGGCTGCAAAAGGAGCGATCGTCAAGCGGTTGCGGTCTGTCGAGACACTCGGGTCGACCTCGGCGATCTGCTCGGACAAGACTGGCACGCTCACGCTCAACCAGATGACCGCGCACCAGCTCGTCGTGGTCGGACGGCGCTTCTCGATCGAGGGTGAGGGGTACGCGACCGAGGGCGCGATCCGCCGCGTCGGGGGTGAGTCGGACACGCCGCTCGACCCGTTCCTGCTGCCGATGGCGCTCGCGAACGACGCGGCGGTCAGAGACGGCGAGATCGTGGGCGATCCGACGGAGGCGGCGCTCGTGGTCCTGGCGGAGAAGGGAGGGGTGGACGTCGACGAGACGAGGCGGGCCTACCCACGGGTCGGCGAGGTGCCGTTCGACTCCGAGTACAAGTTCATGGCGACCTTCCACGAGATGGAGGAGGGAGGTCGAAAGGTCGTGCGCTGCTTCGTCAAGGGGGCACCCGACGTGCTGCTCGCGCGCTCGTCGCAGATCCGGGACGCCGATGGGTCGACGATTCCGGCGGAGAGCGGCCGCGAGCGGGTTCTCGCCGAGAACGACCGGCTCGCGGGGGAAGGCCTACGGGTACTGGCCCTGGGCGCACGCGACATCGACCCGGCCGGTTTCAGTGCGAATGGATCGCTGCTCGACGAGGTGCAGGGCCTGACGTTGCTCGCCCTCGTGGGCATCGTCGACCCGCCGCGCAAGGAGGCAGCGGACGCGATCGCCCGCTGCAAGGAGGCGGGCATCCGCGCGCGCATGATCACGGGCGACCACGCGACGACGGCAGCCGCGATCGCCGCTCAGCTCGGCATCGAGGGTCGAGCGCTGACCGGCACGGAGTTCGCGGCGTTGAGCGACGACGAGCTCGACGAGCAGCTCGACACGATCGGCGTGGTGGCACGTGTCGCCCCCGAGGACAAGGTGCGGCTGGTCGATCGGCTGAAGAGCAAGGGGCATGTCGTCGCCATGACCGGGGACGGCGTCAACGACGCCCCCGCGCTCAAGCGCGCCGACATCGGAGTCGCGATGGGGATCACCGGGACCGAGGTGACGAAGGAAGCCGGCGACATGATCCTCACCGACGACAACTTCGCCACGATCGTCACTGCTGTCGAAGGCGGACGGGGAATCTACGACAACCTGATGAAGTACATCCGCGTCCAGCTCGTCATGCTGGGCGGGTTCATCCTGACCTTCGTCGGTGCCGGCATCTTCGACGTCGCAGGCGGGAGCCCGCTGACACCGCTGCAGATCCTGTGGATCAACTTCGCGGTCGACGTGCTGCTGGCGATCGGGCTCGGCTTCGACGCGCCTGTGCCGGGGCTGATGCGTCGTGCGCCGCGCGACGCGAGCGCGGCGATCGTCGATCGCGGCCTCGGGACTCGGCTCGCCGTTGCCAGTGTCGTCATGGCCGCGCTTGCCCTCGGGGTGGTCGCCTGGGGAGAGGAACGCTACGACCTCGCCGTCGCCACGACGATGGGGCTGACGACGCTCTCCCTGATGCACATCGTCGCCGCCCTCGAGGCACGCGAGCCCACGGGGACCATTTTCAAGCGCTACACGATCGAGAACAGGCGGTTCGTCCAGCTGATCGGCGCGGCGCTGGTGCTGACCTTCCTCGTCACGTCGCTTTCGCCGTTGCAGCGGATCTTCGACACGGTCTCGCTGACGAGCTCGCAGTGGGGCATCTGCCTGCTCGGCCCGATCGCCTTCCTCGCGATCGCAGAGCTCGCCAAGCTCGTCGACCGGCGCACGGGAGCCGGGCCCCGAGCGCTCGCCCCCGCGGAGACACCCGCTGCCGCATGAGGCAGGTCGCGCGCACCGATGAACGTTTCTAGCCGACTGCTCGAGCAGCTCATCGTCCAACCCGGCCGGGCGGCGGCTATCGCGAAGCGCGATCCGGGCTGGACGGGCGGCCCGGACTTCGAAGATCTCGGTCGGCCAGAGCTGGAAGAGCGCGCCAGGGAGGCGCTCGCGCGAGGCATCGAGGAGCTGTCCGACGCCCAGGAGCTCCTGTGGGCGAGCGACAGCTATGCGCTCCTGGTGGTGTTGCAGGCGATGGACGCGGCCGGCAAGGACTCGGCCATCGAGCACGTGATGTCGGGAGTGAATCCGCAGGGAGTCCAGGTCGTCTCGTTCAGGAAGCCGTCCGCCGCGGAGCTCGACCATGACTTCCTCTGGCGGATATCACAGGCGCTCCCCGAGCGCGGTCGGATCGGAATCTTCAACCGGTCGCACTACGAGGAGGTCGTTGCACTGAAGGTCCATCCCGAATGGCTCGAGTCACAGCGACTTCCACCCGGTGATCGCGGCCAGTCGTTCTGGAACGAGCGATACGAGGACATCAACGCGTTCGAGCGGCACCTGGATCGAAACGGCACCAAGATCGTGAAGTTCTTCCTCCATGTCTCGAAGGCCGTGCAGAAGGAGCGGTTCCTCGCTCGCCTGGACACGCCCGGCAAGGAGTGGAAGTTCAATGCCGCTGACGTCGAAGAGCGTGCTCTCTGGGACGACTACATGGCTGCGTTCGAGGATGCTCTGACGGCAACCTCGACACCCTGGGCGCCGTGGTACGTGATCCCGGCCGACCACAAGTGGCTGACGCAGGCGCTCGTTGCCCGCGTGCTCGTCGAGAAGGTCAGGTCGCTGGAACTTCGATGGCCGGAGGTCTCGGCGGCTGAGCATGCCGCCAACGTGGACGCCCGCCGGAAGCTCGATGCCGAAGTGCCGTGATGGCGCTCACCGGTCGCCCGTAGCCCTCGCACGCCGACGCAGCCGTGGCGAGCGAGTGGCCCGAAAAACGAGATGCCGGAGGCGGGGGTCGAACCCGCACGTCCCGAGGGACACCGGATTTTGAGTCCGGCGCGTCTGCCAGTTCCGCCACTCCGGCCGGCGGGGGTGATGGTAGCCGGGTGCTTCGGTGGGTATCGGTTGGCGGCCGGAGCCGGGCTGTGCCCGGCGGGAGGCCCGGAGCGGGTGGTTCGGTGCGCTGCGGTGGAGGAGGGGGCTTCGTGGGGGAACCAGGGGTGGGTCTCCGGTCGTTTGTGTGGCTGGAGTCATTTCAGTGGGAGTTCGATCTCGAGGCCGCCGCAGCAGAGGTAGACGAGCGCGATCAGGGCGGTGGCGGAGTGGAAGCCGTAGGAGCGGCGTGTGAGCAGCCGCACC
>DATBMD010000112.1:0-2590 GCA_036555085.1 Gaiellaceae bacterium
AGTCGGGGCCGAGGCTGATGGAGCTCAACGGCCGTATCTGGGGATCGCTTCCGCTCGCGGTGAAGAGCGGCGTGGACTTCCCGGCCGGCCTCGTGGACGTCTGCCTCGGGACGGGGCCGGCCCCGGACGAGCCCCTGCACGCTTCGTACGCGCTCGGGGTCCGCTCCCGCGACCTCGGCCTCGAGGTGGTCTGGATCGGATCGACGCTCCGCCGGGCGCGGCGCTACCCGTTCATCCCCACGCCCGGTCGCCGGGAGGCTCTCGCCGCCGCCGTCCGTCTCCTCTATCCGGGAGACGGGTTCGACATCCTCGCGCGCGAGGACCCGCGCCCCGGTCTCGTCGAGCTCGCGAACGTGGCCGGCAGGGTGCGCCGGAAGCTGGGTCGTGGACGGTAGGGCGGCGCTCCAGCGCTCGGCGCGGCGCGCCTCGCGGAGCCCGGCGCTCGCAGGGGCCGTCGGCGTCCTCGAGCGGGCGTCGCGCCCGCTGCCGGGGATGCTCCCCGTCCTCACGTACCACCGGGTCGACGAGCCGGAGGGCTCGCCCGGCCTCTACCCCGGCCTGATCGGCGCGACACCCGCGGAGTTCGACGAGCACATGCGCTTCCTCTCGTCGTTCCACACGCCCCTTTCCCTGCCGGAGCTCCTGGCCGTCCGTCGTGGGGAGAAGGCGCTCCCGCCCCGCGCGGTGATGGTGACCTTCGACGACGGGTACCGGTCCGTCGCCGAGCACGCGTGGCCGACGATGCGGCGCCACGGCGTGCCACTGACGCTCTTCGTGCCGACTGCGTATCCCGGCGAGCCGGGGACGGCGTTCTGGTGGGACCGGCTCTGGAGCGCGCTCGGGGGGAAGCGCGCCGTCGCGCAGACGCCTCTCGGCGAGCTGCCGGTGCGGACTGCGGGCGAGCGGCTGCACGCGTACCGGCGCCTGCGCGGGCTCGTGCAATCCCTGCCTCACGAGGAGGCGATGGCGGTGGTCGACGACGTGTGCCGCGACTCCGGCGCGGAGGCTCCGGTCGCGTCCGTGCTCGACTGGGACACGATCAGGCGGCTCGCGGCCGAGGGGGTCGCCCTCGGGCCGCACTCGCGCACGCACCCGCTCGTCCACCGGCTGTCTCGCGCCGACGCGCACGAGGAGATCCTCGGCTCGCTCCGAGACCTCGAGCGCGAGGTAGGACCGATCCCGCGCGTGTTCGCGTACCCCGGCGGCGGGGTCGACCGCGAGGCGACGTCCTTCCTCCGCGACGAGGGGTTCGAGCTCGCCTTCGCCACGAGCCGGGGAGTCAACGACCTGCGCCGGCCCGACTGGCTGCGGCTGCGGCGCATCAACGTCGGGCGCTCGTCCGGCCTGACGGGGGTCCGCTTCCAGCTCCTGCCCCAGTGGGCCCGGCTCCAGCGGATGAGGGAGAGAAGTTCACGTCTTCCTTACGACTTTCGGCTTCGGGACCAGGGGCCGGCGTGGTAGGCTCGGCGGCCTTCGATCCGTGTTCGACTGCGGCAACGACGACGGAAAGAGAGGATTCGGGATGAGGGGTTCGGCGCGCGTTCTCACAGTCATTGCCCTGAGCGTCGCGGCGCTTGCGCTCTGCGGCGTCGCGAGCGCAAACACCGGGTTCAAGGGTCCCGCGTACCCGGTCGGGACGAGCGGCGCGCCGACGACGTCGAAGCCGGAGAGCAAGCTCTGGTTCCGCGACGGCCGCTGGTGGGCGATCATGTTCGACCAGAGCGACGTCTACCGAATCTTCCGGCTCAACCTGCGCTCCCAGCACTGGGTCAACACCGGCGTCGCCGTCGACCCCCGCGACAGCACCCGCCAGGACGTCCTCTCCGTCGGGAACACGCTCCTCGTCGCCTCGCACAAGTTCGTGAAGACCACCCATCAGAACCCGATGCCGGGGGCCGGTGACGAGATGCGGCTCTACCGCTTCTCCTACCACTCCGGCAGCAACACCTACTCGCCGGACGGGCAGGTAACCATCGACCCGCAGCGGGCCGAGGCGCTCACGATCGCGAGGGAGGCCCCGGGGAAGATCTGGGCGACGTGGGTCCAGGAGGAAGGCGGCCAGCACAAGGTCTTCGCGAGCAGGACGACCGGCGACTGCGCCACCGGAGGGAGCTGCGCGTTCGGCAGTCGCATCGAGCTCGACGGCGTCGTCGGGGCCGACGACATCTCGGCGATCGTCCGCTTCGGGAACAAGGTCGGGGTCATGTGGAGCGACACCGTCTCATCGAACCTCTGGTTCCGGGTCCACACCGACGGCGACGGGGACACCGCGGGCGACTGGACTCCCCGCGTGAGCGTGATCGGGGGCCCCAAGCGGGTCGACGACCACATCAACCTGAAGGCCGACGCGTCGGGTCGCGTCTACGCGGTCACGAAGACGAAGTTCAGCTCGGCCGCCAACCCGGGCATCATGCTCCACCGTCGGAGCGCGGCCGGGAACTGGTCCTCCCACGAGGTCACGGACGCCTCGTTCGACAGGACGCGGCCGATCGTCGTCCTCGACCCGCAGCACAACGCCATCCGCGTCTTCGAGGGCGAGACGGGCAGCTCCGTCTTCATGGTGAAGTCGCGGCTCGGCAACATCAACTTC
>DATBMD010000138.1:0-15818 GCA_036555085.1 Gaiellaceae bacterium
CCAGGAGGCGCACGACGGCGTACGCGTCCCCGCGTGCGGAATCGCCGATCACCTCGTGCGCAGCCATGCGCTCAGGCTAGCCCCGCGCGGCCGACGGCGGCGCCGCGGGTCCAGGGGCCGGTCCCCCACCACCCCGGGGGGGCCCCAGGGGGGCACGACGTCCCCTACCGGAACGCTAGCGGCCAGGGGCGCACCGGTTGGTGACGCCTTCGTGCCGAATCTGTGACGGACGTCGGCGAGCGCCCCGCGCGAGCGCGCCCGAGCGGCACGAGCCGGTGCGCACACCTCATCCTGCCCGACGACGCCCCACCGCGCATGGCGCACCGTCGCGCCTGAACGATTCCGATAGGTGCTCCACCCTGCCGATGTTGCGACGAGCCAGTGCGAACCTGGCGTACCAGGTGGGTGCCCTGCCGGCTTCGGAAGGCCCCGCTCGCGGGCGCCCTCCTGACCGGACGCAGGCTCCCTTAGCGTGAGTGTTGGTTCACGTTAAGAGCCCGAGGCCACGCACAGGGTCGAGCGGTGCGAGTCTAGCTCTTCTTGGGGGGACGAGCCGTGACTGACGTCTCGAGGTGACACGTTCCGTGCGAGGACTCAGGGACGCAGCGTGTGCCGTGGTGCGAGGAGGGGCTCGCAGGAGAGCTTCTGTGGATCCGCGGTCGCGGCCGAAGGCCGGCTGTGCCGGCCGGGAGGCCAGCTGCGAGCCGTCCTCTGCGCTGCGGCGAAGGTGGGGTCCGCGGGGGAACCATGGGTTCCCCCACGCTAACTGCTCGGGCGAGAGGCGAACCGCCATCTGACCTGCTGCGTCCCGTCGAGGCTCAGCCGGCGTGCGAGCGACTCCGTCAGCTCGAACTGGCGGCCGCCGCTCTTCAGCTGGTTGTCGATCACCTCCGTCAAGACGGTGCTGTCGCCGTAGCGGACGACGAGCCTCGCCCCGCACGGGAGCACCGGATGCGTGACGCCGAGCGACTTGCCGGTCAGGATCAGCCCGCAGGTCGTCCGCTCGGCGTCGCCCACCGGCCCGCGCGAGGCGGCGAGCGCCTCGTACCAGCCCCCACCCGGGGCGGGCGCGGACACCGGCGCCGGCGCCGCAGTCGGCTCGTCTGCCAGCTCGAGGACCGCCAGCGCGCCGAGTGCGGCGAGGAGGCCGACGGCCATCAGGGCCACGATCCGCTGACCGGAAGTCACGACGGCGGCTCCACCGCGAGACGGAGGCCGAGCTCGTCCAGCTGCTCCGGCGTGACCTCGGACGGCGCGCCGCTCATCGGGTCGAGCCCCGCCTGGTTCTTCGGGAAGGCGATCACGTCGCGGAGGTTGGGCTCGCCGGCGAGCACCATCGCCGTCCGGTCGATCCCGAGCGCGATACCGCCGTGCGGCGGCGCGCCCATCGCCAGCGCGTCCAGCAGGAAGCCGAACTTGGCCCGCTGCTCGTGGGGGCCCATGCCGAGCAGGTCGAAGACCCTGGCCTGGAGCTCGGGCTCGTGGATCCGGAACGAGCCACCTCCAAGCTCGTTGCCGTTGACGATCAGGTCGTACGCGTCGGCCAGCGCGTGCTGCGGCTCGTCGGCAAACCGCTCTCGCCACTCGTCGGTCGGGCGCGTGAAGGGGTGATGCACCGCCGACCAGCGCCCGTCCTCCTCGCTCCACTCGAACATCGGGAAATCGGTGACCCAGAGGAAGGTGAACGCGGAGTCGTCGATCAGGCCGAGCTCGCGCGCGACCAGCAGGCGGAGGTGGCCGAGGACCCTCGAGGTCGCCGACCACTCGTCGGCGGCGAACAGCAGCGTCTCCCCGGGCGCGATCCGCAGCGCCTCGAGCTCGTGCTCCGACAGGAACTTCGCGATCGGCGAGCGCAGCTCGCCCGACTCCTCGTCGCGGACGATGTACGCGAGCCCCCGGGCTCCACGCTCCTTCGCGACCTCCTCGAGCGCGGCGAGCTCGGACCGCGAGTACGTCCGCGGCACCCGCAGGAACCGGACCGCCGGCGCCTTCCCGAACACCGCGAACCCGGACCCGCGGGTCTCGGAGGTCGCGTCCTCGAGCTCCAGGCCGAACCGCGTATCGGGCTTGTCCGAGCCGAAGCGGCGATCGGCCTCCTCGAACGTCATCCGCGGGAAGGGCGTCTCGATCTCGATCCCGAGGCACTCGCGCCAGATCGCGGCGAACATCCGCTCCTGGAGCGCGAACAGCTCCTCGCGGTCGGGGAAGGACAGCTCGACGTCGAGCTGCGTGATCTCCTGCACGCGATCGGCGCGCAGGTCCTCGTCGCGGAAGCAGATGGCGATCTGGTAGTAGCGGTCGAAGCCGGCGACCATCGTCAGCTGCTTGAGGATCTGCGGGCTCTGCGGCAGGGCGAAGAAGCGGCCCTGGTGGAGCCTGGACGGCACGACGAAGTCGCGCGCGCCCTCGGGCGTGGGCTTGAACAGGATCGGCGTCTGGATGTCCAGGAAGCCTGCCGCCTCCATGTGACGGCGGATGATCCCGACCATCTGCGCGCGCAGCCGGAGGTTCCGCTGCAGCTTCTCGCGGCGAAGGTCGAGCCAGCGGTAGCGGAGCCGGAGCGTCTCGTCCACGTTCTCCTCGTCGAGCTGGAACGGGAGCGGCGTCGAGCGGGAGACGATCCGCAACGTGTCCACCTGCAGCTCGACCTCGCCCGTCGGCATGGCGGGGTTGACGGTCTCCGGGGAACGCGCCACCAGCTCGCCCTCGGCCTGGAGGACGAACTCGTTGCGGACGGCGTGCGCGACCTCCGCGGCGTCGGCCGCGCGCTCGGGGTTGACGACGAGCTGCGTGACGCCGCTGCGGTCGCGCAGGTCGACGAAGACGAGGCCACCGTGATCGCGCCGGCGCGCGGCCCAGCCGGCGAGCGTCAGCCGCCGCCCGACGTGCTCGGCGCGCGGCTCGCCGCACATCAGGTCACGCCAGCTCATGCCGGCTCCGCAGATCCCGAGAGTCTCTCCAGGACGGCGTCGTGCGCCAGCGGCTCGTCGGGGGCGCCGGCCCGGCGCAGGGTGGCGCCGTTCGGGTCGACGACCACCGTGGTGGATGCGCCCAGACGGCCCGCCTGCGTGAGCTGGCCCTTGAGGGAACGGCCGGCGTAGTCCGTGTCGGCCGCGACGCCCCGCGCGCGCAGCTCGCCGAGCAGCGAGCTGACGAGCGCTCGCGGGCCGTCCTCGGCGAGCGCGAAGAAGACGTCGATCGCGGGTGCGTCCGCGGTGGCGCCCTCCTCCGCCATCGCGATCAGCAGGCGCTCGATCCCGGCCCCGAAGCCGACGCCGGGCGTCGGCGGGCCGCCGATCTCCTCGACCAGGTAGTCGTAGCGCCCGCCGCCGGTGATGGTCGAGTTCTCGTTTTCCATCGGGCCGATGAACTCGAAGGTCGTGCGTGAGTAGTAGTCGAGCCCGCGGACGAGGGTGGGCACCAGGCGGTAGGCGACGCCGGTCGCGTCGAGATCCGCGCGAACCGCCGCGAAGTGCGCGACGCACGCCTCGCAGAGCGACTCGCCGATCTTCGGGGCCCCGTCGAGGGCGGCACGGACCGCGTCGGGCTTCGCACCGTAGTTGTCGAAGACGCGGAGCGGGCTGGTCGCCGCCTTCTCGCGGGTGCCCTCGTCGAGCCGGTCGCCGTTCGCGTCGAGCCACGCGCGCAAGAGCTCCAGGTACGCCGGACGGCACGTGCGGCAGCCGATCGAGTTCAGCTCCAGGTGGTAGCGCGTCACGCCGAGCCGGCCGAGGAGCGTGTCGTAGAGCTGGATCAGCTCGGCGTCGATCGAGGGGTCGTCCGAGCCGATCGCCTCCACCGAGGCCTGCCAGTGCTCACGATAGCGCCCGCGGCCCGGCGCGCCGTAGCGATACATCGGCGCGATCGTGTAGAGCTTCTGGGGCTGCGGGTCTCGGTGCATGCCGTGCTCGACGTAGGCGCGACAGATCGGCGCCGTCCCCTCGGGCCGCAGCGTCAGCGAGCGGTCCGAGCGGTCGCTGAAGGTGTACATCTCCTTCTGGACGACGTCCGAGCCCCGGCCGGAGGTGCGCAGGAAGAGCGCCGTGTCCTCGAACCCGGGCGTCAGCACGGGCCGGTAGCCGTAGAGCGCGCAGAGGCGCTCCACCTCGCCCGTGACGCGGCGCCACAGCGGCATCTCGGCCGGAACGACGTCGTGCGTCCCCCGCGGTCGTTCGATCCTGCTCGCCTGGCTCACGTCGCTCCTTCCGCACCGGTCCGCCGACACCCGGGCGGACGCAAGTGACAGCCTGTTACAAGCCTAGCTCGGCGGCCTGTCGGAGCCCCGGTCGCCCCCGGCGCCGGAGCCGGCGCGCTCGCGCTCCGCACGCAGCTCCGCCAGAAACGGGTTCGTGGCGAGCTCCGACCCGAGCGTCGTGACCGGCCCGTGCCCCGGGTAGACGACGGTGTCGGGCGGGTAGGCGTCCAGCAGCGAGCGGATCGAGCCGAGCAGCGTCGCCCAGTCTCCGCCGGGGAGGTCGGTGCGGCCGACGGAGCCGGCAAAGAGGACGTCCCCGGAGAAGAGGCAGCCTTCCGCGTGATAGGCGAGGTGCGCGGGGGAATGGCCCGGCACCTCGAGCACCGCGAAGGAGATGCCAGCGGCCTCGACCGTCTCCCCGCCGACGAGGAGGACCTCCGGCGAGTGCGGTCGAACGGTCACGCCGGCCGGCGTGAAGGAGGCGGGCTGCTCGAGCAGGAGGCGCTCGCCCACGGCCATGTGGACGGGCGCCCCGGTCCCTTCGGCCAGGTCCGCGACGGCGCCCAGGTGGTCGAAGTGTCCGTGCGTGACGAGGATCGCGCTGCAGCGCGCCCCCATGCTCGCCAGCCGGAGTCGGATGTCGGCGGCTTCGCCGCCCGGGTCGACGACGACGGCTTCCGCCGCGCCGCGACTCGCGCGCACGAGGTAGCAGTTCGTCCCCATCGGTCCGAGCTGGAGCTGTTCGACGGCGAGTGCCACGGGTCGTCGAGTCTAGTCGGACGGGTTAGGGTTCCGACCCAATGGAACGGTGGAGCCTGACCGAGATCGAGACCCCCGGCGGCACGCTCTCGCCCCACGTGCTGTTCTCGGCCGACTCGCGCGCCGTGCTCCTCCGCCTGGCGCCCGGACAGGAGCTGGTCGAGCATCAGGTGCGGGAGCGGGCGTTCGTGTGCGTCGTCGAAGGCAACGTCACGGTTCGTTGCGGCAACGAGTCGTTCGACGGCGGGGTCGGCACGCTGGTCACGTTCGACCCGGGCGAGCGGCACTCGGTGCGCAGCGCGGGTGGTGCGCGGCTGTTGCTCCTGCTGGCGCCGTGGCCCGCCCCGGATCACTACGGCCCGGGCGAGGCGATCGCCGACACGGGAACGAGCGAGGGCTAGCTAGCTCTTCTTCGCCGCCTCGCCCGAGCGCGCCTCGCGCTTCTGGAACGAGCGCCACATCACCTTGTCGATCAGGTAGCTGAACGGCACGAACACGACGAGCAGGAAGAAGGTGTTGATGAGCGCGAACGCGATCCCCTGCCCTCCGTTCAGCAGCAGCACGACGCCGAGGAAGATCGGGGCGAAGATCAGCCCCCGCTTGAACGTCCGGCTCCACGACGGAGGCTGAAGTCGCCGCCCGCCGCCGCTCGAGGACTCGGGCTTCGCCTTCGAGCCGGATCCGTTGGCGCGGCTCGTAGGCGCCGGCGGCTCTATCTCGTTGCCCTCGGCGTCCTCCCAGACGTACTCGTGCCGCATCTCTTTCTCGCGACGCTTGCGCTGCTTTCGCGTGGCCACGTCTCGATTATGCCGCGCGTGTCCGAGTCACCGTGCCCGCCTCGACGACCGTGTGTACGACGTCGCCGCCGAGGTGGTACGCCAGGTAGCGCCAGTCGTCGTCGGCGAGCAGGACGACGTCGGCAGCGTAGCCAGGCGCGAGCCGGCCGATCCGATCGGCGCGGCCGAGGACGTGCGCCGCATTGACGGTGCATGCCGACAGCGCCTCGGCGGGTGCGAGGCGCAGTTGAGTGCAGGCCAGCGAGCAGACGAGCGGGAGGCTCTCGCAGAAGGCGCTGCCGGGGTTGAAGTCCGTCGCGAGCGCGATCGCGGCGCCGGCATCGACGAGCGCCCTCGCCGGAGGCATCGGACGGGCGAGGAAAAGCGCGCTCGCGGGGAGGAGCACGCCCACGACCTCGCTCGTGGCGAGCGCGCGAACGCCGTCGTCGCCCGTTGCCTCGAGGTGATCGACCGAGCGGGCCCCGAGCTCGATCGCGAGCGGGATCGCCCCGGCCTCCGTGAACTGGTCGCCGTGCAGGCGAAGCGCGAGCCCGGCGTCGCGACACGCGACGAGGTATCGCCGCGCCTGGGCGGCGTCGAAGGCCCCGCGCTCGAGGAAGACGTCGGCTGCCTCGGCCACCTGAACCGCGTCCGGCAGGACCTCCGTGAGCGCGAACGCGAGATAGCCGTCGGCGTCGTCGAACTCCGGCGGCACCGAGTGCGCGCCGAGCCACGTCGCCACGCCGCCCGCCGCCCTGACCGCGCGGAGCTGCGCGAGCTCCGTCTCACGGTCGAGCCCATAGCCCGACTTCGCCTCGAACGTCGTCGTGCCGGCGTTGCGCATCCACGATCGGTGGCGGACGACAGCGTCGGCGAGCCCGGCCTCTCCGGCCGCCCGGGTCGCGCGCACGGTCGAGAGGATCCCGCCGCCGCGAGCGTGGAGCTCCTCGTACGTCGCTCCCGCGGCGCGCAGCGCGAACTCCTCCGCGCGGTCACCGGCGAAGCAGGCGTGCGTGTGACAGTCCACGAGCCCGGGAATCGCAGCGAGGCCGCGACCGTCGACCTCGACAACGTCGCTCGGCAGTGCGTGAAGGTCTCGCATCCGCCCGACGGCCTCGATGCTCGCGCCGTTGCAGAGCACGTAGGCGTCCTCGACCACGTCGAGCTGGCCGAGCCCGTGTCCTCGCAGCGGCGCGTCGCGACCCGAGGGCGTCACGAGCTGCTGCAGGTCGCGGACGAGCAGCGAGGGCCCGAAGGCGTCGCTCATGCGGCCGTCGGAGCCGACGGGAGGTCGAGGCCGTGGGCCCGGGCCGATTCGAGCGCCTCGTCGTAGCCCGCGTCGGCATGCCGCATGACGCCGGTGCCGGGGTCTGTGGTCAGCACGCGCTCGAGCCGCTCGGCGGCTGCGTCCGTACCGTCCGCGACGACGACCATGCCGGCATGGATCGAGTTGCCGATGCCGACGCCGCCGCCGTGGTGGACGCTCACCCATGTCGCGCCGGCGGCTGTGTTCAGGAGCGCATTCAGGATCGGCCAGTCGGCGATCGCGTCGGATCCGTCGCGCATCGACTCGGTCTCGCGATAGGGGGACGCAACCGAGCCGGAGTCGAGGTGGTCGCGACCGATCACGATCGGAGCCCGTACCCGTCCGGAGCGAACGAGCTCGTTGAACGCGAGTCCCGCGCGAGCACGGTCTCCGTACCCGAGCCAGCAGATCCGCGTCGGCAGTCCCTGGAACGCGACGCGACCCGGCGCGAGCTGGAGCCAGCGCTGGAGGAGCATGTCGTCGGGGAACAGCGAGGCGAGGTGCCGGTCGATCGCCTCGATGTCGGCGGGGTCCCCGGACAGCGCCGCCCAGCGGAAGGGCCCGATGCCGCGACAGAAGAGCGGGCGAATATAGGCCGGGACGAATCCCGGGTATGAGAACGCATCCTCTACGCCTGCCTCATGTGCCTCCCCTCGCAGGTTGTTGCCATAGTCGAAAACATAGCTGCCGGCTCGGACGTAGTCGAGCAATGCGCGGACGTGTGCGGCGATCGAGTCACGCGCGCGACGGAGATACTCGTCGGGATCCGCGGACCGGAGTGCAGCCGCCTCGTCGACCGTGAGCCCGCGAGGCACGTAACCGGTCAGCGGGTCGTGCGCAGCCGTCTGGTCGGTCACGAGGTCGAAGCTCTCCCCGCGAAGGGCGAGCTCCGGGACGACGTCGGCGGCGTTGCCGACCAGCGCGACCGACAGAGGTCGCCGCTGCGCCGCCGCAGCCCGGACGCGGGACAGCGCATCGTCCAGGGACTCGGTCGCCTCGTCGAGGTACCGCGTGGCTAGGCGCCGCTCGACTCGCGTCGGGTCGACCTCGACGCAGAGAATCGCGGCGCCGGCCATCGTTGCCGCGAGCGGCTGCGCGCCGCCCATCCCGCCGAGCCCCGCGGTGAGCACGGTCCGGCCCGAGAGATCGGGCGCGCCGAAGTGCTTCTCGGCGGCAGCCGCGAACGTCTGGTACGTGCCCTGGAGGATCCCCTGGCTGCCGATGTAGATCCAGGAGCCCGCCGTCATCTGGCCGAACATCGTCAGCCCGAGCGCCTCCAGGCGCCGGAACTCGTCCCAGGTCGCCCACTTCGGGACGAGCAGCGAGTTCGCAATCAGGACGCGGGGAGCGGCCTCGTGCGTCCGGAAGACGCCGACGGGCTTCCCCGACTGCACGAGCAGGGTCTCGTCGTCGCCGAGCCGAAGCAGGCACGACACGATCGCTCGAAGCGCCTCTGGGCTGCGCGCAGCCTTGCCGGAGCCGCCGTACACCACCAGCTGCTCGGGATGCTCGGCGACCTCGGGATCGAGGTTGTTGAGCAGCATCCGGAGGGGCGCCTCCGTCTGCCACGATCGGGCGTTCAGCGTCGTTCCCCGCGGTGACCGGATCCTCGAGAGGTCGCCGCAGAGGGCGTCGACGGCCGCGTTGATGCTCACGGTGTCGCTCACCTGCCCTCCTCGCCGTTCGATGTCTTCGCGCTCGGCGTACCCTCCTGCTCTCGTCGGAGCCGTTGCCGGAAGCGCCACCACGTCCATGCGGTCGCGACGACGAAGTACAGCGCGCCCACGACGACCGCCCGCCAGATCCCGCCGCCGGTGATCCACGCGACGAGGACGAGCAGGCCCGCCAGCACGCCGTGGAAGATCGCCCCGTCCCGAAACGGGCGCTTCGGCATCGCGATCAGCGGCTTCGCGTGCTGCTCGGCTCGGGGCTGAACGCGGGGACGAGGCTGCCTGGCCATCAGGCGAGCTCACCCACCGCGGCCGCGACCGCTCGCTGCAGGCGACCGTCGCGGATCGCCGCCGCGACCTGCTCGATGTCCGTCGACAGGGACCGGTCGTCGCGCAGCCTCGGCGACAGGGTTCGGACGAACGACCGCGTCGCCGAGACGCCTCGACCCGGGTCGAGCGGAGCGAGGAACTCGACTGCCTGCGCGCCGGCGAGCAACTCGATCGCGAGCGCGCTCTCGGCGTTCGCGAGCACGCGCAGCGCCTTCAGCCCGGCAGCGTTACCCATCGACACATGGTCCTCCTGGCCGGCGCTGGTCGGGATCGAGTCGACGCTGGCAGGATGGCAGAGCACCTTGTTCTCGGAGACGAGCGACGCCGCGACGTACTGCGGGATCATGAAGCCCGAGTTGAGGCCCTCCTCGCGCGGCACGAGGAACGGCGGCAGGCCGTCCGAGAGCGCCGGGTTCACGAGCCGCTCGACACGGCGCTCCGAGATGCTGGCAAGCTCGGCAACGGCCATCGCCAGCACGTCGAGGGCGAACGCCACGGGCTGCCCGTGGAAGTTCCCGTTGGAGACGACCTGCTCCTCGGCGACCAGTACGAGGGGATTGTCCGTCGCGGCGTTGAGCTCGACCGCGACCGTCGCCGACACGTGGTCGAGGAGGTCACGGCTGGCACCGTGCACCTGCGGCGCGCAGCGAAGCGAGTAGGCGTCCTGCACCTTGTCGCACCACCGGTGCGACTCGATGATCGCCGATCCGTCGAGCAGCACCCGGATGTTCGACGCGGCGCGCACCTGCCCGGGCAGCGGCCGGGCGGCATGGATGGCGGCGGCGAAGCTCGTCCTGGATCCCTGGAGCGCTTCCAGCGACATCGCGCAGGCGACGTCCGCGGCAAGGGCCAGACGACGTGCGCGGATCAGCCCGAGCGCGGCCATCGCGGCCATGAACTGTGTGCCGTTGATCAGCGAGAGCCCCTCCTTCGCGGCGAGCCGAGTCGGCGCGAGGCCGACCGCCGCGAGCGCGTCGGCGCCCGGCATCCGGGCTCCTTCGACGATCGCCTCGCCTTCCCCGACGAGCGGTAGCGCGAGGTGCGCCAGGGGGGCGAGATCGCCGCTGGCCCCCACCGAGCCGCGCGACGGGACGAACGGGAGCACGCCCCGTTCGAGGCACCCGAGCAGTAGCTCGACCGTCTCGACCCGCGCACCGGAGAAACCCTTCGCGAGCGCGTTCGCCCGCAGCAACATCGCGGCCCGGACCACCTCGTCGGGATACGGCTCTCCGACTCCGCACGCATGGCTGCGGAGCAGCCGGAGCTGCAGCTCTTCCGCCTGTTCCTCGGGAATCGACTCCGAGACGAACCGGCCGAAGCCCGTGTTGACCCCGTAGGTATGGTCTCCGCGCAGCGACTCGAGCAGCGCGCGCGCCGCCCGCATGCGTTCGTGGGAGCTCTCGGCGAGCGCCGCCCGCCTGCCCTCGACGGCCACCTCCCAGACGTCCTCGACCATGAGGTCGTCGCCGGTCAGCAGAACGGGGTCCGCCACGCCGGCGAGTGTAGAGGGCCGGCACCGCACCGGCTCGGACGCGCACGTCCGGGAGCCGACCCGGCGTTCGGACCACGCGACCTCGGAGCACCCGGCGCCTCCCCCCTTGGGGGGCGCGCAGGCCCCCTACCGGAATCCTGCCCGGCGAAGGCGCACGGGTGTGCAACGAGCGAGTGCCGAGCGCGTCACGTTTCCTCCACAGGCTCCACAGGCTCCACAGGGTCGAGCAGTCGCAGCTCGAGCACCTGCCGGGCGTCGAAGCCCTCGATCCGGAGCATCGCGCCGGCAGCCGCCACGGCCGCGCCGGCGGGCATCAGGCCGACGAGCTCCGACCCCGCGAGCGCGACGCCGCGCCCGGCGGCGAGCTTCTCGATGCGCACGACGATCTCGGGCAGGCCGGCCGCCTCCCAGTCCTCGACGTTCATGCTGACCTGGACGCGCCCCGAGCGGGGCAGGCGGAGCCCGAGCGCACGAACCCCCGCGAACCCCCCGCCGGTCTCGCGCACGGCGGCAGCGATCTCCCGCGCAACCTCCACGTCGTCCGTGCGGAGGTCGACGTTGAAGGCGATCAGCGGCCGCCGCGCGCCGATCAGCACCGCGCCCGCGGTAGGGTCGAGTCGCGACGGCCCGAACGCGGGCGCCAGCTCGCCGGCGTCGACGCGCCGCTGCAGCTCCTCCGGCCCGCCGCGACGAAAGAACGCCGGCCGGCGCCCGTCGCCGACCTCGCCGTAGAGGAAGACGGGCAGCGCGAGCTCCGCCCCCACCCGCTCGGCGAGCGCGAGCGCGGCCGCCCGGGCGCGCGCCATGTCCCGCGGCCGGAGCGGCACGAGCGGGACGACGTCCGCGGCGCCGACGCGTGGATGAACGCCGTCGTGCTCGCGGAGATCGATCAGGTCGCGTGCGCGCGCGATCCCGGCCAGGAGCGAGTCGACGAGAGCGTCGTCGCCGCCCACCAGCGTGAACACCGAGCGATGGTGGTCGGGGTCGGAATGGACGTCGAGGAGCCGCGCCCGGCCGCCCAGGGCCGCCCCCAGCTCCGCGATCACCCGCGAGTCCCGCCCCTCGGAGAGGTTCGGGACGGACTCGAGCGGCAGCACGACCGTACTCTAGGCCCGGTGAAGGCCTACTACGACCGTCGCGCAGCCGAGTACGACGACTGGTACGAGGGAACCGGCCAGTTCGCGCGCGAGCACCGGCCGGCCTGGAACGAGCTGCTGGGCGAGCTCGCCGACGCGCTGCGCGCTCTGCAGCCCGCTCGCACGCTCGACGTCGGCTGCGGCACCGCCTACGCGACCAGCTGGTTGCCCGGGGAGGTCACCGGGCTCGACCAGAGCCCGCGCATGCTCGAGGTGGCCGCCGCCCGCCTCCCGGAGGCGACGTTCGTCCGCGGTGACGCGCTGGCGCTCCCCTTTGCGGACGACGCGTTCGAGCGGCTGACGGCGATGAGCTTCTACGGTCACCTGGAGCTTCCCGCGCGGGAGCGATTCCTCGCCGAGGCCAGGCGCGTCGCGCCCGAGCTGGTCGTCGTCGACGCGGCGCTGCGCGACGACGTGGAGCCGGAGCAGCAGCAGGAGCGGGTGCTCGGCGACGGCTCGCGCTGGACGGTGTTCAAGCGGTACTTCACGCCCCCGGAGCTGCTCGCCGAGCTCGGCGGGGGCGAGACGATCTACGCCGGGCGCTGGTTCGTCGCGGTCCGCTCACCACGTGGCTGACAGCCTCGGCCGGCGGCGCTACCGCTCCCTCGCCGCGCTCCAGCGGGACAACGCGCGCTGCCGCCTGTGCGTCGCGGCCGGCTTCCCGCTCGGCTCGTGGCCGGTGTTCGAGGGCACCGCCGGCCAGCGCGCATACCTGCTCGGGCAGGCTCCCGGCAGCGTGGAGGGAGAGGAGCGCCGGCCGTGGCGCGGCCGTGCGGGACGCACGCTCCGCGGCTGGCTCCAGCTCGACGAGGACGACTTCTACGCGACGTTCTACTGCGCCTCCGTGACGCGGTGCTACCCGGGCAAGGCGCCGACCGGTCGCGGCGACCGCCTGCCAACGCCCGTCGAGCAGGAGCTCTGCTCGCGGTGGCGTGACCACGAGCTGCGCCTGCTCGAGCCGGAGCTCGTGGTCACCGTCGGCGGCCTCGCCGCGCGCCGGCTCCTCGGCGTGGGACGCCTCACGGATGCGATCGGCAAGAGCTACCTGTACGGATCGGCGGTCGCCGTCCCCCTGCCGCACCCGTCCGGTGCCAGCAGCTGGCTGAACGACCGCGCGAACCGCGCGCGGCTCGGCAAGGCCCTCACGCACGTTCGCCGCGAGCTCGCCCGCACCGACACGTCCACGCCGGCTGGCCGGGAGCTGTCGTAGGATGCGCCGCATGACGATCGGCTCCGTGCTCGACGAGTCCTGGACGCTCTACACGCGGTTCTTCACGCGGTTCTTCCTCGTCGCCGGCGCGGTCTTCCTCGTCCTCAACCTGCTGACGGCGCTGGTCTACGTCTCGCTGGACGACGAGGGAATCGGCCTGGCGCTCGCCACGCTCGTCAACGCCGTGATCGCGATCGTGGGCTACTTCTGGGTGCAGGGCGCGCTCGTGGAAGCTGCGGCCGACGTCCACGACGGCAAGCAGGACCTCGATTTCGGAGACGTCTTCGCCCGCGTGCGCCCGCTCCTGCCCGCGCTGATCGTGGCGGGGCTGCTGGCCGGGCTCGGGATCGCGATCGGCCTGATCCTGCTCATCGTCCCCGGCCTCTACCTGCTGACCCGCTGGGCGCTGATCATCCCGGTGATCGTGCTCGAGAAGCGGCGTGCCGGCGAGGCGTTCGGCCGCTCGCACGAGCTCGTCAAGGGGAACGGCTGGACCGTCTTCGCGATCGTCGTGATCGTCTTCCTGCTCGCCGCCGTCGTCGGCGGGATCATCTCGAGCATCCTCTCCGCCGTGCTCAACGACTTCCTCGGCTTCTGGCTCGGAAGCACGGTCGCGAACGCCATCGTGACGCCCTTCGTCGCCGTCACCCTGACGGTCGTCTACCTGCAGCTGACCGCGGGCCGGGAAGCCGCGCAGGCGGCGTAGCCGCGCGGCCCCGCCGGGCTCGCGTAGGATCGAGCCGCTGTGGCGCTCGACAAGGAGACGGAGCAGCGCATCGACGAGCCCGTCTCCCCGGAGGCAGTCCGGGAGACGCGGCTCGCGCCCGCGGAGGCGGTCGACGCGATGCGGATCAGGCTGCCGGTGCGCGGCAACCGCAAGCTCAGACGAGTGCTCGAGCGCGCGAACGGCGACAAGCAGCTGAAGGCGTGGTGGCACGTCTCCAACGTCAACGCCGTCCTCCGGCTCGAGATCAACGACCACTCGTGGGTGCACATCCAGATCGTCGCGAACATCGCCCTCAAGCTCCTCCGCCAGCTGACGAAGAACGGCGTCCGCCCGGGCGTCGTCACCGACTACGGGCTCGAGAACGACGACGCCGAGGTGGTGGTCGTGCTCGCGGCGCTGACGCACTGCGTCGGCATGTCGATCCACCGGCGCGGCCACGAGGACTGGAGCCTGTTCCTGGCCGAGCCGAAGCTCCGCGAGCTGCTCGCAGACATGTACGAGGAGCCCGAGCTGACGGTCCTCACGGCCGAGGTGCTCCAGTCGATCACGAGCCATCGCGCCGACGGCGAGCCGCTCTCGCTCGAGGCCGGCATCCTCCGAGTGGCCGACGCGCTCGACATGGCCAAGGGGCGCTCGCGCATCCCGTTCGAGCGCGGGCGCGTCACGATGCACTCGCTGTCGGCGGCGGCCGTCGACGAGGTGCGCATCGAGGACGGCGAGACGAAGCCGGTCAAGATCGAGATCCTGATGAACAACTCCTCCGGCCTGTTCCAGGTCGACGGCCTGCTGAAGGCCAAGCTGAAGGGGTCGGGGCTCGAGCCGTACGTCGAGGTGATCGCGCACATCGACACCGCCGACGAGAAACGGCTCGTGCCCGTGTACCGGCTCGACGCGTGACCCGCAGCCGCCGGCGGTACACTGCCGGGGCCCGATGCGGGGTCGTCTAATGGTAGGACGCTGGATTCTGGCTCCAGTAGTCAAGGTTCGAGTCCTTGCCCCGCAGCTTCTCCCGGTGCTCCGGCGTCGCGTGGCGTGGCAACTCTCGTGACCCGGTTTTCGAAGATTCTGTAAGCACTCTCGACGCGGTTTGTGCCGCGTCGGCTACCGTCCGGCGAGCGAGTGACACGAGCGGCTCCGCTAGGGAGAGCCGCGGCCCTGTCCCCGGTCGGGAGGTTCGACGTCTTGAAAGCCCTGGTAGCGGGCCTGTGCGCCCTCGTTCTCGTCGTTGCGGTCGCGACCGCTGGCGCGTCGTCGAGGTCCGCAGAGGCGCTGAACGCGCGGCTCGCCGACCACGTCGCCTCGCTCGACAAGAGCCGCGCCGTCGTCCGCTTCTTCGGGAGCCACCGCTGGCTGCTCCGGCATCCGCGTTTCCAGCGCGAGGCCCGCCGGCAGCTCGCGCTCCACCGGGCGAAGGTGCGGCGCGTGGAGCGCCGGGTCGCCGAGTTGCGGCGCGAGCTCGGGGCACTGCGGCGCGCCGAGCGGCGCCGCTCGGCGGCGAAGCGGAGGGCAGCCGCGCTGGCCCGCACCCCCCAGGGCGCGATCTGCGCGGTGTTCAAGGGCCACTGCCGCGAGGCACTCGCGGTCGCGCGGTGCGAGTCCGGCTACAGCACCGCCGCCCAGAACGGCCAGTACCTCGGCCTCTTCCAGATGGGGTCGTTCGCCCGGGCGCGGTACGGCCACGGCCCGACGGCGCTCGCGCAGGCACGGGCGGCGTACCGCTACTTCGTCGAGTCGGGTCAGGACTGGAGCCCGTGGTCGTGCAAGCCCTGGTGGTAGGAGCGCGCCCGGTGGCGTTTCCCGCAACGTGCGCTGCCCGGCGGAGGCGGCGGGTTCCCTCCTGCCGTCGCGCGTGCTAGACCTTCGCGGACGTGGCTTTCCGACGGCGCAACCGTGAGCGCCTGCGGCCGCTGGACGAGGCGGCCGCCTACGCCCGCTGCCACGGCTCCCGCGACGAGTCCGTCCGCATCGTCGAGCTGCCGCCCCGCCGTGCGCGCTACGACGACCTGCTCGCCACCGGCGAGGAGATCCGGCGGCGCTTCGAGGAGCGCATCGACGCGCGCGAGCTCGACCTCCTCTCCCAGCCCTGACAGGCCCCGCGGCGGCGCCGTCCGCGAGGAGGTCAGCTACAATCGACCGTCGCCACGGCCCATTCGTCTAGTGGCCTAGGACACCGCCCTCTCACGGCGGCGGCACGGGTTCGAATCCCGTATGGGCCTT
>DATBMD010000159.1:0-4906 GCA_036555085.1 Gaiellaceae bacterium
ACCGAGACGCACGTCGCACCGACGAGCGCAGCTACCGCCTGCGTCTCCGCGTAGCCCGGCAGGTCAGCCGCGACCAGGCCGGCGACGGCGCCGAGGAAGATGGCGGGGAAGGTCGGGCCGCCCCTGAAGTTGCCGAGCGAGACGCCCCAGGCGAGGCCCTTGAACAGGAACAGGAGCACGAGCGTCGACGCCGCCGGCGAGCCGGCCGGGTCGAAGAGCGTGCCGAAGGCGCTCTGGCCGGAGAACAGCACCGCGTCGGTGGATTCGTCGGTCAGCTCGGCGAAGGCGATCGCGCAGCCGCCGACGAGGAGGCCGGCGGCGACCATCAGCGGGTACGGGCGGAGGTCGACCACCCGCTTGCTCCAGCGCGCGGCCTCGAGGATGGCGAAGGCGAGCACGGCCATCAGCAGGGCGAGCAGGACCGTCCAGAAGAAGTCGCCCCAGCCCGGCCCGCCGTACGCCTGCAGGGGAAACGGGCTGAGCTGCCAGGCGCTCGTGCTGAGCCCGCTCCACGAGCCGAGCCCGATGAACACGAGCGAGCCGATCCCGGCGGCGAGCAGGCCCGGCAGCAGCACCAGCGGCAGGATCGCGCCGCCCAGCCCGGTCGCCTCGATGATCAGCACGGCGCCGATCACCGGCGAGCCGAAGATCGTGGAGACCGCCGCGAAGCTCCCGGCCGCCGCCATCAGCCCGAGCGCCTGCCGCGGCGCGTCCCGCCGGACGAGCCGCAGCGACAGGATCCCGAGCGCGACGCCGATCGCGATCAGCGGCGCCTCCGGCCCCAGCACGAGCCCGAGGCCGAGCGTCGCGAGCGCGGCCAGCAGGATCCCGGGCAGCTCGATCGGCTGCGTCGGCTCGCCGCCGGTCTTCAACCCGTCCGCCGGCACGTGGCCCGCGTGGCCGGGAAACCGATCGATCGCGAGCGCCGTCAGCAGGCCGGCCAGGGCGAGCCACGGAAGCGGCCACCACACCGGCGCCGCGTCGTAGCCCACGGCGTCCGGCAGGTCCTCGTAGACGAGGTGCTGGATCCCGTGCACGAGCTCGAGGAACGCCCACGACGCGACCGACACGACCAGGCCGATCAGCGCCGCGAGGACGAGCAGGGCCCGATACGGCCGGGAGCGGATGAACGAGCCCGGGTCGACCGGCAACGCGGAGTCGTGGCCCACGAGCGGTGACCCTAACCTCTGCCGGCAGTCTACGATGGTGTACGATCAGTCACTATCGTTACCGACGAGATCGACGTGCGGATGGCAGAGCGGCTGCGGGCGCGCCGGCTGGAGCTCGGGCTCTCACTCGGCGACCTGGCCGAGCTGAG
Source organism: Gaiellaceae bacterium (assembly GCA_036555085.1). Taxonomy (GTDB): domain Bacteria; phylum Actinomycetota; class Thermoleophilia; order Gaiellales; family Gaiellaceae; genus Gaiella. Next base: position 1,319 of record DATBMD010000159.1, read on the forward strand.
CGGTGTCAGCAAGGCGATGATCGCCAAGGTGGAGGCGACCACGTCGAGCCCGACCGCCGGCGTGCTGGGCCGCCTGTGCGGGGGTCTCGGCATCACCATGTCGGCGCTGATGGCGGCGGTCGAGACCGAGGACGCGACCCAGCTCGTCGCGGCCGACCAGCCCCGCTGGCGCGACCCCGCTACGGGCCTCGAGCGGGTCGCCGTCTCGCCGCGCACGACCTTCGGCGCCGTCGACGTCGCGCTTCTGCAGCTCCCGGCCGGGACCGTCGTCGACTACCCGGCGCCGCCGAGCGTCGCCCATTCGCAGCACATCGTCGGGGTCGCCGGCCACCTGCGATTCACGGTCGGCCGGCGGAGCTTCGAGGTCGGGCCCGGCGACTGCGTCGCGGCGCGCATCGACCGGCCCACGCGCTTCGAGGCGCTCGGCGACGAGCCGGCCGAGTACCTCGTGATCGTCGAGCGGGCGAGCCGATGAGCGGGACGCTGGGAGTGTGGACGGTCGACGCCGCCGCGCTGGAGGCGTTGCGCCCCCGGCTGTGCGAGATCCTGGTCGACTGCGTCGAGCACGGCGGCGGCGTCGGCTTCCTCGCGCCGCTCGACCCGGCGGACGCCGACGACTACTGGCGCCGGATCGGCCGCGCCGTCGCCGACGGGCGCTGCGTCGTGCTCGTCGCGGGAACGCCCGGCGAGCCCGTCGCCGGCACCGTCCAGCTCGACGTCGACACGCTGCCGAACCAGCGTCACCGCGCGACGGTCTGCAAGCTGCTCGTCCATTCGGCCATGCGCCGCCGCGGCATCGGCGAGGCGCTGATGCGAGAGCTCGAGCGGGTCGCGCTCGCCGACGGCCGCTGGCTGCTCACGCTCGACACCGCCACCGACGCGGCCGAGCGGCTGTACCGGAAGCTGGGCTGGACCCTGTCCGGCGCGATCCCCGACTACGCGCTCAACCCCGACCGCACGCTCACCGCGACGTCGTTCTACTGGAAGCGGCTCGAGGGCTAGTGCGGCGTCGCGTAGCGATTCACCGGTTTCTCGATCGCCAACGACTCTGTTGCGCGCCGCACTCGCGGGCCGGACAGGTCCGGCCCCTACGGGTTTCCGGTGCATGAGCCGGGTTAGGCCCTGGCGCGCTCCCCGCGCAGCGAGCTCGGCCAGATTCCCTGCTTGCCGGGCGAGAGGATGCCGTTCGGGTCGACGGCGTCCTTGATCGTCTCGACGAAGCGCAGGTAGGCGTGCTCGCCGAAGCTGTACTGCTCGGCGGCGACGTCCATGAAGTCGAGGTGGGCGCGGTACTCGCCGTACCCCTCCTTCGCGGCCTCGCGGACGAGCAGTCTGCTGGTGTCGTACGCGCGGCGCACCTCGGCCTCGTTCTTGGTGTCGAAGATGATCATCGTCACGTGGATGAAGCTGCGCGCGTTCGTCGGGATCAGGACGCCCGCGTAATCGAGCCCGGCCTTCTGCTCGATCAGGCCGCGGATCAGGTCGCGCAGCGCGACCGCGTCGCGGCCGGTCAGGCGCGCGACCGGCGAGAAGCCGATGTGGCCTCCCTCCTCCCCGCCGTACCAGCCGGTCATCTGGTTGAGGTCGAGGTTGGGGACGCCGGCCTGCACGCGCTCGTGCGGGTTCTCCAGCGCCGCGACCGCGTCGGGCGAGTGCTTCTCGCCCCAGACCTCGGCTCCCGGGATCCGGCCGAACGCCTCCTTGACCTTCCGGAAGCGCTGGTCGACGATCGCCTCGTCGCCGTACAGGGCGAAGCGCATCAGCCAGCGCCCGACCTCGAGCTCGCGCGCCATCCGGTCGATCTCCGCGTCGGGGATCGGCTCCTCGCCCTCGTACCAGAGCGACCGCGACGAGATCACCGACGCGGTCGCGATCGTGTTCCAGATCTGCGGCACGTTCTCGATCGTGCGATCGAGCATCAGCGTCCTGAGCGTCTCGACCAGCGCCGGGAGATCGTCGTCGTTCCAGACCCGCAACCAGAGCGGCATGTAGCACTCCGGATAGGGCATCAGCCAGATGCCCATCTTCGTGACGATCCCGAAGTTCGACTGCATGAAGAACGTGTCGAGCGACGGGCCGAGGCTGCGCTTGTAGACGTTCCAGGCCCGGTTGCCCGGCATCGCTCCCATGCCGGTGCGCATCACCTCGCCGTTCGCGAGCACGACCTCCATCCCGCAGGCGGCGGCCATGTCGGCGCCGGTCGGCAGGTAGGTGGCCCCGTTCTCGAGCGAGTTGCCGACGATGCTGCCCCAGCCGAGGTCGGGGACCGAGAGCAGCAGCCGGTGCCCGCCGGCACGCAGCGCCTCGTAGAGGTCGAACCAGCGGACTCCCGGCTCGACGACGGCGTACGCGCACTCCTCGTCGATCTCGAGCACGCGGTTCATGTTCCGCAGGCTCACGATCACCGAGCCCTTGAGCCGCGGGGCGGGGCCGCCGTAGCCGTTGTTCATGCCGGCCGAGTGCGTCCAGAGCGGCACCTTGCGCTCGTTGGCGATGCGCACGATCTCCTGAACCTGCTCGACCGTCTGCGGCATCAGCACCGCCGAGGCCGTGTAGTCGTCCCACGTCGCCAGCGAGAACGGGTCTCGGAACTCGCGCAGCTCGTCGTCGCCGGTGAGCACCGCGCCGGGCCCGAGCGCGCTCCGGAAGGAGTCGAGCGCGAGCGCGAAGTCCTGCTCGGAGAGGTTCGGGGTGAGCACGGTCGTCATCGGGCACCTCCGGTCGGCTCGGGGACCGCGATCATAGGTCGAGCGCCTCGTTGACGAGCCGGTCCGCGAGCTCGTTGTGCTCGCGACGAACGGCGTTGTAGGTGACGTCGTCGAGCCGGCGCGCGAGCCGCGCGGCCTCGGCCGACAGCTCCTTGAGCGCCTCGTTCTTGACGCGGTACTCGCCGCGCATCTGCTTCACCATCAGCTCGGAGTCGGAGACCACCCGCAGCTCGCCCACTCCGAGCTCGAGGGCGCGCCGCAACCCCTCGATCAGCGCGCGGTACTCGGCGACGTTGTTCGTCGCGACCCCGATCGCCTCACCGCGCGAGTCGAGCACCGAGCCGTCGTCGGCCTCGAGCACGAAGGCGTAGGCGGCCGGGCCAGGATTGCCGCGCGCGCCCCCGTCGGTGAAGAGCGTCGCCCTCACTCGGGCGGCTCGGCGAGCGGATAGAGATCGATCGCCGGCTCCTCGTACGGATGGGCGCGGCGGAGGGCGTCGACGACCGCGCGGAGCTTCTCGCCCGGGACGACCGTCTCGACGCGGTACTCCGCCACACGCTGATCGCTGCCGGCCTCGCCCACGGCCGGGCGGGTTCCCTCCGTCCCGTAGAAGGTGCCCTCGCCGAGCGCGTACCACGAGCAGCGCCCGTAATCCCCGACCCAGCCGGCGCCGGCGGCGAAGACGGCGTTGCGGGTCGAGTCGAGCGCGGCGCCGGGGACGAACCAGACGAGCTTGTAGCGCCCCGTCCCCGTCAAGCCCGGATCACTGGTTGTCGATCTGGGCGCGCTGCAGCGTCCCGGAGTAGTCGACGTAGATCGCCTTCCACTCGGTGAAGACGTCGAGCGCCGCCTGGCCGGCCTCGCGGTGGCCGTTGCCGGT
>DATBMD010000174.1:0-3796 GCA_036555085.1 Gaiellaceae bacterium
CGGGTGGATCGTCGAGGCGGACGCGCCCGGGCTCGACCGGCCGCTCGCCGGGCTGACGCCGCTCGAGGCCGCCGCCGTCCCGGGCGAGACGCTCGCGACGGACGCGCTCGCGAACGCCCTGGCGCAGGTCGTCGCCGCGCCCCCCGCCGCCGGGCGCGTCGCGGTCGCGATGAGCGGCGGCGTCGACAGCGCCGTCGCGCTGCTGCGCGCCGGGCCGCAGGCGGTCGGCGTCACGTTGCGGCTCTGGCTCGATCCGGCGGGTCCTAGCGCCGAGCGCGTGTGCTGCTCGCCCGAGGCGGTGATCGCCGCCCGCAGGACGTGCCACGGTCTCGGGCTCCCGCACGTCACGCTCGACCTGCGGGAGTCGTTCCGGGACGCCGTCGTGCGACCGTTCGTCGAGGGGTACGCGGCGGGGAAGACGCCGAACCCGTGCGCACGGTGCAACGGCGCCTTCCGCTTCCAGGCGCTGCTCGAGCTCGCGTGCCGCGTCGGCGCCGAGGAGCTGTGGACGGGCCACTACGCCCGCATCGTCGAGCGGGACGGGCGGCGGCTGCTCGCGCGCGGCGCCGATCCGGCCAAGGACCAGTCGTACATGCTCGCGACCCTGCCGCCGGCCCTGCTCGGGCGCGTGCGGTTCCCGCTCGGGGGCAACACGAAGTCCGAGACGCGCGCCGAGGCGGCGGCGGCCGGGCTCGCGGTCGCGACGCGCGCGGAGAGCCAGGAGGCGTGCTTCCTCGCGGGAGGCGACTACCGGGCGTTCCTCGAGCGGCAGGGCGTGCCAGCCAGCGCCGGCCCTGTCGTCGACGAGAGCGGGCGCGTGCTCGGGGCGCACGCGGGGGCGTGGCGCTACACGCCGGGCCAGCGTCGCGGGATCGGGATCGCCGCGCCGGAGCCGCTCTACGCGCTGCGGGTCGAAGCGGCCACGAACACCCTCGTCGTGGGGCGCCGGGAAGCGCTCGCCCGCAGCAGCGTCCGGGCGCGTGGACCGCTGCACGTGCCCGTCGAGAGGGCGCAGGCGAAGCTCCGGTACCGGTCGGAGGCCGTGCCCGCCCGGGTCGAGCCCGAGCCGGGAGGATTCCGGCTGGACCTCGAGGAACCGGTGCTCGGAGTCGCTGCCGGGCAGGTCGCGGCGCTCTACGACGGAGACGCCGTCGTCGGAGCGGGCATCATCACGTCCGCAGAGGGGTAGGATCCCCGTTCATGGACGCGCTTGCCTCCACCGCGGGCGATGTCGCCTACTACGCGCTCGCCGTCTTCCTCGTCGCCGTCGGCCTCGCGCTGGGGTACATGTTCCTGCGGCTCGGACAGACGTTCGAGCGGCTCTCGTCCTTCATCCGCGGCACCGAGCGCGACCTCCTGCCCGTGCTCGTCAAGAGCGGCGGCACCGTCGACCGGGTCAACTACCAGCTCGACAAGCTCGACACCGTCACGGACAGCGCCGTCTCGATGGCCGACTCCGCGGACACCGCCGTCCGGGCCGTCTCGACCGCAGTCACAACTCCCGTCGAGAAGGTGTCGGGCATCGCGGCGGGACTGTCGCACGGGTTTGCCCGGCTCCGCGTCACGCGCGACTTCGGCCAGGCGAAAGAGGCCGCCAGGTCGGCGAAGCAACGGGCGGAGACCGACCTGCGGCACGACCTGCGCGTGGCCGGGCGGACGCCGATGAGCGGCGAGCGCCCCGAGCCGACCCCGGCGCCGGAGCCGTGGCCGCGCCCGGAGCCGGTGCCGAAGCCCGATCCGGTGCCGAAGCCGGAGCCCGCTCCCGCCCCGCCGGACGAGTACCCGCCCGCCGCCTGACCCGGCGGGCTACGGTCCCTCCGTGCTGTACGGGACCGCGACCTTCGAGCCGCTGACGGACGCGCCCTGGGACGATCGGCGGGCGCGCGAGGCAATCCGGGAGATCGTCGACGACGCGACCGGCGCATACCGTCCCGACCGGCTCTGGCCGGCCGACGAGTGGGACGCGTGGACCTCGCCGCTCCCGCTGAAAGGCCTCTACGCGGGTGCGGCCGGGGTGGTCTGGGCGCTCGGGGCGCTCGCCCGCCGCGGCCACGCGGAGCCCGGCATCGACCTCGCCGCGGCCGCGCAGGGCGTGTTGGAGCGGTGGCGCGACGAGCCCGACCTGCCCACCGGCGCAACGCTGCCCCGGGAGGCGGCTGCCAGCCTCCTCTGCGCGGAGACCGGGATCCTCGCCGTCGCCTGGCAGCTCGCGCCGAGCGACGCATTGGCCGACGACCTGCTCGTGCGCGTGCGCGAGAACGCCCGGAACGAGACGAACGAGCTGATGTGGGGAGCGCCCGGGACGATGCTGGCCGCGCGCGCCATGCACGGCTGGACCGGAGACGCGCGCTGGGCGGAGGCGTGGCAGGAGAGCGCGGATGAGCTTCTGCGGCGGCGCGAGAGCGACGGGCTGTGGACGCAACAGCTCTACGGCTCGAGCAGCCGCGGCATCGGCCCCGCGCACGGCGCGGTCGGCAACGTGCTGGCGCTGCTGCAGGGCGGCGAGCTGCTGCCGCGGGATCGGCACGAGGCGATCGCACGGGAGAGCGCGGCCCTGCTCGCGCGGACGGCAGTTGTCGAGGATGGGCTCGCCAACTGGCCGCCCTACGGGGACGGCGTGCTCCCAGGCGGAGACGGCGAGATCAGGGTGCAGTGGTGCCACGGAGCGCCCGGAGTCGTGACGTCCGCACACGCCTATCTCGACGAGGAGCTCGTGCTGGCGGGCGCCGAGCTCACCTGGCGTGCCGGTGCCCACCGGCCGGAGAAGGGGCCCGGCATCTGCCACGGCACCGCGGGCAACGGCTACGCGCTCCTCGCCGTCTTCGAGCGCACGGGGGACGAGCGCTGGCTCGAGCGCGCCCGCAGGTTCGCCGTGCACGCGCTCGGCCAGGTGCAGGAGGCCCGGTCGGGGCGCGGCCACGGCCGCTACTCGCTCTGGACCGGCGACGTCGGAGTCGCGCTCTTCGCCGCCGACTGCCTGGACGGGCGCACCGTCTTCCCGATCGTCGGCTCCTGGGACTGGTAGCTGCGCGGGTCGGCCGCGAGGCGGGCCCGGCGCTACGATCGACGCCATGCGGACGGCCGCGGAGCTGCGGGAGGGGTTCCTCTCCTTCTTCGAGGAGAACGGGCACCTCCGGCGCCCGTCGGGATCGGTGATCCCGCCGCCGGACGACCCCTCGACCCTGTTCATCGTGGCCGGCATGCAGCCGATGAAGCGGTGGTTCCTGGGGCTCGAGCAGCCGCCTGCCGAGCGGATCACGACGGCCCAGAAGGTGATGCGCGCCGGCGGCAAGCACAACGACCTCGACGACGTCGGCCGGACCGCGCGCCACGCGTCGTTCTTCGAGATGCTCGGCAACTTCTCGTTCGGCGACTACTTCAAGGACGGGGCGATCGACCTCGCCTGGGAGTTCGTCACCGAGCACTTGCGATTCGACCCCGACCGGCTCTGGGCGACGGTCTTCGCAGGCGACCCCGAGCTCCGTCTCGGCGAGGACGAGGTGGCCGTCGACGGCTGGCGGCGCGTCGGGCTTCCCCGCGAGCGCATCGTCGGCCTGCCCCGCTCGGAGAACTTCTGGCAGGCGGCGGACACCGGCCCTTGCGGGCCCTGCTCGGAGCTCAACTACGACCGCGGCGCCGAGCACGGCTGCGGCCAGCCCGACTGCGCACCCGGCTGCGAGCGGTGTGAGCGCTACCTCGAGTTCTGGAACCTCGTCTTCATGGAGTTCGACCTGGGCGCGGACGGGAGCCTGACGCCGCTGCCGCAGCAGAACATCGACACCGGTCTCGGGCTCGA
>DATBMD010000228.1:0-4047 GCA_036555085.1 Gaiellaceae bacterium
ATCCGCCCGCCCTCCTCGCGCAGCCGGTCGAACGAGTCGACGAGGTACTCGAGGAAGTCTGCGGCGGTGACGAAGCCGTTCGGCAGCAGGAACTTGAAGTCGTTCGCGTCGAGCGTGTACGGGATCACGAGGTGGTCGCGCCCGGCGACCTCGACCCAGTACGGCAGCTCGTCGGCGTACGAGTCGGAGTCGTAGAGGAAGCCGCCCTCCTCGACGACGAGCCGCCGCGTGCTCTCCGAGACACGGCCCGTGTACCAGCCGACGGGCCGCGTGCCGCAGGCGCCCTCGATCGCCGCGATCGCACGGCGGAGGTGCGTGCGCTCCTCGTCCTCGGGCAGCTCGGCGTAGTCGATCCAGCGCCAGCCGTGGCTCGCCACCTCCCAGCCCGCCTCGACCATCGCCCGCGCGGCCTCGGGGCTCCGCTCCAGCGCCTGCCCGACCGCGTAGACGGTCAGCGGCAGGCCGTGCGCCGCGAAGATCCGGTGCACGCGCCAGAACCCGGCGCGGCTGCCGTACTCGAACATCGACTCGGCGTTGAGGTTCCGCCGGCCGACGGTCGGCGGCGCGCCGACGACCTCGTGCAGGAACGCCTCGGAGGCCGCGTCGCCCTCGAGCGGCGTGCTCTCGCCGCCCTCCTCGTAGTTGAGGACGAAGCTGACGGCGATGCGGGCGCCGCCGGGCCACTGCGGGTCGGGCGGGCTCTGACCGTAGCCGACGAGGTCGCGCGGTGTCATGTGCCGACAGGGACGTCGCCGAACGCACCCGCGGCGGCGAGCTCGCGCACCCGCTCTTGCGTGTAGCCGCAGAGCTCGACGAGCACCTCCTCCGTGTGCTCGCCGCGGAACGGGCCGCGCTCCGGCGTGCGCTCGAGCGTCAGCTCCGCTTCCGCCAGGCGCAGCGGCGTGCGCAGCGAGCGCACCCGGCCGAGCGCCGGATGGTCGTGCTCGACCACGTCGCCGCGGGCGACCGTCTGCGGGTCCGCCAGCGCCTCGGTCACGGTGTTCACGCGGGACGCAGGCACCCCCGCCGCGACGAGCGCCTCGATCCACTCGTCGGCCGTCCGCGTCCGGAAGGCCGCCTCCAGGATCGGAACCAGCTCGTCGCGATGCTCGTTCCGCGCGGCCATCGTCGCGAAGCGCGGGTCCTCGCCGAGCTCGGGGCGGCCGATCGCCTCGCACAGCCGCTCCCAGAACTTCTGCTTCGCCGCGCCGACGACGAACCAGCCGTCCGCCGCCTCGAAGTTCTGGAACGGGACGATCGTCGGATGCGCCGAGCTGGGACGGCGGGGCGGCACGTAGCCGTGCGTGGCCGCCCACGGCCCGATGTACATCAGCTCGTGGAGCGCCGTCTCGAACAGCGAGACGTCGCAGTCGCAACCGACGCCGTCGCGCCGCGCGCGCCAGATGCCGGCGAGCAGCGCGATCGCCGACGCGTAGCCCCCCGACAGGTCGACCAGCGAGAGCCCGGACTTCGTCGGCGGGCCGCCCGGTTCCCCCGTCAGGCTCTGCCAGCCCGCGAGCCCCTGCATCATGTAGTCGTAGCCGCCCTCGGCCGCCCTGGGGCCGGTCATGCCGAAGCCGGACAGCGAGCAGCAGACGATCCGCGGGTTGACGCCGCGCAGCTGCTCGAAGGTCAGGCCGAGCTTCCCGGGCTGGTCGCCGCGGAGGTTCGAGTACACGCCGTCGCTCACCCGCACGAGGTCGTGGAGGACAGCCTGCGCGTCCGGGTGGCGCAGGTCGAGCGAGACGCTCTTCTTGCCGCGGTTGAACGTCTCGAAGAAGAGCGAGTCCTCGCCCTCCTGGAACGGCGGCACGTAGCGGCCGACGTCGCCCCCGCCCGCGGGGTCCTCGATCTTGATCACCTCGGCGCCGAGGTCGGCGAGCTGCAGTGTTCCCCACGGCCCGGCCCCGAACTGCTCGACCGCGACCACCCGCACGTCGTGGAGCGGGAGCGTGGAGGCCGGTTCGCCGATGTCTGACATTGACGCAGCGGTTCTAGTTCTCACCCGCGACCCTGTCAACTCCCGGTATGACCCGGGGGGTGCAACGCGATGAGCTCCGCTGAGCGTTCGTTCGTGGCCGGAGGCCGGCTTTGCCGGCCGGGAGGCCAGCTGCGAGCAGCCCTCTGCGCAGCGGCGAAGGAGGGGGTAGGTGGGGGAACCATGGGTTCCCCCACCCCGGGTTACGCTCAGTGCGTGCGGGTCCGCTTCTACTACGACGTCGTCTGCCCGTACTCGTACCTCGAGACGCACGCCGTCGAGGCCGCCGAGGACGGAGGCGCGCTGGCGGTCGAGTGGCTGCCGTTCGAGTTGCGGCCCGCGCCGAAGCCGCTGCTCGAGGTGCGCGGCGACCATCTGCGCACCGACTGGACGCTGCACGTCTACCGCCGCGCGTTGGAGCGCGGCATCGAGATTCACCTGCCGCGCTACCAGCCGCGCTCGACGCTGCCGCTCGCGGCCTGCCTCTGGGCCGGCGAGCAGGGCTCGCTGCGAAGCTTCAAGCACGCGCTCTACGAGGCGTTCTTCTGCGAGGGGACCGACATCGCGACCGACCCGGAGATCGCGCGCGCCGCTGCACGCGTCTGCCTCGAGCCGGACCGGGCGCTCGCCGCGGCATACGCTGCCGACCGCCTCGAGCGGATCCGCGCGATCCGCCGCGACGCCGAGGCGGCGGGCGTCGCCGGCGTGCCGACGCTGGTGCTCGAGGACGGCCGCACGCACTGGGGGCTTGGCGGCGTCGAGCGGCTGCTCGCCGGCGAGCCGCTCGTGCCGCGCGCCTGACGGACTCAGAGCTCGGCAGCCGTCACGACGGCGCGGAGCCGCCGCACCTGCTCGAGCAGGTCGTCGTCGTCCGCGGCGGGGTTGAGCGAGAGGTGCTCGACCCCCGCCTCGGCATACGCGCGCAATCGTCCCGCGCACTCCTCCGGCGAGCCGACCACGCAGAGCCGGTCGACATGGTGGCGCTCGAAGCGCATCCCGTAGCGCCGGGAGAGGTGTCCGATTGCAGCGTCCCGCGCCCGCTCGCCGTCGTCCTCGACCCGCGCGAAGGCGACGAGCGCGTGGCTCAGCCCGCCCGGGTCGCGTCCCGCGGCCCGGGCGTAGGCGTCGACCGTCTCGACGCCGGCGGCGAACCGGCGCGGCGAGGTCATGTACGGCAGCCAGCCGTCACCGAGCCTGCCCGCCCGCTGCTGCGCGGCCTCGGAGCGGCCGCCGACGAGGATCGGCGGCCCGCCCGGCTGTGCCGGACGCGGATCGATCGAGACGCCCTCGAACCGGTAGAAGCGGCCCGAGAAGGAGGCCTGCTCGCTCCCGAACAGGACGCGGAGCGCGCGGATGCCCTCGTCCGCCCGCGCGCCGCGCTCGGCGACGGGGACGCCCGCCGCCTCGAAGTCCTTCGCCCCCTCGCCGCCGACGCCGATGCCGAGCACGAGGCGGCCGCCCGAGAGCCAGTCGAGCGACGCGGCCTGCTTCGCGACGAGGGCCGGGTGGCGCAGCGGCAGCAGCACGACGCCCGCACCGAGCAAGATGCGCTCGGTCACGGCGGCGAACGCCCCCAGCGCGACGCCGAGGTCGAGGATCGGGTTGTGGAACGAGAGGTGCTCACCGGCCCAGAGCGAGTCGTAGCCGAGCTCCTCGGCGAGCTCGGCCATGGCCCGGAAGCGCCCGGGATCGGGCAGCGTGCCCGCCAGCTGCCCGCTCCCCTGGATGCCGACGAGCACGGTCAGGCGCTCACGGGCCGGGCGGGGGCCCGCTTCCATGCCTTCTCGTAGTACGGCCGCAGGAAGGCGAGGTGGTCGTGCATCGCGCCCGCGGCGGTGTCCGCGTCGCCGGCCTCGATCGCGGCGAGGATCCGGTGGTGGTGCGCGTGGATGGAGCGGTGGAACGTGCGCCCGAGCGTCGAGCGGGCGAGGTTCGTCTGCAGGACCGAGAAGATCGGCTGCGCCGACACGACGAGCAGCGTGTTGCGGCTGGCGCCGAGGACGCACGAGTGGAACTCGGCGTTGTACGTGAACTCCTCCCTCGTCCCCAGGCGCGCGGCGTCGTCGGGG
>DATBMD010000281.1:0-20066 GCA_036555085.1 Gaiellaceae bacterium
GCGCTCGAGGCGGGCACGATCGGCGGCGCGGCCCTCGACGTCTACGACGAGGAGCCCCTCCCCCGGGATCACCCGCTGAGGCGCGCGCCGCGAACGGTTCTGACCCCGCACCTCGGCTACGTCACCGAGGACAACTACCGCGTCTTCTACGAGCAGACGGTCGAGGCGATCGCCGCCTTCCTCGCCGGCGCACCGGTCCGCGTGATCACGGCACCATAGGAACGTGATCGACCCCGCCGAGCGTGAGCGCGTCCTGAGCCGCCTCCGCGGATACTGCCTGGCGCTGCCCGAGACGAGCGAGCGCCCGAGCCACGGCGCGCCGACGTTCTTCGTCCGCGGCAAGCGCGCGTTCCTGATGGTGCTGACGAACCACCACGGCGACGGCCGCTTCGCGATCTGGTGCGCCGCCCCGGCCGGGATGCAGGAGCTGCTCGTCGAGGCCGACGGCGAGCTCTATTTCCGGCCGCCGTACGTCGGCCACCGCGGCTGGCTCGGCGTCCGGCTCGACCGTGGGCTCGACTGGGACGGGCTCGCCGGGATCGTGGAGGACGCGTACGCGGAGGTCGCGCCGGCGGCGCTCGTCGAGGCCGCCAGGCTCGCGACCGAAGGCGAGGCCGGCTGATGGTGCCGAAGCGTCCGGAGGCGCCCACCACACTCGACCCGGACCTCCAGCGGCGGACGGCGGCCGACATCTTCAACTTCGCGTGGACGCTGCTCGAGAAGCCCGACCGCTCGGCCCGCGAGGACGATCTGATGATCCACGCCGCCCACGCCCAGCGCTTCCACTGGGAGTGGGTCGGCGACCCGGTCAATCACGCGCGCGGCGAGTGGCAGCTCGCCCGCGTCTATGCGGTCCTCGGGCGAGCGGAGCCGGCGCTCCACCACGCGCGCCGCAGCCTGGAGCTCTGCGAGGCCAACGGCATCGGGGATTTCGACCTCGCGTACGCCTACGAGGCCATGGCCCGGGCCTACGGGGTGACGGGCGACGGGGACGAGGCCGCGCGCTTCGAGGAGCTCGCCCGGCGGGCCGCCGAGGAGATCGCCGACGCAGACGATCGCGAGCAGGTGCTCGCGGATCTCGCGACGCTGCCCTGAGGCCTACGGCTCCGGCTCGGCCGGGTCGCCGAGGCGAACGGCCCCCGGCTCGACGATCCGCCCCCACACGCCGAACGGGAGCGGCTCCGTCGTCGGCACGTCGCCCCGGTACGCCTCGATCAGGTCGAGCGTCTCGAGGTCGCGGACGCCCGTATCGGGATCTCGGGTCGTGACGGCGCAGCGGCCGACGTTTCCCACCAGCTCGATGGTGGCCCCGCCGACGCGCACCCGCCGGTCCAGCCAGGCGTCCTCTCCGTGCGGCTCGAGCCCGTCGAGCGTCAACAGCATGCGGAAGCGCCGGCCGTCAACGGCGTCCCGCCCCGCCTGGGCCGCCAGCGCGCGCAGCGAGCCGGTCGAGATCATCGACACCCCGGCGCGCGTGCCGCGGTCGAGGCCGTCGCCCTCGCGCTCGGTGCGGACGAGCCGCAGCGTCGTGCCGGCGTGCCCCGTGAGCGCCTCGCTCCACGGCCCGACGACGAGCCGGCCGCGGACGGGCCGGCCGTAGAACGACGTCTCCACCTCCTCGCCAAGCTCCACCTCCGCGGCGACCTCCTCGCCGCCGGGAAAGCGCAGGCAGACTCGACCGTCGGTCACGGCGGGAAAGACCGTCGCCAGCGCCGGCACCCGCTTCTGGTTGATCAGGTGCCCGGACTCGTCGACGAGGTAGAAGCGGCGGTCGCCCTCGACCCCGGCGAGCGTGAGCTCGACCGACTCGCGCCGCTCCAGCGCGAGCCCCTTGACCGGTGCAACCGAGATCGCCACGACGCGGGCCACGCACACATGCTACGAGCGCAGCCCCGGGAGCACTGGTACGAACTGCGGACGCCGAACCCGGTCCTTTCGCCGATGCCGGGAGCGTCCGTTCGCGGCACGCTGGAGTCGTCCGTCGCAATGAACGCGGCGATCGGCCTGCTGTTCACCGGCACCTATCCGCGCGGCCCTCTTCGATCTCGTTCTCGGCCTCGACCGCTCGGTCATCCGCGTCGCAGCCTACGCCGGTCTGATGACGGACGCCTACCCGCCGTTCAGGCTCGACCTCGGCAGGAGCGAGCCCGGCGCCGTAACGTTCGAGCAGATGACAGCCCCGGAGCCCGAGTCGCAGCACGAGCCCGGCGCGCCGCCCACCGACCCCGGAGGAAAGGGCTGGGGGCCCGGACGGATCCTCCTCGTGGTGCTCGGCAGTCTCACGAGCTTGGTCGCGCTGGCGCTGCTGGCAGCCGGGACGGCCGGGATCGTGATCGATCAGACGCAGCGGGAGGACGGCTTCGTCACGAGCCCCACCGAGCGTCTCGCCACGAGCACCCATGCGATCGTCGCCGACAGCGTCGACGTCGAGCTCGACGGGCCGGACTGGGCGACGCGCGACCTGATCGGGACGATCCGCATCACGAGCGCGAGCGAGCAGCCGCTGTTCGTCGGCATCGGCCGCGAGGAGGACGTCGCCGCCTACATCGGCAGCTTCCGCCACGCCACGATCGGCGACCTCTGGGGCCAGCCGAACCGCTACGACGAGCAGGGAACGGGGGCTCCCGCCGCACCGCCCGGTGAACAGTCCATCTGGACGGCATCCACCACCGGCGCCGGCGAGCAGGTGCTCGACTGGGAGCTCGAGGACGGCAGCTGGACCGTCGTCGCAATGAACGCGGACGGCTCCGCGGACGTCGTCTCCGAGGTGAGCATCGGCGCGGAGCTCGACGCCCTGCTCTGGATCGCCATCGGCGTCCTCGCGGCCGGGGTGGTCGTCCTCGCACTCGGCGCAGCACTGATCTACCTCGCAATTCCGAGGCGACGTGCCTGAGGTGATGCGTCCCTTCCGGCCCGAGGTCAGCCGGGAGCCGCGCGGGCGAGGAGCGCCCCGAGGCGCTCACGCTCTGCCGGCGTCCACAGCCGGGCGAAGGCCCGGTCTGCCGCGTCCCGCGCCGTGACGACGGCCTCGTCCGCGACCCGCTCGCCCGTCGGCGTCAGGACGACGAGCGCGAGCCGGGCGTCGGCCGGGTTCGACTCGCGGCCGACAACCCCCATCCGCTCGAGCGGCCCGAGCTGGCGGGCGACGCCCGACGGGGTCACCGCAAGCCGCCGTGCCAGCTCGACCCGGCGCAGGCGCTGTCCCGGAGCCTCCTTCAGCTCGAGCAGCACCGCGAGGTCGTTCAGGCCGAGGCCGTGATGCGCGCCGAGCCCCTCGTCGACCTCGCGGACGACGAGCGAGCGGGCCCGGGCGAGGTTGAGAACGGTCTCCAGATTCGTTGCCATGTCGTCATCATATCATCAACCTCGCCACCTTTTCTGGCCTGGACTGTCAGAACGCCGCCGCCGCGTGACACGTCTCGCCGCGCCGCGTTCCCACGGCCGTGATCCGGTCGGCTCCCGCCCCGTTCGCGACGACGACGCGAGCCTCGAACGACCCGCTCGGACCGCGCGTCACGCGCACCAGTCGCCGGGCGACCGTGCCGTTGCGCCTGATCGCGATGGCCCACGAGACGCCGTTCCGGTTCTGGTCGACTTCGAACTCGACCTCGATGCGGCCGTCCTCCTCGCTCAGCTTCAGCTTCGACGTGCTCGCCGCCGTGCACGTGCCCGCGACGCGCACGTCGCCGTCCTTCGCGACGGCGGCCGGCACGGCTGCGAGCGCGACGGCTGCGACGCCGGCGCACAGCCCTGCGATTGCCCGTCCGTTCATGACCGATCCCTTCTCGCTCGATTGACACGACAACCGTCGCAGCGCCCGGGTCCGGCCCGCAATTGGACAATGGTCGTAGGCCGTGACCACGCCGGAGCCCTCACGCGATCCGTCCGACGCGCCCTCGGTCGCAGGGGCGGTCGCGAAGTTCGTGGCGGCGGGGCTCGTCGCCGTGGCCCTCTTCGCGGTCGGCGCGCTGCTCGTCCTGAGGGAGCTCGGGCAGCGCGAAGCGCTCCAGGACGCGCGCGAGCTGGCGGAGCTGGCCGGGCGGGGCATCGTCGAGCCGGCGCTGGACGACGGCCTGCTCGCTGGCGACGCGGTCGCGCTTGCCCGGCTCGACCGTCTGGTGCAGGAACGGGTCCTCGGCGATCGGGTCGTGCGTGTGAAGGTCTGGACACGCGACGGGCGCATCGTCTACTCCGACGAGCCCCGGCTGATCGGCTCCGTCTACGCGCGGGGCGAGGACGAGCAGGAGGCCCTGCTCACGGGTGAGACGCACGCCGAGCTGAGCGACCTGACGCAACCCGAGAACCGCTTCGAGCGAGGCCAGGGCGACCTGTACGAGGTCTACACCCGGCTGCGCACCGCGAGCGGAACGCCGCTCCTCTTCGAGACGTACCAGCGCTCGGCGGCCCTCGTCTCGACCGGGCGCGACATCTGGTTGCCGTTCGCCGCGGCGCTGCTCGCCAGCCTGCTCCTGCTCTGGCTCGTCCAGGTCCCGCTCGCCTGGCGCCTGGCGACGCGTCTACGCCGCTCGCAGGTCGAGCGCGAACAGCTGCTGGAGCGCGCGGTGGAGGCCTCGGCCGGCGAGCGCCGCCGGATCGCCGCCGAGCTCCACGACGGCGTCGTCCAGGACCTCGCCGGGCTCTCCTACACGCTCGAGGCCGCGGCTGACCGAGCTTCGCCCGAGGCGCAGGCCGAAACGGCCACGACGGTGCGCGAGACCGCCTCCGGGCTGCGGGAGGCGATTCGCCGGCTTCGCTCGCTGCTGGTCGAGATCCACCCGCCGAACCTCCGCGCGGCGGGGCTTGCCGCGGCCCTCGGCGACCTGCTCGCGCCGTTGCGCGCGCGCGGCCTCGAGACGACGCTGGACGTCGCCGAGCCGCCACGCGACGCCGCGGTCGAGCAGCTGCTCTTCCGCGCGGCCGGCGAGGCGGTCCGGAACGTCGAGCGCCACGCCGGTGCGCACACCGTCGAGGTCTCGGTGCGCCGGAGGGACGGGAACGCGCGGGTCGAGGTCGTGGACGACGGCGCCGGCTTCGACACGGCTCACCTGGAGCGCCGCCGGCAAGAAGGCCACGTCGGGCTCTCCCTGCTGGAGGAGCTGGCCGCCAGCCGCGGCGGTACGCTCGTGCTCCGCTCCGAGCCGGGACGCGGGACGTCGTTCGTGTTCGAGGTGCCAGACCCGTGATCCGCCTCCTGATCGCCGACGACCACGCGGTCGTCCGCACTGGCCTCGCCCAGCTGCTCTCGGGCCGCGAGGGGATCGAGCTCGTCGGCGAGGCGGCCGACGGCGAGCAGGCGGTCGCGCTCGCGGCGGAGCTGCGCCCGGACGTCGTGCTGATGGACCTCGAGATGCCGGTGCTCGACGGAATCGGCGCGACCTCCCGCATCCGCTCGGCGCACCCCGAGATCGCGGTCGTGGTGCTGACGTCGTTCTCCGACCGCGAGCGGATCCTGCGAGCTCTCGATGCGGGCGCGGCGGGCTACCTGCTCAAGGACGCCGAGCCGGCCGAGCTCGTGCGGGCGGTTCGAGCCGCGGCCCGCGGCGACGTCCCGCTCGACCCGAAGGCAGCACGCGAGCTCCTGGCCGCGCGCGCTCCTGCCGCGCCGGCGCCGCGCGAGATGCTGTCGGAGCGCGAGCGAGAGGTCCTGCTGATGGTCGTCGAGGGGCTCGCCAACAAGCAGATCGCGCGCCGGCTCGGAATCAGCGAGAAGACGGTGAAGGCGCACCTCACGAGCGTCTTCCGGCAGATCGGCGTGACCGATCGAACGCAGGCGGCGCTCTGGGCCGAGCGAAACGGGCTCGCCGGCACGGCCGCTGACGGGACCTAGGACCGACGTCCAATTGCGGTCCGCCGGCCGGGCGCGGCACCATCGGAGGCGTGGTCGGAGCCGTGACACTGCGGGGCGTGGCGCTCGTTGCCGTCGTCGCAGCCGCGCTGTCGCTCGTCGCGGCGGCGGCGGCCGACGACGGCCACGACGAGGGCGAGCGCCGTGTCCGATGCAGCGGGGGCAGCGAGGCGCGCCTGCGCGTGCGCGCACGCGACGGCGTCCTGAGCGTCGAGCTGGAGCTCCGGCCGGCTCGCGCCGGGCGCACCTGGCGGGTGATCGTCCTCCACGAGCGGCGGACGGCCGCGCGCAGCGTGATCCGGCTGGGCTCCGGCGGCCGGCTCAGGAGGCAGCTGCCCGACTGGCTCGGAACGGACACCGTCGCGGCGCGGGCCACCGCGGCGGCAGGCGAGGCCTGCCGCGTCGCCGTGACGGTGCGCGGCCGCTAGCTCACTCCGCGCTCGACTGAGCCCAGATGTTGATGCCGGCGTCCGTCGCGTGCCGGTCGATCTCGGCAAGCTCGTCCCCGGTGAAGCCCAGCCCGTCGAGCGCGGACACGTTCGCCTCCAGCTGCTCGACGCTCGAGGCGCCGACCAGTGTCGAGGTGACGCGCCGGTCGCGGAGCGTCCACGCGAGCGCCAGCTGCGCGAGGGTCTGGCCCCGCCCCGACGCGATCTCGTTCAGCGCGCGGATCTTCGCGAGCGCCTCGTCGGTGAGCAGGTCCGGGGACAGCGAGCTGGGGCGGCTCGCGCGGGAGCCCTCGGGGATGCCCTGCAGGTACCGGTCGGTGAGCATGCCCTGCGCCAGCGGCGAGAAGGTGATGCAGCCGACGCCGAGGTCCCCGAGCGCGTCGAGCAGATCGGGCTCGATCCAGCGGTTCAGCAGCGAGTACGAGGGCTGGTGGATCAGGAGCGGCGTGCCGAGCCCGCGCAGGATCGCCTCGGCCTCGCGGGTCTGGACGGCGGAGTACGACGAGATGCCTGCGTAGAGCGCCTTCCCCTGGCGCACGGCGGTGTCGAGCGCGCCCAGCGTCTCCTCGAGCGGCGTGTCGGGGTCGAAGCGGTGCGAGTAGAAGATGTCGACGTAGTCCAGGCCGAGCCGCTGGAGGCTCTGGTCGAGGCTGGCCAGCAGGTACTTGCGCGAGCCCCACTCCCCGTAGGGGCCCGGCCACATGTCGTAGCCGGCCTTCGTCGAGACGACGAGCTCGTCCCGGTACGGCGCCAGGTCGGTGCGGAGCAGCGCGCCGAAGGTGTCCTCGGCCGAGCCGTAGGGAGGGCCGTAGTTGTTCGCGAGGTCGAAGTGGGTGATCCCGCGATCGAACGCGCGGCGGACGATCGCCCGGCTGGTCTCGAGCGGCCGGTCGTGCCCGAAGTTGTGCCAGAGCCCGAGCGAGACCGCGGGCAGCTGCAGGCCGCTGCGGCCGCAGCGGTTGTAGATCATCCGCTCGTACCGGTCCTCGGCTGCGACGTACGTCATGCCCGGGCGTCCTCCAGTCCCTCGACGGTGGAGGGCGAGCCTAACGCCGCGGCCGAGCCTTGGCCCTCAGCTGCCGCGCCAGGTGGGCGGGCGCTTCTCCAGGAAGGCGCCCATCCCCTCCTGCGCGTCGCCGGCGAGCGCGTTCATCGCCATCACGGCCTTGGTCAGGTCGTAGGCGCGGTGCTCGTCGAGCTCGACCTGCGCGTGGAACGCCTCCTTGCCGATGCCGACGACCAGCGGGCTCGAGCGCGCGATGCGCTCGACCAGCTCCGCGACGGCGTCGTCGAGCTGCTCCGCCGGCACGACGCGGTTCACCAGGCCCCAGTCGAGCGCGGTCGGCGCGTCGACCAGCTCGCCGGAGAGGAGCATCTCCATCGCGCGCTTGCGCCCGATCGCGCGCGTCAGCGGCACCATCGGAGTCGAGCAGAAGAGGCCGATCTTCACGCCCGGCGTGCCGAAGCGCGCCTCGTCCGACGCCACCGCCAGGTCGCAGGCCGCGACGAGCTGGCAGCCGGCCGCCGTGGCGACCCCGTGCACCCGCGCGATCACGGGCTGCGGCAGCTTGTGGATCGTCTCCATCAGCACGGTGCACACGTCGAACAGCCGCTCGTAGAAGGCGAGGTCGCGTCCGATCATCTCGGCGAGGTCGTGCCCCGCCGAGAACGCCGGCCCGGCGCCTTCGATCACGATCGCCCGGACGTCCGGCCGCTCGGCGAGCGCGCCCAGCGCCGCCACGACCTCCTCCATCAGCTCGAGCGAGAGCGCGTTGCGCTTCTCCGGGCGGTTCAGCGTCACCCGTGCGGCCGGCGGGTCGTCGGTGACGAGGATCGTCCGGAACGCGGACGCCGCGACGGTCATACCCGAACTGTACGCCTCGGTTGTGCCCGGCGGCGGCCGGTCGTACTGTGGCGGCGAACCGACGAGGAGGCACGATGACGGTCGACAGCGCCGCGCCCGCCGGCAGCGGGGTCGAGCAGGCGGTCAACCTCTCACGGCTGACGCCGCTGGCTTTCCTCGAGCGAAGCGCCGGAGTCTTCCCGGAGCGGGTCGCCGTCGTGGACGGCGACCGGCGGCTCACCTGGGCGGAGCTTCGCGAGCGCGTGCGGCGGCTGGCGCTCCGCCTGCAGGAGACCGGCATCGAGAAGGGCGACCGCGTCGCCTACCTCGCGCTCAACACGACGGAGCTGCTCGAGGCGCACTTCGGCGTCCCCGCCGCCGGCGCGGTCCTCGTCGCGATCAACACGCGCCTGAGCGCCGGCGAGATCGGCTACATCCTCGGTCACTCCGGCGCCAGGGTGCTCGTCGTCGACCCCTCGCTCGCCGGGCTCGTCGAGGACGCCCCGGTCGAGCGCGTCCTCGTCACCGGCGAGGGCGGCGACTACGAGGCCTTCCTCGCCGGCGCGGGCGACGGCGAGCCCGACGACCGGCTCGCCGGCGAGGACGACGCGATCTCGATCAACTACACGAGCGGCACGACCGGGCGCCCGAAGGGCGTCGTGTACACGCATCGCGGCGCGTACCTGAACGCGCTGGCCGAGGTGATCCACGCCCGCTTGGGCCCGGAATCGGTCTACCTCTGGACGCTGCCGATGTTCCACTGCAACGGCTGGTGCTTCACGTGGGCCGTGACGGCCGTCGGCGGGACGCACGTCTGCCTGCGCAAGGTCGACCCTCCGCTCGTGTGGCGGCTGCTGGAGGAGGAGCGGGTCACCCACCTCAACGGAGCCCCCACGGTCCTGGTGATGCTCGCCGCCGACCCCGCGGCGGCGCCGCTCTCGAGGCCCGTGCTCGTGACCACCGCCGCCGCTCCACCGTCACCCGCCGTGATCGAGCGCACCGAGGCGCTCGGCTTCGCCGTGAACCACGTCTACGGCCTCACCGAGACCTACGGGCCGATCACGATCTGCGACTGGAACCCGGGCTGGGACGGGCTCGAGCTCGAGGCCCGGACGCGCCTGAAGGCGCGGCAGGGCGTCGGCCTGGTCACCGCCGATCCGGTCCGAGTGGTCGACGCGGAGATGCGGGACGTCCCGGCAGACGGCGAGACGATGGGCGAGGTCGTGATGCGCGGGAACAACGTCATGCAGGGCTACTTCGAAGACGAGGCGGCGACGGCCGAGGCGTTCCGCGGCGGCTGGTTCCACTCCGGCGACCTCGGGGTCATGCACCCGGACGGGTACGTCGAGCTCCGCGACCGGGCCAAGGACATCATCATCTCCGGCGGCGAGAACATCTCGACGATCGAGGTCGAGCAGGCGCTCGTGCGCCATCCCGACGTGCTCGAGGCCGCGGTCGTCGCGATCCCGGACGAGAAGTGGGGCGAGCGCCCGAAGGGGTTCGTGACGCTCCGGGCCGGCTCGACGCTGAGCGAGGCCGAGCTGGTCGCCTTCTCGCGCGAGACGCTCCCCGGCTTCAAGGCGCCGAGCGCGATCGAGTTCGGCGAGCTGCCGAAGACCTCGACCGGCAAGGTGAAGAAGTACGAGCTCCGCGAGCGGGCCCGGCGGAGCGCCCAGGCCTAGGAGCGGCGGTGCCCCGCCGCCGCGTGGCAGCGGCGGGGCACCGGCGTGCTACTCGTAGCCGAGCGCCTCGAGGACGTCGAGACGGCTCGCACGCCGCGCCGGCACGATTGCCGCCAGCACGCCGGCGACGACCGCCACCGCCACGAAGGCCACGAGCGTTCCCACCGGCAAGCTGAACGCGATGTCGTACTCGGCGAGCGAGCGCGTCACCGTGGCGGCCAGCAGGATGCCGAGCGGCAGTCCGAGCGCGGCCCCGATCAGCGCCGTGATCACGCTCTCGTGCCTGACCATGCGGCGGGTCTGCCGGCGGGTCAGACCGGTCGCGCGCAGCATCCCGAGCTCACGCGTGCGCTCGAAGACCGCGAGGACGAGCGTGTTGACCATGCCGAAGAGGCTGATCACCACCGAGAGCGCGAGCAGGACGTAGAGCAGGTTCAGGATCTGCTCGATGCCCGACGAGCGCTCGTCGACGAACTCGGCCCGGGTGGAGACACGCACGCCCGGGTACCGCTCGACGCCCTGGGCCACCATCGCGTCCGTGATCACGCCCTCGGGCACGTTCACGAACGTGTACAGGTCGACGGGACGCGGGAACGCCTCGTCGAACCGCTGCTGCGAGATGACGACCGAGCCGAGCAGCGGATCGAGGTCGAACTTGCCCTGGTCGAGCAGGGCCTCGACGCGCAGCCGCACCGTCTCGCCGGACGGCGTCACGAGCCGGAGCGGGGAGCCGACCGTGAGCTGGTGCTTCTCGGCGTAGCTCCGGCGGACGATCGCGCCGCCCCGGTCCAGCGCCGCCAGCGCAGCCTCGCTGCCCTGGCTGAAGCGGAACGCGTAGAAGGCGCCGATCCGATCGCCCTCGACTCCCGTGACCGTGGTCGTGGAGCCGAACGCCTTGGCCTTGTCGCTGCGGACGCTCGTCGCGTCGATGCCCGGCACGGAGGCAATCCGCTGCCCAACCGCGGGCGGCAGGCCGTCGAAGCCGTTCTGCGACGTGACGACGTAGTCGGCCGTCACCTGCCGCTCGACCGTCTCCTTCGCCGAGGTGCGCAGGCCCTGGCCGAGGACGGCGACGGTCGTGACCAGCGTGAGCCCGATCATGAGCGCTGCCGCGGTCGAGGCGGTCCTCGACGGGTTCCGCACGGCGTTGCGCCGGGCGAGCTCGCCGGCGCTTCCGCCGAGCCGCTGGGCCGGGAAGCCGACCACGGCGGCGAGCGGACGGACGAGCCGCGGAGCGACCATCGCCACGCCGACGAAGCCGCCGAGCGACCCGAGGGCGACGGCGAGCAGCCGCTGCTGGGCGGAAACGCCGTCGGCGAACAGTCCCACGCCGAGCGTTGCCGCTGCGACGCCGAGGAGCCCGGCGGCCACGACCGTCGTGCGTGCGCCGATCCGCCGTGCCTCCATCGTGGCGCCCTCCCGAACCGAGGCGATCGGCGCCACCCGAGTCGCGCGCAGTGCGGGCACGAGCCCGGCGAGGAGGGTGATCGCCGTGCCGACGACGAGCGAGGCGACGACCGTGCGAACGGCGATGACCGTTCCGGCCTCGGGCAGCGCCAGCCCCAGCGCTCCGAACAGCGCGCCGAGCTGCTGCGCGAGCACGAAGCCGATCGCGAGACCGACCAGCGAGGCGATCACGCCGATCGTCAGCGTCTCCAGGATCACCGAGCCCAGCACCTGGCGGCGCGATGCCCCCAGCGTTCGCAACGTCGCGAACTCCCGCGTGCGCTGGGCCACGGTGATCGAGAGCGTGTTGAAGATGACGAAACCGCCGACGAAGAGCGCGATCCCGCCGAACGCGAGCAGCGCGTACCGGAGGTAGGAGATGAACTCGTTCACCTCCTTCGAGTCCGACGCCGCGCGGGCCGAGGCCGACTCGACCTGCGCCGTCACGGGCAGCAGCGGCCGGATCAGGTCGACGAGCTCCTGCGCCGAGGTGCCGTTCCGCCCGGCGACGGAGATCGAGTCGTAGCCGTCCTTGCGGAGGAGGCGTTGGGCGGTGGGCAGGTCGAACGCCGCGATCGTGGCGCCCGCCAGCGAGTCGACGTCGCCGAACGTCGCGATCCCGGAGATCCGGAACTGCTCGATCGGCCCCGATGCCGCGACGCCGATGCGGTCGCCGACGGCGTAGTCGTTCGACTTTGCCGTGCCGGCGTCCAGCACGACCTCGCCGGGGCCCCGCGCCCACTCGCCCTCGGTCAGGTCGAGCGGGGTGAAGCGCGGGTGGTCGGGATCGACGCCGAAGCCGAGCGTCGACGCGTCGCCGCCGCCGATGGTCTCGCCGTCGCGGTCGATGAGCTTCGTCGTGTTGGCCTCCGTCTGCAGGTCGACGAGCGAGCCGGCGGCCTCCTCGACTGCCGGAAGCGCGCGGATGCGCTCCAGCAGCGCCGGGGAGACGGTCGGGTTGCCGCTCGTCGCGCCTTCCACGATCGGCCGGCCGCTGACGACGACGTCCGTCTCGGCGTACGAGCTGGTGAAGATCGAGTCGAAGGCCTTCTGGATCGAGTCCGTGAGCATGAACGTGCCGCTCACCATCGCCACGCCGAGCACGACGGAGAGCGCGGTCAGCAGCGCGCGGAGCTTGCGCTGGACGAGGCCCTTGAGAGCTGCGCGCGTCATCGCGACGACACCTCCGCCAGCGCCGCGAGCACCTCGGCGTGGCCGGAGCGGCCGAGCTCGAGCTCGATGCGCCCGTCGGCGAGGAAGAGGATGCGGTCGGCGATCGTGGCTGCCGCCGCGTCGTGGGTGACCATCACGGTCGTCTGGCCGTAGTCGTCGACGGAGCCGCGGAGGAGGGCGAGGATCTCGCCGCTCGTCTTCGAGTCGAGGTTCCCGGTCGGCTCGTCGGCGAACATCACCGTCGGCCGCCCGATCATCGCGCGGGCGATCGCGACCCGCTGCTGCTGCCCGCCGGAGAGCTCCGAGGGGCGGTGTCCGAGCCGGTCCTGCAGCCCGACGCTCCCGACGACCTCCGCGACCCAGCTGCGGTCGGGCTTCCGGCCGGCGATCGAGAGCGGCAGCAGGATGTTCTCCTCTGCCGTCAGCATCGGCAGCAGGTTGAAGAACTGGAACACGAAGCCGATGTGCGTGCGCCGGAGCTTCGTCAGCGCCGTGTCGCCGAGGCCGGAGATCTCGGAGCCGCCGATCCAGATCTCGCCTGCCGTGGGGCGATCGAGGCCCGCGAGCATGTGCATCAACGTGGACTTGCCCGAGCCGGACGGTCCCATGACCGCGACGAGCTCGCCCGCCGCGACGGAAAGCGAGACAGCGCGGACGGCGTCGACGACGGCGTCGCCGCTGCCGTAGCGGCGGCTCACCGCGCGTGCCTCGACGAGTGTCTCGCGCTGCTCCGGTGGAGCATCGAGCTGGTGGTCGAGAGTGGTGCTCATGCCTTCTCCTTCGATTCGGCGCTGCGTTGGGTTGTCGCCCGAGGATGGGCGACGCCGCCGCGTTCGGCGCTACGGCGCGCAGGCGTCTCGAAGGTGTGCAGCCCGAACCCGGGGCCGGGGGTTTGCCCCGGGCGTGGCCCCGGGCGGGCCGGACCCGGGCGGGCCGGACAGGTCCGGCCCCTACGCGGCGCGGCGGCGGCGCTGGGCGAGCCGCTCGCGGTTCGCGTCCTCGACCACGCGTCGGTCGGCGTACTCGCGCGCCTCCAGATCCGTCAAGCCGAGCTCGAGCCGCGCAAGGCGATACCACCAGTCCCAGCTGTGAGTGACCATCCTCGACTCCTTCGTGTGGCCGCTGGAGCTCAGATCGGCAGCTTCGCCCGACCACTGTAGGACGCTCACCCGACAACACCCCCTGCGGCTACGGCTGCGGCTCGACCTCGCTCGCCAGCGCCTCGAGGCCCCGCCGCCACGCCGCGTCGAGGTCGGCGCCCGGCGGAAAGCGGCCGTTCAGCTCGAGGATCGTCATCCCGTGCGCGAACGCCCACGCGGCGCGCGCGCGATCGGCGTCGCCGCCCACCGCGTCGAGAAGCGGCTGCGCCGCCCGCGCCTCGGCCCCGGGAGCGAGCAGCTCCCGTGCCAGCGGGCGTTCCGTCATCAGCCGGTAGAGGTGCGGATGCCCGCGGGCGAAGTCGCGGTAGGCGGCCGCCAGGGCGACCAGCGGCTCTTCCGCGCCCTCGACTGCGGCGGCGAAGGCGACGGCCGTTTCCTCGAAGGCTTCGGAGATCAACGCGGCCTCGAGGCTGCGCTTGTCGGGGAGATGCTTGTAGATCGAAGGCGCGCGGATGCCGAGCCGATCGGCGAGCCGCCGCATCGAGAGCGCGTCCGCGCCCTGCTCCTCGAGCAGGGCGCGGGCCGCGGCGACGATCTCCCGCGCGCGTGGGCTGGGCGGCTCAGGTGCGCTGGAAGCCATCGTGCGTGCGCAGGCCGTAGCCGACCGCGCGGTCGACGGCGATATGGAGCGCCCAGGCGAGCGCGCCGACGAGGTAGCCGGCCGGGAGCCCCGCCGCGAGCGCGACGACGACCAGGCCAAGCGGCCCCCAGAAGCGGTGGAGCGCGTTGTACAGCAGCACGGCGCGCGGGTGCAGCTGACCGCGAGCGAGCCCGCGCCCCGCCCCGAGGAGGAGCGCGAGATCGGGCCCGAGCCCGAAGGCGGCGAGCTGCCACCAGCCGCCTCCGTTCGCGGCGAGCTCGTAGACGATCAGCCCGAGCAGGACGATCGACAGCAGCCCGTAGGCGAGCCGTCGTAGCGACGTCGACGAAAGAGCGAGGGTGGTGTCCAAGGCCGGTCTCCTTTGCATCTCGCTAGCTAACACTGTTAGCAGAGTCTAGCTAACACTGTTAGCCAAGTCAAGGTGAAATCGGTGACCGCTCAGGGTCTTCCCCGATGGCGCCAGACAGGTGCGGGCGGTGACGCTGTTGGCGATCATCGCGAAGGGAGACACGTGAACGACACCACCTCAGCCACCGCGCCCGAGAGCGAGCGCCTGCTCGTCCGGCCGGCCGACGACCGCATCGTCGCCGGCGTCTGCTCGGGCCTCGCCCGCTACTTCGACATGAGCCCGCTCGTCTACCGCGTCGCCTTCGCGGCGCTCGTCCTGCTCGGCGGCGCCGGGCTCATCCTCTACGCGGCCGCCTGGCTGGTCATCCCGGAGGAAGGCCGGGAGCAGTCGATTCTCGGCCAGGCGCTGCGCGACCACCGCGAGCGACCATGGCTCGTGATCGGACTGGGCCTGATCGGCTTCGCGCTGGTCGTCGCGATCGCCGAGGGCTCCCTCTGGCTGTTCGACGGGGGCTTCTGGGTGGCCGCGCTCGTCGCCGGCATCCTCCTCGTCTGGTGGCAGACGTCCGAACGACGCACCGGCGCCCCGGCAGCGGCCGCCCCCGCTGTCGAGGGGGATGCGCCGTCGCCGCAGCCGCCGTCGCCCGCGCGCCGGCGGCTGCCGGTCTTTCTGCCGACACTCGGCGTGCTCATCGCCGGGGCCGGCGTGCTCGGGCTCCTCGACGCAACGGACGCCGTCGACGTCGACTGGACGCTGGCGCTGACCGTGGGCGTCGTCCTGGTCGGTGTCGCGGTCGCGATCGGTGCTTTCGTCGGCGGAGTCGGCGGGCTGGCTGTCGTCGGCGTCGTGCTGGCAACGCTGATGGTCGGCGTCACGACCCTCGACATCCCGCTCGACGGACCCATCGGGAGCCGCACCGAGCGTCCCGTCAGCGTGCAGGAGCTGGACGAGCCGTACCGTCAGTCGATCGGCTCGCTCGAGCTGGACCTGCGCGGCCTCGCGTTGCCCGCCGGGATGACACACGTCGAGACGAGCGTCGGCATCGGCGAGCTGACGGTCCTCGTGCCGCCGGAGGCCCGGGTCGACGTGGACGCGAGGGTCGAGGCCGGCGAGGCGACCGTCTTCGGCCTCGAGTCGGACGGCCGCAACATCGACGTGCGCGAGGTGCAGCCCGGGTCAGGCCCGGCCGCGCCGACCCTCGAGATCGAGGCGGAGGTCGGCTTCGGCAACCTCGAGGTGCGGAGCGGATGACCACCGTCGCGGCCAGGCTCCCTGCAGCGCTTGCGCGCCTGAGCCGCAGCCGCGACGGCGCACTGCTCGGCGGCGTGTGCTCGGGCCTCGGCCGCGCGGCACGCGTCGACCCGACGCTCGTCCGGCTCGTCTTCGCACTGCTCACGTTCGCGGGCGGCGCCGGCGTGCTCGCCTACGCGGCGGGCTGGATCGCGCTGCCCGAGGACGGCGCGGCGCCGCGCGGCCGAGTCGCCCGGATCGCGGGTGCGCTGCTGCTCGCCGTCGCCGCCGTGCTGACGCTCAGAGCGGTCGGGATCGGCGACGCCGCGGTGTGGGGGATGCTGCTCGTGGCCGCGGGCGCGTTCCTCGCTCTGGGTGGGCAGCGTCAGCCTCACTCGGCCAGATACGGCCTGCGCGTCGGCATTGCGATCACGCTGCTCGTGACCGGGGTCTTCGTCTTCGTGGGAGCGAGCGACGAGAGCACCGACGGCTCGCTGGTCGCCCCGGCCGGCCTGGCCGCAGTCCTGTTTCTCGTCGTCGGGCCATGGGCTCTCCGACTCGCGCGCGAGCGCGACGCCGAGCGGCTCGAGCGGATCCGGGCGCAGGAGCGCGCCGACATGGCCGCGCGCGTGCACGACTCGGTGCTTCAGACGCTCGCGCTCGTCCAGCGCGAGGCCGACGACCCGCGCCGGGTGGCCGCGCTGGCGCGGCGGCAGGAGCGGGAGCTGCGGTCGTGGCTCTACGGCGAGCGCACCGAGGCCGGCGACACCCTGCGGGGCGAGCTCGAGGAGCAGCTGGCCGGCGTCGAGGACGTCCACGGGGTGCGCGTCGAGATCGTCCAGACGGGCGACCGTCCGCTCGACGAGCGCCTGCAGGCGCTGGTACTCGCCGCGCGGGAGGCGGTCACGAACGCCGCCGTGCACGCCGGCGTCGACGAGGTGTCGGTCTTCGTCGAGGTCGAGGAGAACGGGGTCGCGATCTTCGTCCGCGACCGCGGGCCGGGCTTCGACCGCGACGCCGTCCCCGACGACCGGCGCGGTATCGCCGACTCGATCGAGGCGCGGCTCGAGCGCCACGGGGGCACCGCCGCCGTCCGGAGCACGCCGGGCGAGGGCACCGAGGTGGAGCTGCGACTACCGGTGGCAGCCGCGTGACGCAGCGGCTCCGGCTCGTCCTGGTCGAGGACCACCGGCTCTTCCGGTCGGGCGTCCGCAGCGAGCTCGACGACTCGATCGAGGTCGTCGGCGAGGCGGCCTCCGTCGCGGAGGCGGTGCCGCTGATCCGGGACCTCGACCCCGACGTCGTGCTGCTCGACGTCCACCTGCCCGACGGGACGGGTCAGGCGGTGATCGCGGCGGTGGCGCCCGAGCGCCCCGCGGTGAAGTTCCTTGCCCTGTCCGTCTCGGACGCCGCCGAGGACGTGATCGCGGTGATCCGCGCGGGCGCGCGCGGGTACGTGACGAAGACGATCTCGGGCGAGGAGCTGAGCGAGGCGATCAGGCGCACGGCCGACGGAGACGCCGTCTTCTCGCCGCGTCTCGCGGGGTTCGTCCTCGACGCCTTCCGGGGCGGGGGCCAGCCGACCGACCCCGAGCTCGACCTGCTCACCGCCCGCGAGCGCGAGGTGCTGCAGCTGATCGCGCGCGGGTACCGCTACAAGGAGATCGCCGCGCGCCTGCACCTGTCAGTGAAGACCGTCGAGAGCCACGTCTCCGCGGTGCTGCGCAAGCTCCAGCTCTCGAGCCGCCACGAGCTGACCCGCTGGGCGGTCGAGCGGCGCCTGGTCTGACTCGTAGGGGCCGGACCCGTCCGGCCCTACCGGGCGGGGGCCGGACAGGTCCGGCCCCTACGGGGTTTTCGAGAGGGCGCATTAGGCCCCGACCAGGTCGGCCACCTCGTCCGCCCAGGCCCGGATCGCCTCCGGGTCGCGGGCGTCCGTCGCCTCCATCCGGTTGAAGGGGAACCGCAGCTTCGACGGATCGACGACGCCGCCGAAGACAGCCACCCTGGCGGGCCGCAGGCCGTGGACGCCGGCGAGCGCGCGGTCGAGCTGGC
Organism: Gaiellaceae bacterium; assembly: GCA_036555085.1. GTDB lineage: Bacteria > Actinomycetota > Thermoleophilia > Gaiellales > Gaiellaceae > Gaiella. Next base: position 17,834 of record DATBMD010000281.1, read on the forward strand.
GCCTCGCCTCGTGGGCGTCGTCGTCCGACGTCGTCAGCGGGCCCATGCCGAAGACGGCGAAGGGGACGTCGGCGAGGGCCCGGCGGTTGCGCCCGAGGAAGCGCCGGGCGTCGTGGTGCCAGCGCCCCATGTAGATGGCGCCGCCGACGACGACGCCCGAGTAGCCCTCGAGGTCCTCCACGTCCCGGGCGGCGGCTACCTCTACCTCGAGCCCTCGCTCCCTGAGCTCCTCGGCGATGTCGCCCGCGACCTCGGCGGTCGACCCGTGCTTGGTCGCGTATGCGACGAGAACCGGTCCCATGGCACGTCCTTTCGTTCGCGGCGAAGTCAGCCCGAGGCTGGCACGCGGCCGCCCCACCGGCATCCGGGCGCCACCGATGCGCACGTGCGGGTCACTACGGAGCGCGCGGCGCCTACCCTGCGATGATGGACGGCTCCCGCAACCCGGTCCGCCTGTTCCGGCGCCTCCGGCTGGTGCTGATCGCCCTGCTCGTGGCGTGGTTCTTCTCGCCGCCGTCCATCCGCGACGGCATCCCGCTCTGGGTCCCCTTCGCCGTCGCGCTGGGCCTCGAGCTGCAGTTTCTCGCCGCCAACTACCGCTCGAGCGCGCCGTTCTTCCGTCGCGACGACCGCCGGCCCGGAGCCGCCGACCGCGAGCGCTACGGGGACGGCGAGGTCGCCGAATGGGCGATCGTGGACGTCGAGGGCGCTCCGCACTGGATCGACCTGACGGAGGCGGACGAGGAGGCAGGGCCGCGGCCCGCGACCGCGGGCCGTCCACCGCGCTCGCGCCGGCGTCGCCTCGTGCGACCGCTGCTCGAGGCGGCGGCCGTGCTGGCCGTGGTCGGCGGGCTCGTGCTCCTGCTCGGCCGTGACGGCTGGGACGACCTGGATGCCGCCGACCGGCGGTCGGCCGAGGCCCGGATCTCGGCCGAGGCCTCGACGGTGGCGGGCAAGCCCGTCCGCGTCGGCTGCGACACGTCGGGCCGGCGCGTCGGCGCCGTCCAGCATGCCGACGGAGTCGCGATCGTCGGCGGCGCCCAGGCGTACCTGACGCCGGAGCTCTGCTACGCGCTGCATCGACTCGCCTCGGACGGCGACGTGCCGTCGTTCTCCGAGACCGCGCGGGCGATCGCGGTGCTTGCGCACGAGGCGTGGCACCTGCGCGGCGTCGGCGCCGAGGGAGTCACCGAGTGCTATGCGCTGCAGAGCGGCGTCGGCCTGGGACGACGGCTCGGCCTGGACGAGGACACCGCCCACCGGATGATGCGCTCCCAGCTCGTCGCCAACCAGCTGCACCGGCAGGGCAGCGCCGAGTACGTCGTGCCGAGCGACTGCGTCAACCGCGGCCGCTACGACCTGCGGCCGAACGTCGACCGCTTCCCCTGAGCGCGGTCATCAACGGCGTGCTCGCCCCCGCGCGAGCGCGATCGCCCGCCGCGGGGCCGTCGAAACCCCTGTCGCGGGCGTCCCTCGTTCGAGGGAGCCCGCGTATACGCTGACCATGCGGTCACACCACCGTCGCCGCGCGCCACCGCCGATGCGCCACTACCCCACACCCGAGACCGACGCCGAGGCAGCCGTGCTCGTGACCGAGGTCGAGCAGGCGATCGAGCGGCTCCAGCTCGGCGAGGCCGAGCGCATGCTCTACGAGCTCGTCCGCTTCCACTGGCGGCACTACGCCTCGCGGCTCGAAAGCGCCTATGCGGCGCTCGACGCGCTGGCGACGCACAACTTCGGCGCCTCGCTCGACGAGTGCGAGCGCCTGCGCCTCCAGTTCGCGGGCGCCACCACCCGGCTCGTCGCGTAGGCGGCGGGCGAAGGTTTCGGGCGCGATGCCCGGTGGTAGGGTCCCGCTCGTGCGTCGTGCGGCGACCCTTACGGCTCTCCTGCTCGGTCTGGCGCTCGCCGGCTGCGGCGGCGACGACGACGGGGACGAGGCGACACCCCCGCCACCGCCGCCACCGGCGGAGACGGGCGACACCGGGGGCGACACGGGCGGCGAGACGTCGGGCGAGGCGGTGTTCGCGTCGGCCGGCTGCGGCAGCTGCCACACCTTCACCCCGGCCGGGTCGAGCGGCACGATCGGGCCCAACCTCGACGAGACCTCGGTGTCGGTGGAGCAGGCCGAGGAGCAGGTGCGGAACGGCGGCGGCGCCATGCCGCCGTTCGGAGACGAGCTCAGCGACGCGGAGATCACGGCCGTCGCCGAGTACGTCGCCGGCAACTGATC